>JADMKJ010000010.1:23141-44718 GCA_015478855.1 Proteiniphilum sp.
ATATTGCATGTAAATTGCATGTAAAAAGAGGTGGTGTGAATGCCACCCCCTTGTTGTGATTGCCTGTTGTTGCGATATGTTGTGATTATACCGCAAGCCAAAAAAAGAGGCGGACATCTTGCCGCCTCTTTGCCTCTGTCAGTTGCTGAGTGTCTTCTCCAGCTCAATGGCTTTAGGGAAAAGAATGTTGTTCTCCAGATGAATATGCCGGTGTAGATCCTCCTCGAACTCATGCAGCAGGCTGAAGGTCACCCTGTAAGTGTTGCAGGCATCCGCCGGCGGGTTGTAGTTGTCCGTCAGCTCACTGATGGAACGGAACCGCTCCCCCTCGGCCTCATGATCCTGCTCCATCCGGGCAATCACTTCGGCTATAGTGCCTAACGGTGTATCCGACTTTGTGCTACCCGACAGTTGTGACTGTACCAACCGACGGATGTAGGGGAAGAGCACCAGCTCCTCCTTCTTCATATGCGCGGTGAGATCACCTGCCGACTGCTGAAAGAGCTGCTCCACCACCAGCAGCTCAGGGTGGTTCTCTCCATGTACCTGCACGATCCTGTTCAGGTAGGGTGTGATCTCAATGATCTTCTTCTCCACATAGCGGTGATGGGTCTTTTCAATATAGTCGGCCAGCAGATCGGGCGGGAACGACTTGAAATCGATCTCACCCGTACCCTTTTGGGTTACTGCCTCCTGCAGCTCTGTTAAGAGCTTATCAGGGTCGATCTGCTTCTTCCGGCAGGCACTCTCAATGGTGCGGTTGCCGTTGCAGCAAAAATCAATGCCATATTGTTTGAAAACGGAAGCGGCCTTATAGTTCTCCGCTACAATTTTCCCGATGTTACTTTGATTGTCTATATGCATAATTGCTGAATTTATGGGAGAGCTGTTACTGCTGCCGGAAATGTCCGGAGTGAGTGACTCTCCCGGTGAATTATCTTTTTTTCTTGATGGTCAGCTGATAAACGAACCAGAAGAGGGTGAGGGTGCCCACCGCGAAGATGGTGTCGCCCACGATACGCAACCATTTGAAGAAGCTTACCAGCGGCTGCTGCATGAACTCGGCAGAGCGGGCGTACCACATCCCTTCGTTCACGCTGGCAACGGTCTGCATCAGACCTACCGGCAACAGGCTCAGCACGACCATCAGCAGCAGGCCCAGGTTGAGTGACCAGAAGGTGAAGGAGATCAGCTTGTTGTTCCATTTCTGATGGCGGTACATGCTGCGCAGCACGAAGAGGATCAGACCGATGCCCAGCATCCCATATACGCCGAAGAGGGCGGCGTGACCATGCACGGGTGTGGTGTTGAGTCCCTGCATGTAATAGAGGGCGATGGGCGGGTTGATGATAAAGCCGAAGATGCCCGCCCCGAGGAAGTTCCAGAAGGCGACCGAGAGAAGGAAGTAGATGGGCCACTTGTAATCCTTCAGCCACTCGGTGGCTTTGCTGATCCGGTAGTTGTGGTAAGCTTCAAACCCTATCAGCACCAGCGGCACCACCTCGAGGGCACTGAAGGTAGCGCCGAGGGCCATCACCCCTGTGGGTGTGCCGGTGAAGTAGAGGTGGTGGAAGGTACCCAGGATGCCGCCGGTGAGAAAGATCACCGTGGCAAACAATACGTTGTTGGTGGCCGATTTGATTCGCAATAGCCCCATGCGGGTGAAGAGGAAGGCAGCGACGACGGTGGCAAAGACCTCAAAGAACCCTTCCACCCAGAGGTGTACCACCCACCAGCGCCAGTACTCAGCCACAGCCAGGTTGGTGGTGCGACCCCACATCAGTCCCGCACCATAGAAGAGGGCGATGGCGGCACAGGAGATCAGGAAGAGAATCAGCAGTCCCTTCTCAGATGTCTTTTTACGGATTACCGGCAGGATGGGACGAACCATCAGTGCCAGCCAGAGGAAGAGCCCCACCAGCAGTAGTATCTGCCAGAAGCGGCCCAGGTCGACATACTCATAACCCTGGTGCCCGAACCAGAAGTTGTTGACCAGATTCATGCGTTGCATCACGCCGAACCACTGACCGATGAGTGATCCACCCACCACGATAAGCAGTGCGATAAAGAGTATGTTCACACCCACTTTCTGGTATTTAGGGTCTCTGCCGTTGAGTGAGGGTGCGATATAGAGGCCGGTGGCGAGCCATGCCGTTGCAATCCAGAAGATGGCCAGCTGCACATGCCAGGTGCGGGTGATGGAGTAGGGGATGAAGCGGGCGATGTCGATGCCGTAGAAGCCATCGCCCTCAACGCCGTAATGAGCGGTGATGACTCCCAGCAGCACCTGTGCCAGGATAAGCAGGTTCACCACCCAGAAATATTTCTTCACAGCCCACATCGAAGGGGTGATGGTCTGGTGCATCAGCGGGTCCTCCACCGGTATCAGGGTCTCCTCCTGTTGTGTGCGTGCCTGCACGAAGATCAGGATACCGATGCCGATCAGCAGCATGATGATGCTGAAGCCGGTCCAGAGGATCAGGTCGCTGGTGGGTACATTGCCTATCTGCTCATCGGGAGGCCAGTTATGGGTGTAGCTGATCTCCTCTCCCGGGCGGTTCGTGACGCAGGCCCATGATGCCCAGAAGAAGAACTGCGCCATCTTATCAAGTCGTTCCTCCGTCTTGATGCTGTTCTTCGCGATGGCATAGTCCGCACGTAGCTTGTCCAGTGCCGGGTCGTCCATGAAGAGACTCCGGTAATGACCTCTTATATGTTCAAACGCTTCATACCTTTCGCTGCCTATGACCAGCATTCCGGTCGTTTCATCATAGGTGTTCTCCCGGAGATACTGCTGCAGCCTGCTCTCCATAGAGGCTTTCTCCTGATCGGAGAGTTGTTCGAACGGTTTCCCTGCCTCTTCCTGCGACCATCTTCCCAGGAGGAACTGTGCCTCACGGTGCAGATAGTCGGCCGTCCAGTCGGGTGCTATATAGGCGCCATGGCCCCAGACGGTACCTACCTCCTGACCGCCAATGCTCTGCCAGATGTTCTGTCCATCCTTGATGTCGTTCCCGCTGAACAGTACCTTCCCTGTCTCATCGGTGACCTGGGCAGGTACCGGTGGTGCCTTCTGATAAATCTGATTTCCGTAGTAGAGCAACACGGAAAAAGACAAAACAATCACGAATGTTAGTGCAATCCATAATTTTTTCTGTGTCATGTTGATTTAAATTTATTGGTGAAAAACTGTTTCTTCTCTATATGTCAGAATTCGAATCCCTGCGATAAGAAGTGCAGCTACTTTGATTAATTCTACTGCAATGTAGTATACGTGGAGGGGAGAGCGCTGCACTTCCGCGCCTTCAACGTAAAGTGCAATACGTGCATCGAGTGCAGGCAGTAGCCAGAAGGTCTGAATGACGAGGATGACGAGCACAACAGAAAAGAGCGCGAGGATCAACCTCTTTCTGTTTTTCGACAGTAGCAACAGGTCCAGGGCAATGAGCAGGGTGAAAACCCACTCCACCTTGTTCAACGCATTAAAAACAAGGCTTCCGATGCTTAACCCTATGGGAAGGGTGACACCGGGGGCCCTGAACTTTAACCATGCTTCCATAAAACTGATGGCTCCTACAAAGCCGATCCAAAGAAAAATAACCGATTGTGACAGGTAATAATTGTTCGTTACTTCTCGTCTTGTTTGATTCATTTTATTTGCAATATTTATTTAAGATAAAAATGTCGTAAATACGAAGTCTTGATAAAAGTATTTTATTTACTTAACACCAAATAATTAGTTTGTACTAACGCTTTAAAATAAGTGCTGTATTTTTTTTATTGTATACCAGATCATAAACAGTGGTATTTTGCAGTACGTGAAACATATTTTCCCTGATCCTGATCACTGAGTGATGCATGGGGCAGGGATTGTTTGCATCACACTGGGCCAGGCCCAGTGCACACCCTTCAAAGAAAGTATCCCCGTCGACGGCTCTCACAATCTGTGCAATGGTGATAAGCTTCAGCTTATCCCTGTTTATTTCGAACCCGCCATTGGGACCTGTATAGGAATCCACCAGTTTGTTCCTTGACAACAGCCCCAGGATCTTGCCGGTGAATGCTTCAGGTGAACCGGTGTTTTGTACGATATCTCCTATTTTCACCCTTCTCTCCTGAATTGATTGAGAAGCAATGTAGAGTACCGCTCTTATGCCGTATTCACACGCTTTTGAGAACATATTTTAGCTTTTATTATGACAAAGATAGCGTATAATTTTCAATTACGACAAAAATGTCGCAAATAATTTCTACTTTTGTTTTCTCCATTTCTTTTTCTCTGTTGATCCCTGCTTCCAGGTCAATGGAGGGAAGGGGTGTGCACTGGTTAATATTTAATAAAACATAAAATAGAACCTATTTCAAACAATAGGTTTAAAAAAGTGTTGTTATGTAGAATCATTCTAATTATGTAAGAACTGCAATAAGAAAATATATAAAGGAAGCTGATATGGCGAAAACTAAATCAAAAAAAACTGAATTAACAAAGGAAAAGATGCTGCATATGCATCGGTTGATGCTTGATATCCGTAATTTCGACAGCAAGGTAAACAGACTGGTGAAAAAAGGCAAGATACCCGGAATGACACACTTCTCCATTGGAGAGGAAGCAGCCAATGTGGGAGCGGTTGCTGCCATAAAGCAGGGGTTCGACCTGATCACCTCCAATCACCGTGGTCACGGACAGAGCATCGCGCTGGAGATCGACCTCAACGGGATGATGGCGGAGATCATGGGTAAAGCCACCGGTACCTGTAAAGGAAAAGGTGGGTCGATGCATATTGCCGACCTTGACAATGGTAACCTCGGTGCCAATGGTATCGTGGGTGGCGGCATGGGGATGGCTATCGGAGCAGCGCTCACCCAGAAGATGAAAAACACAGGAAAGATCGTTGTTTGTTTTTTCGGTGACGGAGCGGTCAATGAGGGCACCTTCCATGAGACACTTAACATGGCTTCCATCTGGAACCTGCCGGTGATCTTTTATTCCATCAACAACATGTATGGTATCAGTACACCGATCAAGGATATGATCAATATCGATTACAACTATCAGCGTGCCTCTGCATATGGTGTGCCGGGGCATTTTATTGAGGATGGCAACGATCTGATGGCTGTCTACAATAAGTTCGAGGAGATCGTGCAATATGTACGTGACGGCAACGGTCCTGTGTTGGTGGAGTCAATCACTTACCGCTGGTTAGGCCACTCCACCTCCGATCCGGGCAAGTACCGCACCAAGGAGGAGGTAGATGAGTGGAAGATGAAAGACCCCATAGCACGTTTCAGGGATTATCTTTTAGAGAATAAAATAGCGACTGAGAAAGAGATAAGCGATGTTGAAGCCTCTTCGATGGAAGCGGTGGAGGAGTCGGTGAAGTTTGCCCTGAGCAGTCCTGAGCCTACCCTGGAATCAGCTTTTGAAGATATTTTCGCAGATTAAAACAACAACAGCACAATAAATAAATGGAAAAAGAGAGTAAAAATATGTCTGTTCGTGACGCCATCATCATGGCGATGTCGGAAGAGATGCGTCGTGATGAGAACGTCTTCCTCATGGGAGAAGATGTGGGTATTTTCGGGGGGGACTTCGGTACATCAGTAGGTATGCTCGGGGAATTCGGTAAGGAACGTGTGCGTGATACCCCCATTTCTGAAAACGCTATCTCCGGTGCTGCTATCGGAGCTGCCATGACCGGTATGCGTCCCATCGTGGATGTCACGTTTATGGATTTTATCGTATATATGATGGATAACATCGTGAACCAGGCAGCCAAGACCAGGTATATGTACGGCGGAAAAGGACAGATACCTGTCGTCTTCCGTTGCGCCGCCGGTGGAGGTGTAGGATCAGCTGCACAACACTCACAATCACTCGAAGCCTGGTTCACCCATATCCCCGGATTGAAGGTGGTGGCCCCCGGCACACCAGCCGATGTGAAAGGGTTATTAAAGGCAGCCATCAGGGAAAACAACCCTGTGATCTTCCTCGAATACAAGGCACAGTATAATATGAAGGGTGAGGTACCTCTTGATCCCGAGTTCGTATTGCCGCTGGGTAAGGCAGATATCAAGAAGGAGGGGAAAGATGTCACGGTCATCACCTACGGTCGTATGCTCGAGAGAGTGATGCAGGCTGCCAATGAGGTGAAGGAGGCCGAAGGGGTGGATGTGGAAGTGGTTGATTTGCGCACGCTCTCACCACTCGATAAAGATACCGTCCTCGAATCGGTGAAGAAAACAGGCAAGGTGCTGCTGGTCAATGATGCCCACAAAACAGGCGGGTTTATAGGCGAGGTGGCGGCCATGATCGCCGAGAGCGATGCTTTTGATTATCTCGACGGACGCATCCTGCGTCTTGCCGGGGAGGATGTACCCATCCCTTACAACCAGACACTCGAAGCGGCGATGATCCCCAGTGTGGAGCGCATCAAGAAATACATGCTCAAGTTAGTCAATAACCGATAAAAACGGATTGAATGGAAAACAGTAAACTGAGAGCAACACCGGCAGCAAGAGCGCTGGCGAAACGCCTGGGTGTGAAGCTGATCAACGTGACCGGCACAGGTTACAAGGGTCGCATCCACAAGGAGGATATCGCCGGCTTCAACTATGAAGAGAAAGTCCATATCTCTCCTCTGGCCCGTCGTATTGCCGATGAACATAATATAGAGCTGAAAGGATTGAAAGGTACCGGCCATCGCAATAAAATCATGAAAGAGGATGTGCTGAAGCTGATCTCCGATCCGGAGCTGAAGGCAAGGCTCACCCGTGATGATTTTGCGGAGGCTACAGCACCACCCAAAGCGATGCCGGCCGATACACAGGCTCAGGCCGCTGAACAGTCGGCGGATGATAACACACCCGCAGCTGCTCCTCAGCCCGCGATAAAAGGTAAGACCGAGACCGTACCGATGACGCAGATGCGTAAGATCATCTCCAAACGGATGATGGAGAGCTATTTCGGCATACCCTCCTTTATTCAGACATGGGAGGTGGATATGACCAACCTGCTGGCACTGCGTAAGCAGCTTATCGAGCCGATCAAAGAGAAGACAGGCAAGAAGCTGACGGTGACCGATCTGATCTCGATGACCGTGGTGAAGACGCTGATGAAGCACAAATATATCAACGCGAGCCTCAACAAAGAGGGAACTGAGATCACCTTCCACAACTATGTGAACCTCGGCATGGCCGTCGGGATGGAGGAAGGTCTGCTGGTGCCGGTAGTGAAGAATGCCGACAAGATGAGCCTGAGCGAGTTCGTGGTGGCACTGAAGGACCTCACTGAGCGTACCTTCTCGAAGAAGCTGCTGCCGGACGAACAAGCAGGCAGTACATTCTCTATCAGCAACCTGGGCATGTATGGTGTGGATGAGTTTACCGCCATCATCAATCAGCCCAACGCTGCCATCCTGAGTGTCTCATCCACGCATGAGCGGGTAGTACCTCTCAACGGTGAGATGGTGATCCGTCCCATCATGAAGATAAGCCTTACCAGTGACCACCGCATCATCGACGGGCTGGCAGCAGCTAAGTTTATGACCGACTTGAAGGCGTTGATGGAGGATCCGATCACGTTATTGATTTAAACAGAAAAATAGTATAATATGGCTTTTGAAATAATCATGCCCAAAGCCGGTATCGACATGACCGAAGGGCAAATTGTTAAATGGTTGAAGAGTGAGGGTGATGCTGTCACGGAAGGTGAGATCATCCTCGAGATCATGACCGATAAAACCAGCATGGAGATTGAGGCGGAAGCATCAGGTATCCTGCTGAAGATTGTCCACCCCGATGGTGATACCGTGCCCATTGCCGAGGTGATCGGTTATATCGGCGCGGAGAACGAGTCGGCGGACACGCTGATGCCCGAGGAGATCGAAGATACCGGAGAGAAGGAGAGTGATGAGGATAAAAAGATGATCCGTCTGGAAGATAACTACCAGGTGGTGGTCATCGGGGGCGGTCCTGCCGGCTACGTGGCTGCCATCAGAGCGGCACAGCTGGGTGCCAGGGTGGCCATCGTGGAGAAGGGAACCTTTGGTGGTACCTGTCTCAACGTGGGTTGTATCCCTACCAAGACCTACCTGAAGAATGCCGAGATCATCGAACATATTCATGCTGCAGCATCGCGAGGGATCATCATCGACAGCTCCATGATCAAAGTGGATATGGAGAAGGTGCAGGAGTACAAGAACGGCGTGGTGAAAAAGCTGACCAGTGGTGTGGTGGCCCTGCTGAAAAGCAACGGTGTGGACATCTACCAGGGACTGGGTAAGATCAACAAGAACAAGGATGTGGTAGTGAATGATTCACAGATCATCAAAGCCGATAAGATCATCCTCGCCGGAGGATCGAAAGCGTCAAAGATCAATATCCCCGGCATCGAGAGTGAGAAAGTACTTACCAGCGATGATCTGCTGGCCATCAAGGAGGTGCCGGAAACACTGGCCGTGATTGGTGGCGGTGTGATCGGAACTGAGATGGGACAGTCGTTCGCAGGACTGGGATCGAAGGTGATCATCATTGAGATGATGGACCGCATCGTACCTACGCTCGATCAGGAGGTCTCGGCCGAGCTGAACAGGATCATTCAGAAGA
The DNA here is from genome assembly GCA_015478855.1 of Proteiniphilum sp. Taxonomy (GTDB): domain Bacteria; phylum Bacteroidota; class Bacteroidia; order Bacteroidales; family Dysgonomonadaceae; genus Proteiniphilum. Next base: position 31,746 of record JADMKJ010000010.1, read on the forward strand.
AGGGGATGAAAGTGATCACCAATGCCCGCATCACCGAGATCGTGGACAAGGGTGACAAGCTGGAGATACATATCGACGGCAAAGAGTCGGTGATCGCCGACAAGGCGTTGATCTCTATAGGTCGCATACCTGACCTGGATGGTGTAGGTGAGGTGAAACTCGAAACAGAGCGGGGTAAGATCAAAGTGAACACTTTCATGGAGACCAGCGTGAAGGGGGTCTATGCACCGGGAGATGTGAACGGCATCAAGATGCTCGCACACGTAGCCTTCCGTATGGGAGAGGTTGCTGCAGAGAATGCCGTCAAGGGCAATCACCGCGAGGTGAAGCTGCTCTCTGCACCCTCCGTGGTCTACACCTCACCCGAGGTGGCACAGGTGGGACTCACCGAAGAGCAGGCACGTGAGAAGTATGAGGATATCCGTATCGGACGCTTCAGCTTCGCCGCCAATGGGCGCGCACTGGCATCGGGTGATGCGGTGGGATTTGTGAAGGTGATCGCCGACAACCGTTACGGTGAAGTGCTCGGGGTCCATATCATCGGCCCCTCGGCTGCTGAGATCATCACGCAGGCATCGCTGATCATGGAGATGGAGATCACGGTGGATGAGGTGGTGAACACCATCTACGGACACCCTACCTACTCTGAAGCACTTGCCGAAGCGTTTGCCGATGTGTTGGGAGAGGCGATCCATATCCCTAAGAAAAAGAAATAGGTAATTAATATCAATTATTGCGGGTTTCGAGGTGTAAAAAGATTTGAAAGATTTTTTACGCTTTTGAAACCCGCCTTCATTTAACCTGTGCATGATTTATATTGTCAACAGATCCAATAAACCCGATTACAATATAGCCCTGGAGGAGTACTGTTTCAAGCACCTGAGACAGTTTGATAAGATCTTTATCCTTTGGATCAATGAGCCTGCCATCATTGTGGGAAGGCATCAGAACACGCTGGCGGAGATCAATGCACGCTATGTGGAGGAGAACGGTATCCATGTGGTGCGGCGTATCACCGGCGGGGGTGCGGTCTATCACGACCTGAACAACCTGAACTACACCATCATCTCTAACGATGAGGAGGGGGAGGATGAGTTTGATTTCAGGACCTTCTCACAACCGGTGATAGAGACACTGGCAGAGCTGGGGGTGGAGGCGACGTTCTCGGGACGAAACGATATCACCATCGATGGGAAGAAGATCTGCGGTAATGCACAGGCCTATGCCGATGATCGGGTGATGCATCACGGCTGCCTCCTGTTCGACACCGACCTGACGGTGCTCTCCCGTGCCCTGGAGGTGTCGGGGGAGACGGTAGGCTCCAGGGGGGTGAAGTCGGTACGCAGCCGTGTGGACAACATCCTGCCTAACCTGCCGGTAAAGATCACCGTGCATCAGTTTGCCGACAAGATCCTTACGCAGATGAAAAAGAGGTTCCCCGGGATGAAAGAGTACCGTTTCAGTGAGGCGGAGGAGGCGGCAATAGCGCAATCACGTCGTGAGAAGTTCGGCAGCTGGGAGTGGAACTACGGCATGAACCCCGCTGCTGAAATGGTACGCGAGAGGCGCTTCCCTGCAGGGAAAATGCAGGTGTTCCTCAACCTCAGCAAGGGGAAGATTGCCGATATCCGTTTCTTTGGTACCTTCTTCGGGAAGAACAGCGACCTGACGGAGGTGCAGGAGGCACTGAAAGGGGTGAAATATGTCTCTGAAGAGGTGAAGGGCGTGCTCACTCAACTCGACACCTCCCGCTATTTTGCAGGGTTCTCCATAGAGGAACTGACCGAAGCGATCGTAAGTTAAACGCTTCCATATTTTTATCTCTCCTTATGTAAATAAGTTGCCGGCGATGTTTCCATCGACCGGTTTTTTTGTGGCTGAAGCACTCCTTCTCCCCCCTCTCTGTCATATTTACGCCGATATCAATTAATCTGAAAATTATTTGCATAGTGAACATATGTTCATTACTTTTGTTGAGGCTGTAAAAATATTACAGCGATAATTATTCAGTATTAATTGATATAAAACGGATGTAATTATGCCAGGATTTAACAGGAAAGGCCCTGCCGGAGCGGGCGCCGCGAGCGGAAGAGGAAGGGGAGGTTGTAACCCGGCCAGAAGAGGGAGAAACAACGTCGGATCGCAGGAAAGAACTGATTTGGATACTCCTTTTCAGCAAGGAGGCGGAAGGGGTTTGAGACAGAATCAGCGAAAAAGAGACGGTTCCGGTAAAGGTAGATTTGTATGAAAGTCGCTTGTCACAGGAGCAAACGCCTGTGACCACTGAAAAGGTAGCGTCTGCTCTCCATTGAGGAGGGTGGAGATGTGAGTCTGTCACAGCTGTTTCACATCCCACCGAAGAATGAGCATATACTGTCGAGCTGTGATAAGTGCTCACTCGATTTGCTCATCACTCCTCCTTTTACTTTATCCCGGAGATGTTCCCGCTTTTGACTCAGATGATATGGGTGATACGGTCGTCCTCATGATCTGCTTCCATTTGTAATAACCAAAAACAGAGATCACTGCGTAGATGGCAAACAGGGCAGCAGTTGGGTAGAGTCCTTTCCACACATATAACCCACAGGAGATAAGGTTCACCACGAACCACAACCACCACTGCTCCACATACTTCTGTGCAAGCATCCACATACCCAGGATGCTCAGGGCGGTGGTGAGGCTGTCGCCCGGGGCCACTACGCTATCGGTATAACGTGTAAGGATAAGGAGAATTCCGCCAAAGAGTGCCAGGCCGATCACCGTCAGGGGAAGGATAAACCGTTTCGGTGTATGGGTGATGGGCAATCCTGTCCCCTCATTTTTATCTCTGTTCCATCTGATCCAGCCATAGATGCTGGCGAAGAAATAGTAGACGTTGATACCCATATCGGCATAGAACTTGCTTTGAAAGAAGATCCATATATAGAAAACGGGCATCAGCACACCCACGGGCCAGAGCCACTTGCTGGCCCTGTACTCCATGAAGAGATAAAGAAGGCCGACGACAGCGCCGATGATCTCGATGGTTTGCATGGTTTTATCTATTCAATTACAAGATATTTATTTCGATATCTCAGCTTATCTTCGGGGCACCCACCCGGTGCAACGAGTATGATTTGATTTGCTGTTTGAGCGAACAATTGAGAAGCGAGTTCAAATCAAATAGCGAGTAAACCGGCAGTGGGTCGAAGAAAAGATGCAAATGAGAAATAGATGCCTTGTACATTCAACTAATTAAAATGAGATTGTGAGCCGGGCCATGATGTTGCGCGTGGCCTGGGGGTAGTAACCAATCCAATTGATGCTGCTGCCGTCGGCGAAGGTGTCGGTGGCGGCCCATCCGTTGGCAACATACTCGCTGTCAAAGAGGTTGTTCACGAACAGCTGCAGGTTGAGCTCTCCCAGGCGGGTCTTGTGGAAGGTGTAGCCGGCAGAGAGGTTGCTCACGAGATAGGCATCAATCGATTTGGCCTCATCGGAGGTGTTGTCCATATATTGTTTACTCACATATTTACCCAGCAGGTTCATATAGAAGGAGGACACTGGCTGCCATGTGAGACCCACGGCACTGACCACATCGGGGGAGAATGAGATGTTGGTTGTGCCATACTCTTTCGAGACCTGACCCACCCACGCATAGTTGTCGGGATGATCATACTGATCGAACCAGGCGATGTAATTTTTAATCCTGTTACTGCTGAAGGTGGCATTGGCATCGAGCCTCAGTTTATTGCTCCACAGTGGGAGCGATGCTTCCAGCTCAATACCGGCGCGGTAACTATCCTTCACGTTCTCCATCAGCTTGTAGCCAATATCTGTCAGCTTGCCGGTCTGCACCATCTGATTGTGGTAATCCATATAATAGATGTTGGCACCCAGTTGTGTGACGTTGTTGTTGTAACGGTAGCCCAGCTCATAATCGATCATCCTCTCCGGCCGGATGGGGTTCACCGCTTCACCCTTGATGCCATCTTTCAGGTCCGCACGCAGTGGCTCCCGTTGTCCCACAGCGGCGGAGGCGTAGAGGGTGTTTGCATCGTTGAGTTGAAAAAAAAGACCTGCCTTTGGGTTGAAGAAGTTGTAGTTGAAATCACCCGTCAGATCCATCAGGTCGTCATCCTGGCCGCTGAAGGTATAGCCTACATGACGAAACTGCAGATCACCGAATAGGGAGAGTTGCTCATTCAGCTGGTACTCCGCCTTGGTGAAGAGGTTCACTTCCGATTTCCTGCCCACATTGCGGTACCATTCGTAGTCCGCCGGTATATTTTGTGTATGCTTGATCCAGGGCAGCCTGCCGTAATGATCACCGTCGTAGAAACTGTACAGGCCTCCGAAAGTAAGCTTAAGCGCCTCTTTATTGAAATCCAATCCTATACTGGCTACATAGAAATCGTTCTCCATGAGCTTACGGCGGATAAAATCGGAGCTGTCGTAGGTCTCACCTTCCATCGTTTGTGGTTCCAGACCGAAATCTGAGAAATCATTGTCTTCCCTGTAGTTCTCGTAGTATCCATAGCCATAGTTGTAACTTATTCCGGCGTTGAGGGAGAGATGACGTGTGAGCTCCCTGGAGAGGGTGAACTGGAGAATATCGGAATAATAGTTGTCGGTCTCGTTATCGTAATAAAGACGGTTGCCGGCATCATCATAATATTCACCAGCGGGATTGTAGCGGCGTCCATACTCTTCATCCTCCATCTGCTCTTCCGACACCCCCTCCCAGGTGATGCCTGTATGTTGAATCCCTTTCAGGTAACTCAACCGCAGGATCTGTTTGTCGCTGTGATGTGACAAGACGGCATAGAGGTTGGAGTGGTTCACCGTGCCGTTGCGCACATACCCTTCACCCAGCACACGTGAGAAGCGGGCATCTAAAGAGAGCCCGTTTTGCAGTATCCCCGTGCCGGCGGCAATGCTGGAGGAATAAGTTCCGTAGCTGCCTACCGCCGTGGAGGCTTCTCCGTAAGCCTCTGAGCGGGCACCGCCACTCTTCAGTGAGATGCTGGCACCGAAAGCACCCGAGCCGTTGGTGGATGTGCCCACACCCCTCTGAATCTGGATGCTCTGCAGCGAGTTGGAGAGGTCGGGCAGATTGACCCAGTAGACCTCCTGGCTCTCGGGGTTGTTCAGCGGCATCCCATTGAGAGTGACATTGATGCGCGTGGCATCGGTGCCGCGGATTCTGAAATAGGTGTTACCCACCCCCAGGCCATCCTCCGTGAAGGATACAAGTGAAGGAGTGGTCTGGAGAATAGCCGGGATATTTCGTCCTGCATTTTGTTTTTTAATATCTGAGGAGGTGATATTGGTGTAGGAAACCGGCGTTTTGAGTCCTGCCCGCGTACCGGAGACAATCACCTCTTCGAGCTGGATAAATTCGAGACTGTCTGCAGGTGCTTCCTGTGAGTAAGGTCTACCCTGCATCTGATGTGCACGTTGTGTTATTTCTGTCCTCTGCGCACCCTGTGCGTTTGCTTGATAACCAAATGCCAACGTGATCGTCAGCAATAAAAAAGCCTTTTTCATTTACGTAATTTTTAGGATGAACAATGCCAATGGCGTTGTACATCGATGGTTAGTGAAATAAAAAAGGGGATTTAAAAATAAGATGTATACCTGAAGAGTCACACTAAGGTGAACTGCTTTCTATTCCCTCCGCCGGCATTATCCGGATCAGGTGATTTGGGTATGATCTCAGCCCGTTATATGGGGCACCCCTGTTGATTGATGAAACAAAGATAGCCTATTTTTGTTCAAAAGTAAGTGACCATTGTAAAAATTAACCTCATTTTGATTTTATCTCTGGATTTATTCGTATTTTCGTTTAATATAAACGAACGACTAAACACAGGGTATTACTGTATATGAATGACGAAGAGAAATTGATTGCTGAAGATCAAATGATTGAGGATGAGTTTCAAGGACTGCTGAATGAATACCTGAACTCAAATCACCGACGGAAGGTGGATGTCATTACCAGGGCTTTCAACATGGCAAAGGAGGCTCATAAGGGGGCACGTCGTCGTTCAGGAGAGCCTTACATCATGCACCCGCTGGCTGTGGCCCGTATTGTCTCCAGTGAGATGGGCCTCGGCTCCACATCCATCTGTGCATCGTTATTGCACGATGTAGTAGAGGATACCGACTATTCTACTGAAGATATCCGTGCGCTGTTTGGAGATAAGATCGCGGTGATTGTAGATGGGTTGACGAAGATATCGAGTGGTATGTTCGGTGAGAATGTATCGGCACAGGCGGAGAATTTCCGCAAGCTGTTACTCACCATGTCGGATGATATAAGGGTGATCCTGATTAAAATCGCTGACAGGTTACACAATATGCGTACCCTCTCCTCCATGAGTCCTACCAAGCAGTTCAAGATCACCGGTGAGACGTTGTACATCTATGCACCTCTGGCACATCGACTGGGTCTGTTTGCCATTAAGACAGAGCTGGAAGAACTCTGTTTCAAATATGAACATCCTGAGGTATTTACTGATCTCTCCAACAAAATTGAAGAGACCGCCCCGGAGAGAAATAAGATTTACGAACATTTTGCCGTGCCGGTTGTCAGGGCGCTCGATAAGATGAATATCGAGTATGAGATGCGTGCGCGCGTAAAGTCGGTCTATTCCATCTGGAACAAGATGCAGACAAAAGGTATTGAGTTCAGTGAGGTGTATGATCTTTTTGCCGTACGTATTATTTTCGAGGTCTATCCCGGGATGGATGAGAAGAAACAGTGCTGGGACATCTATTCGGCCATCACCGATATCTACAAGCTTCGTCCCGATCGAATACGCGACTGGGTGAGCCATCCCAAAGCCAACGGTTACCAGGCACTACACCTTACCGTCATGGGGCCTGACGGTAAATGGATCGAGATACAGATACGCAGCCGTCGTATGGATGATATCGCTGAGAAGGGATTTGCTGCGCACTGGAAATACAAGGAGAACAGGATTGAGGAAGACAATGAACTGGATAAGTGGCTGAAGACGATCCAGGAGATACTCTCCAACCCGAATCCTAACGCCATTGACTTTCTGGATACGGTGAAAATGAATCTTTTCTCATCTGAGATATTTGTCTTTACTCCCAAAGGGGATATACGTACCTTGCCGCAGGGTGCTACGGCACTTGATTTTGCCTATTCTATCCACACCCGGATTGGAGACCATTGCCTGGGGGCCAAGGTGAACCATACACTTGTGCCGCTAAGTCAGAAGCTGAGCAGTGGTGATCAGATAGAGATTCTCACCTCCCAGTCGGTCTATCCACAACCGGAATGGCTTAATTTTGTCACCACCGCCAAGGCGAGAACCAAGATTGAGGCATCCATGCGTCGTCAGCGCCGTCGTGTGGCAGACAAAGGCAAGAACATGCTTGAGATGTTGTTCAACAATGAAGCCATAGATAATACCCTTTTTAACAAAATGCTTCATTCCTATAAAGCAGAAAATAAAGAGGATTTTTATTATATGATCGGGAACAATGAAGTGATACTGCCTGATAATAAGGAGGCATTCTTTAAGTTGAAGGCAGAACCACAGAAACAGGATAATCTGTTTGTGCGCTATGTGAAGCAGGCAATGAGTGCAATAAAAAAATTACCCGTCGAACAGAAAAACAGTGAAGAGGAGGTCGAGAGGGATCACTCATTTGTGGTACCTGTCGAGGCGGTGAAGGCAAAAATAAACAAAAAAGAGATCTATCAGCTTACTGAAACTAATTTCCGGAAGAATTTCATCATCTATTCATGTTGTAACCCGTTGCCGGGGGACGATGTGTTCGGTTATGTGACCGAGAAAGAGGAGGTGGAGGTTCATAAACGTTCCTGCCAGACAGGGTTGAAGTTAAAATCAAATTTTGGCGACAGAATCATCTCTGTTGCGTGGGGTGACTACCGTCAATACTCCTTTCTGGCATCCATCGTATTTACCGGCATTGACCGTGTGGGTATCCTGGGAGGTATTTTAGCCAAGCTGGCTGAGGATGTAGTGGTAAACATTCAGAGTGTGAATGTTTCTTCTAAGGATGGTATCTTCGAAGGTGTTTTTAATGTACATGTGCATAGTGCCGAAGAGGTGAATCAGCTGTGTGCGAAGATAGCAAAAGTGGACGGTGTTAGTACCGTCCACAGATCTACTATTTAATTCCTTTTCTTTTTTCTGCCGAAAATCATCGAAGTGGCTTTTTTTACCGCGAAGGCAAGTAAAGCCGGTTTGGTTAATTTCCATGTCACAGAACTTAAAAGCGGTAAATTAGACATCGCGAAGTTCACCCAGGGGTTGGTTCTTCTTGTTACAAATGGTGTTACCGAGTAGGAAGAACCGCTGGAGATATTATCTACCGTTTCGGCAAACTTAGATTTGACCGAGGAGGTGAAACCCTTGGCGAGCATGGACCCCCAATTATCACTAATATATTGCAACTGGTAGGAGAGACGCTGACTGGCAATGGTCCGTTCTTCACTCAATCGTTTTTTCTCCAAACGCAAATCTTCAAGAGGAGTTAGTTTATATGTGCTCATTTCCTGTTGTTTTTATCATCTTTATCACCATTCTCCATCAAAAAGCGAACAACCATGTTGGTTACTTTTTTCTTATAAGGCTTCCCTACGAACAACATCACCAGTACCAGGAGCAGAGCAAAGGCTGCCACGATGCCGAAGCCTGCCCAGCTGCTCTGCAAAAGTTCTCCCAGATAGAGTCCGAGTGTGATAAAAATAAACAACAGTGCAAACAGCGTAACCCCGGCGATGATCAACCCGTAACTTATAGCCGATGAACCTAAGCTAATCTTTTCATACACTTCCAGCTTTCCGAGTTCAAGCGTGCTTGTGATGAAGTTAGAAACATCATCCCTCATTTCCTCGAACAGTGTACTTACTTTTTTATCTTCCATCGTCTAGGTACGTTAGTCTATGCGTTATTGTTTTGCCAGTTCTTTCTTTGCTATTTCAGCAATATCGTCAATATCTTCCTTGAGGTCGTGTACTTCACTTTTGCCTTTGTACACTGCTGTCTTAACGTTTGCTTTTACTTTGTCTGCAAACTCATTGGCTTGTTCCAGCCACTCTTCTTTTTTGTCGCTGCCCATGATGTAACCTACAGCTGCGCCAAGTGCTACTCCAATGCCTAATCCCAATAATAATTTTGCTTCTGAATTCATAATTTCTTGCGTTTTAATAGTTAGTAGTTCTTTTTAATCCTTGATGATTCATCTTATCCGAAGGCCCGTAAAATGCATATGTTTCAGACCCCCTGCATTCAATTAAACGCTTTATAGGCAAAATTGTTTAGGATATTGCTCTGAATCACCTCAGGTCATTTCCGCTGGCAATGATTCACCCAGGAGTGTGGCCGATGTGAAGCCGGTCACTTTAACCTTTACGAAATCACCTATATGGTGATTCTTTTTGCCGAAGATAAGTACCTTGTTCTGGTCGGTACGGCCAAAGAGTTGTTCTCTTGATCGTTTGGAGAAACCTTCCACCAAAACCTCGAACTCTTTACCCATATCTTTCTCATTACTAAGGTGCGACAGCTCCTGCTGAAGCTGAATGATCTCCTGCAGTCGTCTGTTCTTGATCTCCTCCGGTATATTATCCTCCAGCTTCTTTGCTGCATAGGTTCCCGGTCGTTCGGAATATTTGAACATAAAAGCCGAGTCGAATCCAACCTCACGCATAAGCGAGAGTGTATCCTGATGATCCTCCTCCGTCTCTGAATGAAATCCGCACATGATATCGGTTGATAGACCACAACCGGGGATAATTCGTTTTATGGCTGCGATCCTATCCATATACCACTCCCTGTCATATCTTCTGTTCATCTGCTTCATCATTCGTGAGCTGCCTGATTGCACAGGCAGATGGATGTAATTGCAGAGATTCCTGTATTTTGCAATGGTCTCAAGTGTCTGATCGTTCATGTCCCAGGGGTGGGAGGTGGTGAAACGAATACGCATGCCGGGGGCTTCCTCGGCTACCATTGCCAGGAGTTCATGAAACTCGATCTTCATCTCACCGTTACTGTAGCGGTATGAGTTTACGTTTTGACCCAACAGGATGGCCTCCCTGAAACCTTTCTCGCGCATGATACGTAGCTCATTCAGGATACTCTCCGGTTCACGACTGCGCTCACGGCCCCGGGTAAAAGGGACGATGCAGTAGGTACAAAACTTGTCACATCCCCGCATAATGGATATATAACCCGAAATGTTGCTTCCTTCCATCTTAAGAGGAATCACATCTTTGTAGGTCTCGGTTTTGGAAAGCGCAATGTTCATGGCTTTCTCCCCCCGTTCGGCTGCCCCCACCAGGTTGGGCAGATCAAGATATGCATCGGGTCCTACAACAACATCCACATGGTGGTTGTCAATCAGGTCAGACTTAACCCTCTCGGCCATGCATCCCAATACACCGATGATGAGATCTCCTTTTCGTTTTCTTTTCAGTGAATTGAAGTACGCAAGGCGTTGTATCACTTTCTGTTCTGCATTATCCCTGATGGAACAGGTATTGACGAAGATAGCATCTGCATCTCTGTCACTATCGGTGAGACTGTAGCCATCCATCTCCATGATTGATGCAACCACTTCACTGTCTGCTACGTTCATCTGACATCCGTACGTCTCAATAAAAAGTTTTTTCTCGTTCAATATGTTGGTTTTCATTTTTTTGCTTGCTGTGATGGAAAAAGATGTCCAAAATGTTAAATTACCAATTTATAAGAAAGAAAAGTTGTTTATTTCTCTTTCTTGTTCTATATTTGCTATGGAAAAATAAAATTTTTTCATAGTTAAGGTTTTGGTTAAATGTTCGGGAGTGACTGGGAAGTTACTCCCGAAATTATTTATAGCACCAAATACCCTTTAATTCGCAAAAAATCACTATTTTTGTCTGGTCACAAAATTAATCAAAATATGGAATTTGGAGACATCATTTATTTTATCCTTCTGGTATTTTTCATGATATTGGGTTTTTTTAATGATTCCAGGAAGAAGAAAAAAAAGCAAAAGGAAGTGAGCGGCAGGAATCCATCACCTGTATCAGAGAAGATAGATGAAACTTTTTTTCAAAAAATGGAACGACAGAGAAATGCATACAGGGAAAAAACCACACCACCTCCTGCTATTCCTCCTGCTTATTCCGGAAAAGAGGTACATACACAATTTCAATCCTCAATGGATCTGGTGACAGACTTTAAGAAAGAATCATCTCTGAAGAGCTCCATTTTTGTATTTGATGCTGACTCGTCATTTGCACAGGAGATTGACTCCTCCGATAGTTTCAATGAAAAGCTCCCTGCTTCTCAAAAGAGAACTTCTGCACATCCACTGGTTAGAGATTTGTTCCATAATGATGGGTTGGAAGAGCTGAAAAAGGGTTTGATTTACGGGGAGATTATACAACGCAAGTATTAAATAGTAGACTTGTTATTCACCGCACACACAAAAAAAATATTCAATTTATATGGCTTTAAAATTTATTAGCGCTGAAGAAGCTGCCGCTCTTGTAAATCATGACGACAACGTAGGCTTCAGCGGTTTTACCCATGCCGGATGCCCGAAAGTGGTGCCGGTAGAGATTGCTAAAAGGGCAGAGGAAGAGCATGCAAAAGGAAATCCATTTAAGATTGGTGTTTTCACAGGTGCTTCTACCGGTGACTCCATCGATGGTTCCCTCTCCCGTGCCGGTGCAATCAAATTCCGCACTCCTTATCAAACCAACAAGGATATGCGGATAGCGCTCAACAAGGGTGAGTTTGACTTCTTCGACCTTCATCTCTCACAGTTAGCCCAGGAGATACGCTACGGCTTTCTGGGCAAGATAAATGTTGCCATCGTTGAGGCATGTGATGTAACTGAGAGTGGTGAGATCGTCCCCACGAGTGGTGTGGGCATCACCCCCACCATCTGCCGGCTGGCAGATATCGTGATTGTTGAGCTGAACAAAAAAGTACCGGCAAAGATGCGGGGTTTACATGATCTGTATGAGCTGCAGGATCCTCCTAAACGACGCGAGATACCTATCTTTGAGGTACAGCACCGTGTGGGGCTGGAGTATGTGAAGGTGAACCCCGATAATATCTTTGTGGTTGAAACAGACAGAGAGAGTGAAGGCGGAGGTTTCGCCCCTGTCGATGATGTGACAGCCCGTATCGGAAATAATGTGGCAGAATTCTTCGTCGCTGAGATGAAAGCCGGACGCATTCCTGCCCACTTCCTCCCGATCCAGTCGGGCGTGGGAAATATTGCCAACGCTGTGCTGGCATCGATGGGTAACAACAGCGATATACCACGTTTTGAGGTATTCACCGAGGTGATCCAGGATTCGGTGATCGATATGATGCAGAAGGGAAACATCTCTTTTGCCAGTGGCTGCTCACTCACAGTAAGCAACGAGGTGCTAAATAAGTTCTATAACGATCTCGATTTCTTTAAAAACAAGCTTGTCCTGCGTCCCTCTGAGATATCCAACAACCCCGGCCTTGCACGCCGCCTCGGTATCATCGCACTGAATACAGCCATTGAAGTGGATATATTCGGGAGTGTGAACTCTACGCACGTGAACGGTACCAAGATGATGAACGGTATAGGCGGCTCGGGTGACTTTACCCGCAACTCCTACCTCTCCATCTTTCTCACACCCTCTACGGCCAAGAACGGTGCCATCAGCTGTATCGTGCCTAAGGTGACACATGAAGACCATAATGAGCACTCTGTAAAGATCATGGTGTCGGAGTATGGTGTAGCCGATCTGAGAGGTAAAGGGCCAAGGAACCGTGCCATAGAGATCATCGAGAAGTGTGCACATCCCGATTATCGTCCGTTGCTGCACGAATATATCAATCGCGGTGTAAAGGGTCATATACCGCAGGATCTCTATTCCTGTTTCGCCTTTCACCATGCATTGCAGGAAACAGGAAGTATGATGAATACCGACTTCTCGAAGTACAGGAAA
>JADMKJ010000011.1 GCA_015478855.1 Proteiniphilum sp.
GACAACATGATGAACAAGTTCCGCTGGGGCGGACTGGAAGAAAATCCAGATATCTACCTCGATGAAACAGGCAGGAGAATGATCTCCACTTTCCGTCTCTACTTCACGCATCTGGTGAATGCGCTGCTGGAAGAGGGGCAGAACGAGAAGGCACTGGCAGTAATAGACAAAGCCAACATGATGATGCCCTCCAGCGCTGTACCCTACAGTACCGACGGCCTCCTCTTCGCGAGAGCCTACTACCGCCTGGGTGAGACAGAGAAAGCCGAGGCGATTATCACGGAGATAAGCAACAGGATCAACGATAACCTCGACTGGTTTGAAAGGCTGAAACCGTTACAGATTTCGCGTACCCTTTCCGACGTGGTGTATAACAACATCAACCCCTCCCTGCTCATCACTTCCATTTATCAGCAATATGATAAGGAGAGATACAAGGTGATGGCCGATGACCTGTTACAACGTGCACAGTTCTTTTACTCACAGGGAATCTCCTACGTGGGTGATATCATCCTGAGGGAGATCACCGATACATCCGTACGCGGATACTATTCAATCTCTCCTGAAGACACGCTGGCACGTGCTTCTGAGGAAGAGACAATGCAAAAAGCACTTCAAATGATGCAACAGTTCAGTCCCCGCTTGCTGGAACAGTACAGTACATCCACAGAGTAATAATCAGCATAAGCATACGGCCGTGTTTCAGTACACGGCCGCATACCTATGTCAATGCGCAACAAGACAAATTGCACTTATGCTTATTGAACAACCACCTATTCTTTACAGGATATTATTTCCTGACTCGCTGTGGCGGATAAGGGTCCCTGCTCAGAAAACGGTCTATCTCACCTTCGATGATGGCCCCATACCTGAGGTAACGCCCTGGGTGCTCGACCTGCTCGACAGATACAGGGTGAAAGCCACCTTCTTCTGCGTGGGTGATAATGTATGTAAGTACCCGGAAGTATACCGCCAGCTACTGGAGAGAGGACATGCAACGGGTAATCACACCTTTCACCATCTGCAGGGATGGAAAAGCAAGACCTCCCTGCTGCTGGCAAACACCGCCAAGGCAGGCGAGGTGATTCATTCAGGACTATTCCGCCCCCCCCACGGACATATGCGTATATCACAGAACAGGAAACTGCAGAAGGCAGGCTACAGCGTGGTGATGTGGGATGTGGTCACCCGTGATTACAGCCGCTTCATGACACCGGAGCAGGTGTTGAAAAATGTAAAGAAATATACACGTGATGGCTCCATCATCGTGTTCCATGACTCACTAAAGGCAGAAAGGAATATGAAGTACGCTCTGCCGCGCGCCATCGAATGGCTGCAGAACGAAGGTTATACCTTTGCGCTGATACCCCGGTAGGGCGATTCAGCCTTATGCGGATACTACTTAAAGTAAACACACAATTCGCTATTCTATCACTTAGAAAAACAGATATGATCAAGCGCGGGAATCTATTGAAGACAATCCTGTCCCTTCTTGTTCTCTGCACAACCTCACCACTCGTTGCACAGATTAAAGGAACAGTCACCGACATGCAACACAAACCCATTGAGTTCGTTAACGTAGCGTTGTACGCTTTGCCCGACACCACCTTCATCACCGGTGCCGTAACTGATAGCCTGGGTAATTATACCATCACCACCGACCGGGTGAAAAACAGCGTGCTGAGAGTGACAATGGTGGGCTATACCACCGTTAAGGTGGTGATCACCGAAGAGGCGACTCCCGTGGTATGTAATTTAACGCTTGAAACGGACGAAAGAATGTTACAGGAGCTGGTGGTGGAGGGAGAACGCCCCGTGATGAAAGCTGAAGCGGGCCGCCTTATCTACCATATCTCACCTCTCCTGCGCAATAAACCTGTCACCAACGCCTATGATGCGTTGAAAGAGATACCCGGTGTGATTGAACAGGATGAACAACTTACACTTATCGGTTCCAGTGGCATGACCGTGCTGCTGAATGGTCAGAAAACGTCCATGACTTATGAGCAGCTGATGACAATGCTCAGGAGTATCCCTGTCTCGCGCCTGGAGGATGTGGAGATCATGTACAGCGCCCCACCCCAGTATAATATACGCGGTGCTGCAATCAATGTCATCCTGAAGCAGGAGAGCGGCGAGTCACTACAGTCACCATGGCAGGGGGAGCTGTCGGGCGGCTATACCCGTAGAGCTCACGGCAGCGGGAACGGGAGAGCCAACCTCAACTATATCGGTAAGCAGACCAGCGTTGATCTGCTATACGGATACAATCATCATACCATCCTCTCCTCGGAGAGTCTCAAGGCCGACCATCTGCTACAGCAACAACGTTACCAGATCGACCAGCAGAGTGAAGGAGTCAATCATATCAACAGCCATAATCTGCGGCTGGCAGCCGACCAGAAGCTAAAGAACAGGGATGTGGCAAGCATCTCCTACACAGGACAGTTCGGTCGCAGCCATTCAGACCAGACCGCCACCACTGATATCTCAGGAACCATCATCGGATCAGATATCGACTCCGAGGGGCCCAACATGATGCACAATATCAAAGTAGACTATTCGTCTCATATAGGGCTCAAGGTGGGTGCCGACTACACCTGGTATCACAACCGATCGGATTACACACTCCTCAACACGCAACCGGAATCCTCAGGCCTGCCGGAGAGCATACAATCCACCTCCTCGCAGACCATCCACCGCACCTTCCTCTATGCCAACCAGACCCATACACTCAAGGAGAGCTGGCAGCTCAACTACGGGTTGAACTACTCCCTGGCGCAGACGCTCAACAAAGCGGATGCGGAGAAAAACGATGATATCTACGACGAGGCCACCTTCGACACGAGACAAGATGAGGATATATGGAATATCTTTGCCGGCTTCTCCAAAACACTCTCATCGAAGATCTCACTGCAAGCATCACTGGCAGCTGAGTTTTACAGATCCACAGAACATACGGGAGATACCGGAAGAACGCTATGGAATGATATGGCCTGGTTCCCCACCCTCAATATAAGCTACACCCATTCCGCCAGTCATATCCTACAGCTGGAGCTCTCATCAGATAAAACCTATCCTCCTTACTGGAGCCTGAACCCGTCGGTTTATCATTTCGGAGCCTATGGTGTGGCCTATGGAAACCCACTGTTGCGGCCTCTTAAAGTGTACAGTGCAGGATTGTCATATATCTACAAACAGAAGTATGTGATCCGCCCCTTCTTCAATCATATCACCGACTACTATACACAGATGCCCTATCAGTCGCGGGACCAATTGCGGCAGGAGTTTGTGATGCAAAACTTCAACTATCAGCAAACCGCGGGCTTAATGATGGTACTCCCTTTCCATCTAGGGAAGAAAGTCTCCTCACGTCTTGTCCTTAACGGTATGTACCGCCGGGAGAAGGATGACAGCTTCTACGATATCCCTTTCGACCGGCAAACAGTGGTCGGCTTTGTCCAGCTCAACTCCGATATCCGCCTCTCTGTCAAACCGGACCTGAGAATGAACATATCGGGTTATTATGCCACGCCCGGCGTTATTCAGGGTATCTACGACCTGGGATGGCTGGGGGATCTCTCCGCGGGATTAACATGGAGCTTCGATCAGGAGCGTGCTAAAATCATATTTAAAGGGACAGACTTTTTCAAAACGAACACACCCAATGCATCGATCGATTATATGGGACAGAAAAGCTCACTCGATGCCACCCGGGACACCCGCTCCTTTTCACTCTCCTTTGTCTATCGTTTTGGCGGATACAGTGAAAAAGAACGGAAAGAAGTAGACACCTCAAGGTTCGGAATGTAAAGAATTGGTTGTTTATTGATTTCTAATTTCAATTTGTCAGCGCACTTGCATAATTGATCTTCCTGTCGGAAAAATTAATAAACATCTGATATAGTGAAACATATTATTTCTGCTCACAGATTTATTCAATGACAAAACAGCATACCAAGGTTAAATATAGTTAATAATTTATTATTTTATAGTATTATGTATTGCATAGTATTCTGTTTTGACATACATTTGTGGAATTAAATAAAAAAAAGCGTAAATTCTGTAACATATCCTATCAGATTCGAGTCTAATGGGAATCAATAAATAAGCATTCACATGATTCATATCCGGCAACTACACAAATCGTATCACACTGAAGCATTGTCTCTCCACGTCCTTAAAGGGCTCAATCTCGATATTGAAACAGGAGAATATGTTTCCATCACAGGGGCATCCGGTTCCGGGAAATCCACACTACTCAATATTCTGGGAATCCTCGATTCCTACGACCAGGGTGATTATCATCTCAACGGATCACTGATCAAAAATCTCAGCGAGAGAGAGGCAGCAGTTTATCGTAACGAAATGATCGGTTTTGTCTTTCAGTCGTTCAACCTGATCAACTTCAAGAATGCACTGGAGAATGTAGCACTGCCGCTCTATTATAAAAAGGTGAGCCGCAAGAAACGCAACATCATCGCCATGGAGCATCTCGACAAGATGGGTTTGAAAGATTGGGCAAAACATCTGCCCAATGAGCTCTCGGGAGGACAGAAACAACGTGTTGCCATTGCCCGCGCCATGATCTCCAATCCCAAGGTGATCCTTGCCGATGAACCTACCGGTGCGCTCGACAGCACCACCACACTGGAGGTGATGGATGTACTGACCAACCTTAACAGGGAAGGAATCACCACCATCATCGTCACCCATGAGAAATCGGTCTCTGACGCGACAAACCGCATCATCCATCTCAAAGACGGGATGATTGAATATGAAACACGCAAGAATAACGGTGTACATGACACGATCCAATCTGTAAACTTCTAAAGGTATGAGAGACCAGTTTCAGGAGATATTTGATACGTTGAGAAAGAATAAGCTACGCACCACGCTCACAGGATTATCTGTCTCGTGGGGGATCTTTATTCTTATCGTGCTGCTCGGTGCCGGCAACGGTCTGAAGAATGGTGTGATGCAGAACTTCAGTTCCAGGGCTGTGAACAGCATCAACATGTGGTCGGGGACCACCTCCATGCCGCACAACGGTCTTAAATCGGGACGACAGCTGCAGTTTACAGAAAATGAGATGGATGCCATCAGCAACCAGGTGGAAGAGAGCCGGCTTATCACCGCCAGATACAACACCACCCAGACCATCTCTTATGATACAGAATATGGCTCCTATGGTTTGAGGGGGGTGATGCCCAGTTATTTAGACATTGAGAAGCTGATCATCCCTCCCGGGAATGGACGTTTCCTCAATGAGCTGGACATGAAGGAGAAGAACAAGGTGATCGTGCTGGATCAGAAGATCGCCGAGGTCCTCTTTAAGGATGAAGAACCACTGGGAAAGCAGGTAAAAGTGGGGCAGGTGATGTTTAAGGTGGTGGGTATCAACACCAAGAAAGAACAGTATGGAGGGTCCAACGCCTACATTCCTTTTTCCACTGCCCAGGCAATATACAATCCGCAACGCAAGTTCTGGCAGATCACCTTCACCGTCGACGGTCTGACGACAGAGGCTGAGAACGACCGGTTCAATGAATCACTCCGTGGATTGATGGGACAACGGATGAACTTTAATCCGGAGGATGAACAGGCACTATATGTCTACAATGCACAATCGGAATATGTGGAGACGATCAAGATCTTCGGGGGAATCACCTTCTTTGTTACAATCATCGGCATACTCACCCTCATCGCCGGCATCGTGGGGGTCAGCAACATCATGCTGGTATCGGTGAAGGAGCGTACCCGTGAGATTGGTATCCGTAAAGCCATCGGAGCCACACCATTTTCCATCCTGAAGACGATTATCCTGGAATCGATCTTCATCACCACCATCTTCGGATACATAGGTATGCTGATGGGGATTGGACTTACCGAGCTGATCAATTTCTTTATGGTGCAGGCTGCCAACGCGAAACCGGTCACGGACGAACCGCAGATGTCAGTATTCACCAACCCCACGGTCGACATTGGTTATGCCATCTTCGCCACGGTGATACTCATCATCGCAGGTGTGGTCGCCGGTTACCTCCCCGCCCGTAAGGCGGTACGCGTACAACCCATCGAGGCAATGAGACAGGAATAATGATGTGATGATTCGGTGATTCGACAATCAATAAATCAGTAAATCGGTAAATCAACTAATCAATAAATCAATAAATCAATGTTCGACAAAGACAGATGGCAAGAGATATGGATCACCATCACGCACAACAAATCGAGGAGCGTGCTCACCGCCTTTGGTGTTTTCTGGGGTATGCTGATGCTGGTGCTGATGGTAGGTGCTGGAAATGCACTGGAGGAGGGGATGACATCACAGATCGAAGGGTTCGCCACCAACTCCTGTTTTTTCGAGTCAAACCGGACAACATTGCCCTACAAAGGTTTCCGCAAGGGAAGAAGATGGAACATCATCAACAGTGACCTGCCTGTGATCCGCGAGAAGGTGACTGAAATGCAATATCTCTCGCCTGTACTCTTTGTCAGGGGAGATGGTAATAACGTGGTAAGGGGTGAGAAGAACGGATCCTATCTCGTAAAAGGTTGTTATCCCGAATATGACCTGATAGAGAAGAGCAAATTGCTCTATGGCCGTTATGTCAATGATATTGATATAGTGGAGAAAAGGAAAGTGTGTGTTATTGGAGAACGCATCCATGAAGTGCTGTTCCAGAAGGGGGAAGACCCCACCGGAAAGCAGATCCGCGTAAATGGTATTTACTTCAAGGTGATCGGCGTTGCCCGCAGTACCTCAGGTGTCAGCATCGGAGGTCAGACCGCCGAAACGGTGGTACTCCCCTTCTCTACCATGCAGCAGGCTTTCAACATGGGCAATATCATCCACTTTATGGCGGCGACAGCCAATGATGGTGTCCCGGTAAAGGTGGTGCAGGATAAGATACTGGAGATACTGAAGCAACAACACCAGATTGCACCCGATGATAAGGAAGCTGTCTGGACCATGAATATTGAAGAGCAGTTCAAGATGTTCAACTACCTGGGTATCGGTATCGCCTCACTCATATGGCTGGTGGGACTGGGAACACTTATTGCGGGCGCCATTGGCGTGAGTAATATCATGCTGGTAACAGTGCGTGAACGCACCAAGGAGATCGGCATCAGACGCGCCATGGGAGCGACACCACGTGATATCATCGGGCAGATACTCAGTGAAAGCGTGGTACTCACCGTGCTTGCCGGACTCACAGGTATCGTGGTGGGTGTCGGCATCTTACGTGCCACCGGCATCGTATTGAGTCAGGGAGACCAGTTCTTCAAAGATCCCCAGATCTCTTTCACCATGGCCGTCGGTTCGCTCATCATCCTCATCGTCATCGGCACATTCGCCGGATATATCCCCGCACAGAGAGCAATGTTGATCAAACCGGTGGAGGCGATCAGTGAAGAATAAAAAAAATGACAACTGACAACTGATAACTGATAACTGACAACTGA
>JADMKJ010000012.1:0-34491 GCA_015478855.1 Proteiniphilum sp.
TGCGCAACAATGACTCCCTGGGGGTCAATCAGATAACTTTGAGGCACTGCCCTGACACCATAGGAACGTGCTACCTCGTTATTCCAGGAGTTGAGGTCGGAAACCTGTGTCCAGGTAAGGCCATCTTTCTCAATCGCATTTACCCACGCTTCTTTGCCGTCCTTATTGTCGAGTGAGACACCCAGAATCTCAAAGCCTTTGTCTTTGTAGGCAGCGTATGCTTTCACCAGATTGGGATTCTCCTGCCTGCAGGGGCCGCACCATGAAGCCCAGAAATCAAGCAGCACATATTTTCCCAAATAATCGGACAGGCTTACCGGATTGCCATCAGGGTCGTTTTGTGTAAACCCCGGGGCTTTTTTCCCTATTCCAATTGTCTTCGCCGCTTCTATCCGTTGTGCGAAAGCTTTCCCGGGAAATGTCTCACGATATTTTTCATCAATAGATAAAAACAGGGGTTCTATCTCCTCCACATCAAAATCAGATGAAACAGATTCCGAAAGAGCGACCACACTGAAATAGGAATCGGGATGATCCCGCACGTACTGCTGTTGTTTTTGGGTACGTTCGTTCAATAATTGTTTGTACTCCAGGTTTAACTGCGCATTAAAAGCCGAGTCGTTCAGTTGCTCGGGTGTAGCCTGCATCATCTTTTGATTCATCCGGGCAGCCAGATCCTGGATTTGTCCGCCAATGAAATCAAGATATGCCAGATGCTCTTCGTTAATGGGAGAATTGATAAACTGGCTATTTTGCAACGAGTCGGGCGATTTTAGTTTCACCGTTCCATTTTCCAGGTACAAATACAAAATGTGTCCCGCTTGCGCAGCCTGCCCCATGCCTTCGCCTGTATAATCCAGAATCAAACGGGCGGGTGCCGGCTCACCGACAGTTCCCTCAAAGGAAAAACTACCCTTGCTGAGGCGGGTCGTATCAAGGTATTCGTTACCGTCATCCCAATAGCTTAGATAAATTGTTGCCGGATCGCTCCAGTTTCCTAATTTACCTTTCAACGTGAATGACGGACTGTTTTCGTCGGTGCAACTGCTCATTGCCAATAAACAACAAATGGATAAAAAAGCTATTTTCTTCATATAATGAATTTAAAAATTTCGCATGTTTCAATTAAATACTTTCAGCTAAATATGAGACCTATCAATATTTTGTGGGGAACCATTCGATGAAACAGGCGTCATCTGATAAGCTGTTTAAGCGAAGCGAGTTGTTTATCAGATAGCCTGTAAATCGAAAAATGGGCCAAAAAATATTGTCAGTCGAGTATGTAGCTGAATACGTATTCATGCGAAACCTGAGTTAATAATTTTGTGTCAGGTTAGGATTGTAATTGGTGGCCGATTGCGGGAACGGAAAGATCCATAACGGTGAGTCGGGGCGTAGCGTATAACTCCTGGTGATCACAGGCGGAATGGGATCCCAGCCGTTCATCGGGTTGCCCCCTCTGGGCATAAACCCCTGTGGTGCCAGCGTGAGCGTTTTTGTGAGGGTTGTCTGCCACTCGGGTTCGCTTGCATTCCAACGTTTCATATTGATGAAGTTTTTGGAGGTGGCAAAATTCTCATGCCGGGAGACTTGCTTCAATGCTGCAATGGCATCGGCTTTGGTATCTACAGCCATGGGTGTGTAAGCATCCGGATCAATCCGCCGCTCACGTATTTTCTCCAGGATGGCCATCGCTGCCGGAATGTTTCCATCACCACCACGCAGCAGACATTCTGCACGGGTAAGGTACATATCCACCGTGGTCAGGCTGTTGATGCTATAGTGCACCTTATATTCACCTGCCATCACATAATGGAACCACGCCTGCACGCCGGCAACAGAGGTCATATTGCCTCCCTGATTCATCAGCACACCACCTGTCAGATAGGTGGCCACATTGTTTTCCAGTTCACCATGTTTCAGCAGGATATCGTCGGGGTCAAAACTTGCCAACAGGTCGGGAGAAAAGGTGTAGCGCATGGTGAACGACGACATCTGATAGAACAGCTCCTCGTCGTTGAACTTGGGCCGGTCGAAAAATGGAATATCAAATGGTGGCATCGGAATAGCCAGCCGGTCGTCCCGGTGATCCAGCAGCTGGTCGTTGATCTCCAGGGAAGCACTTGCCGCCTGTTCTGCACCGCTATAGTCGCGCATGGCCATCAGCACCTTCGCCTTCACGGCATAAGCAAATGCTTTCCCCGCACGCATTCTGGCAGGATTCTCAGGAAGCGCATTCAAGGCGAAGGCAGTTTCCAGATCGTCCATGATGAATGCATAGACCTCCTGCACGGTTCTTTTCTCCGCCAGCTCGTTGATGGAGAAATCCTCAAACATGTAGGGAACACCTCCGTCGGTAGCAGCGGTGGCAGGGTTGTAAGCCTTCGCATAGAATGTGACGGCCAGATAGTGGAAATAAGCCCGCAGCACATACGCTTCGGCCTTGATCTGTGCGGCTTTTGCCTCGCTACCCGCAGCATCGTCCACATTGGCGATGATCGGGTTGGCTATACGGCCAATGATGCCGTAGAATGCACCGTAGAGGTATTGCTGCGGATCCTGTGTGATGTCGGCACGATCCACCGTCTCGTCCCATGTCAGCAGCACCGACTCCACTGTAGGCATGCCCTCCTCATGACGTGTAATCAGGTCGAGTATATTTTGTGAAGGGATATTGTCATTCACCAGATACATCGGTTCCCAACTCTGCAACTGCATATACTCGTCGTTGAGCAACAGCTCCAGTTCTTCCACCTTGTTGAGAATGCTCTGTCCCTTGGGCGTGATATCTGTGAAATCGCTGCAGCCGCCAAAAACCGGGAGCAGCACGAGGGCTGCGAAAAGCCTCAAAGTTATATTTCTCATATCATCAATGTTTATTGTTCAATTTATAAATTAAGGGCAAGACCCAGGATAAAGGTTGATGGGCGACGAAGACCACCTGTCTCGGGATCTACACCCACCTTGTTTTTGGTCCACAGTGCCGCAGGGTTGTCAATCTGGAAGCGGAGGTTCGCATTTTGCATGCCGCTTTTAGCCATCCAGTTCTGTGGCAGGTCGTACCCCAGCACGATATTGCGGATCTTGATGAAATCGGCCCGCTGCACATAGATATCCAGGTAGTTGTAGGCACCTGATCCGTCCGTATTCGATGAGCGGTCGTTCTGAAAGATCCCCGGTACCGTGGTATCGGTATTTTCCGGTGTCCATGCATCCAGCAGATACGATGCCATCACTCCCGGGTTGTAAGCTCCCACGGGGCTGCTTAACGTGCCCTCCTGCAGGCTCCGCATATAGTAATTGCCATAGTAAACAGCCATCACGGACAGGCTGAATCCTCTGTAGCGGAATGTGTTGCTCAACCCCATCGTGATCTTCGGATCCCTTTGTCCCGAGAAGACCACTGCATCAATATCTTTTCCGCTGATCTGATTTCCCGTCAGCTGTGCATCATCACTGTCCAGGAACATCCGCTGCCCCTCATCGGTGAGTCCCCCGTAGCGGTACGACCACATGGCACTGATGGGATAACCTTCCATATGCTTATAGTCGCCCGCCAGCTCGTTGGCAGTTTTTGCCAGTGATTCAATCTTGGTGATCTCATTATGATTATAGGCCATCGTCATGCTGGTCGACCAGTAGAGCCGGTTACGGTCTCTATGTGCAAACCAGTCGTATGTCAGGTCCAGCTCCACCCCCTTGTTGTAAAGGCTTGCCATGTTCATCCACATTTCGGAAAAGCCGGTAGTGGGCTCCAATGTCTTGCGCGCGTACACGTCGTCGGCGTTCTTGTAGTAAAAATCCAGCGCCCCCCGCAGTCGCGTCTGCAACAGGCCGAAGTCCAGCCCGATATTGGTTGTCGCCGTCTTCTCCCATGTCAGGAAAGGATTCGCCGGTCGGTCTATCCTTGCCCTGGGCTGCTGCGTCCATGTATTCACAGGTATCTTGGTGTTAGCCACCATGATGCTGTTCACACCCGCCACAATATTACCCGTTATCCCGTAGCTGGTGCGCACTTTCAGATAATCCACCCACCTTATATCCTTCATAAACCCCTCGTCGGAGACAACCCAGCTCGCCCCTGCCGACCAGAGCGGTTTACCGCGGTACTTGCTGTTCAGGCCATACACATCGGCATAGTCCTTACGGAACGATCCGAAGAGGTTATATTTTTTATCGTAGGTATAGGTCATGTTGCCATATCCTGAAGCAAAGCGGTGCCAATCTTCCGGGTGCAGCGCCATGCTGTTCTCTATCAGGCCGAAGAAAGAGACCGTATTCATATCGTAATAGTAGGGATTCGTCTGCCAGGCACGCAGCTCCACCATGTTCATATTCGCCGTGTTTTGTGTCTGCAGCTGGTCATCGTAACCCATCAGCAGACCGCGTGTCCCTTTGGAACGTGTTTCGCGAAACTCCATCCCCGCCAGCAAGTCCACAGCATGCTTTTGTGCAAACACACGCGAATAGTTCAGCTGTCCGCGGGTTGTCCAGTAATCACCCTTCCGGTTGTCGGTCACCAGTCGCCCCCCCGTCTCCGGAATCATATACTCCCAGCTACCGCCATTATCTCTTGTATACGCATTGCGCATCATGCGCATCAGATAGCTCTCCGCCTCGGAAAAGCGGCTGCTGGTATTGCGTTCCGACTCGTAGATGAATTGTCCCTGTGCAGTGAGTCCATCCATGATATAGAACAGCAGTCCCCCGTTGTATCGTGAGCTCTGGCGGTCGTAGCGGGTCTGGTCGTAAGCCATCTCCTCCAGCGCGTTGTAATGCGTGGGGCGAAAAGCGGGATCATCGGTAAACAGGCCGTTCCCAAACCGGCTATGATTGGCATGGCTTCCATCATCGTTGAGCAAGCGGGAGTATGCGAACTCGGAGAAAGGATCTCTCGCCTTGTTCAGCCAGCCGTCGTAGCTGGAGTAGTGGCTGTTCTGCAGGATGCTGTTCACCCCGAAGCTCAGGTTGAGCCATTTGGCCATCTTGTATTCCCCTTTATAGAAGAGCGTGAACCGCTTGTCGTTTTCATTGATATAGCCCATATTGTCCTGTTTGTAGTTGATCACCAAACTAGACTGGTATTTGTCCGACATGCTGCGAATAGCGATGTTGTATTGCTGCACTAACTGCTTACGCAGGATATGGTCACCATATTCTTTCGCATAATCATTCTGCCGCAGTTCACCCAGCAGATCGTTCACTTCCGCTTCGGTGGTCATATTTTCTCCCAGGCGATAGTAGGCATATTGAATGGGAGAATAAGGCTGGTTCTTGTTGAGTGTATTATCCCTGAAAGAGACACGGTTATTGACGGCAGTTCCTTCGGTGAGATACCTGTATTTGTAATAATCTTCTTCGGCATCCACCTGCTGCGCCGGCGTCATCAGAAAGTTGTCGGCATAGTCCAGATTTCGTTTCTGATGGATGGTGAAGTTGGCCTGTACATCCACACTGATGCGACCTGCGTCGCGTGGTTTTTTGGTTGTAATCACAATAATACCTGCGGAAGCCCTTGAGCCGTACATGGCTGTGGCGGCGGCATCCTTGAGGACGGTGACGCTCTCAATATCGTAGGGATTTAAATCCTGCCACGATCCTTCGATAGGCAAGCCATCCACCACGATTAAAGGGCTGTTTACAGCGTAGAGGCTCCCCAGACCGCGGATGGTGATATTATCTCCGTCGGTCACCAGGCCGGCTACACGGCCTTCCAGGTTCGACATGATATTTGTCGTGTAACGCTCCTCCAGAACGTCGGCGTTCACCGTGGAGACTGCTCCGGTCACTTTTCCCCGCGCGATCGACTGGTAGCCGGTCACCACCACTTCTTCCAGCAGTTGTGCTCCCGGTACCAACGTCACACTCAGTGTTGTTCTTCCATCAATCGCAATCTCTTGTTTTTCGTAACCCACGAAAGAGAAGACCAATATCTCGTCAGGTGAGACGTTGGGTAATATGAAGTTACCGTTTGCATCGGTGATGGTGCCATTTATTTTTGTCACGTCTTTCGGCATCACCACGGCTCCGGGGAGCGACTCACCTGCTTCATCCCGCACGGTCCCCCGCACGGTCACTGTGCTTGGGCTCTCCGGGATATCTTTTTTCTCGTTGGCTAAAAACAGCACAATCGTATTGCCTGTCTGCTTAAAATTGAGATCAGTACCTCTCAGTATCAATTGCAGTGTGGCAGCCACCCGTACGTTCTTCCTTTTGCAGATTGACGGGGTATGCCGCGTTGACCGGTTCACCGGGGAAAACCAGCTTGAACCCCGATTTTTCTTCCAGTGCCAATAAAGCATTGAAAAGTTTCTCCTGGTTAAACCCCAGTGTGACTGTTTTGGTGTGGATGTCTTCGTCCAATTGCGCATGGGCCGCTCCCATCCATATAAATAGTGCAATGAAACTATAACAGCATCTTTTGAGGAATGAATTTTTATGCATCATTTGGTCGTCCGGTCGTTTTTTTTTCATACGATAATATTTTATTCTTTTCATTAAAGCGCAGGTATCCCGCTCATCACTCATTCAATGATTTGATCACATACGTTTCTCCTTCCATTACATAGTATGCGCGTTGAGCAGTACATAATATATCCAAAATTGTTTCTATTGCATCGCGGTTGTCTAATGAAGCTGTAATCTGTCGTTGCTTCAGTGCTTCGTTCTCAAACAGGATCGTTACTTCATAAATGGAGGATATCTCCTGTACGATTGATTCAAAAGTGCTGTTCCTGAAAATCAAACTGTTCGACCTCCATTCTGATGCGATACCGGCATCTACCGTTTGTTCGGTGATACGGTTCGACCGGGTGTTATAAACCAGTTGCCTGTCAGCCTCCAGTGTGGCCAGTAATGTTTGCTCATCTTCTACCTTTACCTTTCCACGTGTGACGGTGATGGTGATCACCGGATCAGCAGGATTGGCTTTGATCGTAAAGGCGGTGCCCAACACGGTGGTTTTCACATTCCCTGTGTGAATAATAAAAGGTTTTCCGGGATTGGACACAACATCAAAATAGGCTTCTCCCCGCAGGCTTACTTCACGGCTGTTTCCTGCAAACGAACTATCCACATTGAGCCAGCTTCCGTCACGTAGCATGACACTACTTCCATCAGGTAATTGTATATGGGTGATGCCGGACAACAGGTTGTTTTCTTGCTGTGGGGACAAGGTATGCGTTGCATCTCCGCCTGACCTCCAGAGGAGTATTGTTGTCGTAATAAGCAACAGTAGTACAGCCGCAGCGCTATACCAGCGAGAAGATATTTTCCGGGTGGATCGCGGAACCTCAGCGTCCCATTGTTGTTTCAACAGACGGTGCAACGTTGTGTCATGCTCACCTTTACCGACAAGATCCAATAGCTCATCAAACTCTTCCCTGTTGCAAGCATCGGTGCGATACTTTTCGAATAACTCGTTCACCTTTTTTTTGGATTCTCTCATGTTTTTGGCTGCTTTCATAGTAAAGACACTGAAAAGGGTGGGAGGGAGTAGTAAAAATGAGGAAATTTACAAGCATTCATTCAATGCTCACATTATCAGGAAATTAACAAAAACGACTTGACCGAAATATTTTAAGTATGTCTTGAATATCTTCAACGAGTCAGCCACATGTTTCTTAACGGTATGTTTTGAAAGGTGTAGTTCGTCGGCAATCTGCTGATGTGAATAACCCTCTTCCCTGCTCATCCGGAATATTTTTCGTTGTTGTGGTGACAACTGCGACAGTATCTTCTCGAAGAACTGTTCGGCTTCCTGCGTTTCGAGGGAGGTACTCGCATCAGCTGCTCTCTGCTCCAATGCTTCCCAAAGCTGTTCCCTGCGGTTTTGTTCATTGGCAGCAGCACGCAGATAGTTGAAGGCATGATTCCGCATAACGATGAAAAAATAATTTTCCGGATTCCTGATCTCAGTCAACACTTCGCGCTGTTCCCACAAGCGGATAAACACCTCCTGCACAATCTCTTCAGCCACATGGGGAGATTTCACCACCTTGCCTGCAAAAGAAAGCATGCGTGGGTAGTACCGCTTAAAAATAAGTTGAAAAGCTTGTTCATTCCCCTCACTGATCTCCTTGAACAGCTGCTTATCGGTGAATGACGACGTTTCTTTCAAATAATGGTTCATTACTGTCAGATAAAAAAAGACCGGCAATATAAAATCCCAACCTGCTCTATTGATTCTCTTTCTATACTAATAAAAAGAAATCAACCATTGCATTTATTCGCAAAGATAACTCCCGGTAAGCGATTTTACTGTATTTTTGTTATTAATATTATCTTTTTAGTTACAGATTCACTATCTTTCGTGCTTTCAACCCTGTTTTCCGTGTGTTCCTATAAGCTATGCTTTCTCTCATTCAGGAAAGAGCGGGTATTGGTCAGTCACTCTTTGTTCTGCGCTTTATTTGGCAGTCGCCACAGGACCCTGAGCGGCCGGAACGACCAGTCGAACCACAAATATGCAGGGAGGATGTGCAGGGCAAATCTACGCGGGAGCACAATTGTAAATTCTCCTGTTTTGCCAACTGTTTATCTAAAACATTCATATCTTTGTGAAAAGGTATCATTGCTTTATAATTGGTTTATATGTCTCAACAATGTCCACTCTGCGGAAAAAACAAGATCGATGCAGCGCTCTTTTGTGAAGAGTGCACAAAGAAGATACGTTCAGATTACGAGGTGGAGCTGCCTGAAAATGGGGCAGGGGAGATCCCTCCTGAGGAGGTGTTGGAGTTGCCCGGGGAGGAAAATGAAATCACCGGTTACAATGAAGAAGTCACAGAAGATCTGCCCGAGGATGGAGAGTTCACTGATATGACAATGGTAGTAGAGGATCTCCCGGAGGAAGAGGAATTTATCCTGCCGGTAGATGAAAATCCGCTCCGGCATGAGGAAGCAGCAGCAGTAGGAGCAGAGGACGATCGGGAAATGTATGAGGAAACAGGAGAAAAAGCACCTCTTGTGCATAGCGAACCGATAGCGAGGAATTATTACCCGGAAAAGAAAAAAAAGAGAGGCGCTTTTCCATGGATTGTTCTGACAGTACTGCTGTTGATAGCTGCTTTTTTTGTCTACAATGAAACCATACGCAAGGGTAACCTGGAGCGCAGCGGCTGGGAGACAGCCGTGAGAGAGAACAGCGTGGAGGGTTTTCTTACCTATATTGAGTCACACCCGGGCGGAACACACGCGGAGGAGGCGGAGGCTGCTCTGTTAAGCCTGAAATTGAATGAGGCATCGGTATGGGAACGAATGAAAATGACCGACAAGGTGACAGAGTTACGTGATTTCCTGCAGCAGAACCCTGCGAGCAACTATGCTCCACTGATAAAAAGACGCCTCGACTCACTCTCCTGGATGGGTGCTCTGCATGCGAACACGGCAGCATCCTATTCCGATTACATGATGATGGTACAGAGCGGTGAGTTCAGCGGAGATTATCTCTCCGTGGCGGAAGAGCGATATGAAATGCTGTATCAGTCCTTTCCGGTGGATGTGGCCTCGCTCGATAGTATCCGAGCTACCGTCAATGGTTTTTACAGCTCTCTCTCGGCTGTGGATCACTCCGGCATAAGCCGCTGGCTGGCACCTACGGTACACCGCTTTTTTGACTCGGGCACCGCCACGCGGGAGAGGATCCTGGGTGAGCTGCTGGTAGCAGGTGCGCAGACAGAGGGGGCGACACTCAAGTTTGTACCCGATCTGCAGTCGGTGCAATATGATAAAGCACTCAACAATAACTACAAGGTGAACGTGCCGCTCCTGAAGACTTATATGAAAGAGGGTAGCATGGAGCAGGTACCGGGTTATATCGTCCATCTGGAGCTGAACCCGCTCTTCCAGATCATCAGCATACATGAAACCAAACCTTATTCCGGGGCGCCATGAACTGTTTGTTGAACATCACGACGTAAAAAGAGCGATAAAACCAAATTATCTTTTATTTGTTTATAGATTATCTATGCAATTCCAACTTACATCAGAATATAAACCGACGGGTGATCAGCCCGAGGCTATCAGGGCACTGATGGAGGGACTTCAACAGAATGTTCCTTATCAGACGTTGCTGGGCGTGACCGGTTCAGGAAAGACGTTTACGATTGCCAACGTGATCGCGCAGGTCAACAAGCCGACACTGGTGCTGAGTCACAACAAGACGCTGGCAGCACAGCTCTATGGCGAATTCAAGAGCTTCTTCCCTCACAACGCGGTGGAGTACTTCGTCTCCTACTACGATTACTATCAGCCCGAAGCTTATATCCCCACCACGGACACCTATATCGAAAAAGATCTCTCCATCAACGATGAGATCGAGAAGCTGCGTCTGGCAGCCACCTCCTCACTGCTCTCCGGCAGGAGGGATGTGATCGTGGTCTCTTCCGTATCCTGCATCTATGGTATCGGTAATCCCGAGGACTTCAACAAGACCACCATCGAGGTGAGCGTGGGACAGACCATCGACAGGGATCAGTTCCTGCGGCTGCTGGTGAACTGCCTCTACTCACGGGACGAAACAGTCGACTTCAACCGGGGTAACTTCAGGGTGAAGGGCGATTCAGTGGATGTCTTCCTGGCGTATCACGACTATATCATCCGCCTCATCTTCTGGGGTGATGAGATAGAGAGCATCGAGACGGTGGACCCACTTACAGGAATCACCATGGAGCGGCACGAATCGTACCGTATCTTTCCGGCGAACCTGTTCGTCACCACGCCTGAACGTCTTCACAGGGCTGTGGATGAGATACAGCTCGACCTGGGTAAACAGGTGGAGTTTTTCCACTCCATCGGCAAGCCGTATGAGGCGAAACGAATCTACGAAAGGGTGACGTACGATGTGGAGATGATTAAGGAGATTGGCTACTGCTCCGGCATAGAGAACTATTCGAGGTATTTTGACGGTCGTCTGCCGGGGACACGCCCCTTCTGCCTCCTCGACTTCTTCCCCGATGATTACCTCACCGTGATCGATGAGAGCCATGTGACAATCCCCCAGATACGTGCCATGTATGGCGGCGACCACTCGCGCAAGATGAACCTGGTGGAGTATGGCTTCCGCCTGCCGGCAGCCATTGATAACAGACCGCTTAAGTTCGAGGAGTTTGAGGAGATCAGCAAGGAGATCATCTTCGTGAGCGCCACGCCGGCCGATTATGAGCTGGAGAAGTCGGAAGGGATTGTCGTGGATCAGTTGATACGTCCCACGGGACTGCTCGACCCGCCCATCGACGTACGTCCCAGCCTGAACCAGATAGATGACCTGATGGAGGAGATACAACAGCGGGTGGAGAAGGATGAGAGAGTGCTTGTCACCACGCTCACCAAGCGGATGGCCGAGGAGCTGACCGATTACCTTACCGCGAACAATGTACGATGTAACTATATCCACTCCGACGTGGAGACACTGGACAGGGTGAAGATCATGGATGACTTGCGCAGTGGCCTGTTCGATGTGCTGGTGGGTGTGAACCTGCTGCGTGAGGGGCTCGACCTGCCCGAGGTGTCGCTCGTGGCGGTGCTCGATGCGGACAAGGAGGGGTTCCTCCGCTCACACCGTTCTCTCACCCAGACTGCCGGCAGGGCTGCCCGTAATGTGAACGGAAAGGTGATCTTCTATGCGGACAAGATCACCAACAGCATGCAGATGACCATCGATGAGACCAACCGCCGCCGTGAGAAACAGATGCAGTATAACATTGAGCATAATATCACACCACAACAGATCATACGAGCCCGCTCAACGGCACTGACAAAGGAATATACCGTCATCGGCGAAGCCAGGGCCTATGTGGAGCCCGACTACTACGCGATGGCCGCAGAGCCGCTGGGTGAGTTTCATACCGACGCCGACCTGAAGACGAAGATTGAACAGACGCGGAAAGCGATGTTGGCAGCTGCCAAGAAGCTGGAGTTCCTGGAGGCGGCACAGTTGCGTGATCAGCTGGCGATGCTGGAGGAGAAACTGAAAGCTGATAAGTCGATTAGCTGATTAGCTGATTAGCTTATCCTCAACTCCTCAAATTATCAAATTATCAAATCAATATATGAAGACAGACATTCAAATTGCAAGAGAGACACCGCTCAGGAAGATCAAGGATGTGGCCGAAAGCATCGGCATCCCACGTGATGAGGTGATTAATTTTGGGAGGCATATGGCCAAGATCCCCGTCAATCTGATCGACAAGGACAAAATTGCACAGAGCAACCTGATCCTGGTGACTGCCATCACACCGACCAGGGCGGGCATCGGCAAGACCACCGTTTCCATAGGCCTGGCACTTGGAATGAACAAGATTGGACGAAAAGCCATCGTGGCCCTGAGAGAACCCTCGCTGGGCCCCGTCTTTGGTATGAAGGGCGGTGCTGCGGGAGGCGGTTATGCGCAGGTGCTCCCCATGGAGAACATCAACCTTCACTTCACAGGCGATTTTCATGCGGTGACCACGGCACATAATACCATCTCGGCACTGCTCGATAACTATATCTTCCGTGTGCAGGGTACGGGTGACGAGATCAAAGAGGTCCTCTGGAAGCGTGTGCTGGATGTGAACGACCGCAGCCTGCGCTACATAGTGACGGGGCTGGGGCCGGGTAACGGCGTCCCTGCGGAAGCGGGATTCGATATCACCGCCGCCTCGGAACTGATGGCCATCCTCTGCCTGGCGGAGGATGAAGCTGACCTGCGCCGTCGTATTGAGAACATCCTGCTGGGATATAATCGTAACAATGAACCGTTCACTGTGAAGGACCTGGGGGTGGCCGGTGCCATCACTGTGCTGATGAAGGATGCCATCAACCCCAACCTGGTACAGACCACTGAAAACACCGCCGCCTTCGTGCATGGCGGCCCCTTCGCCAACATTGCACATGGCTGCAACTCGGTGCTGGCGACCAAGATGGCGATGACCTATGGTGACTTCGTGATCACCGAGGCCGGCTTCGGGGCGGACCTGGGGGCGGAGAAGTTCTTCAACATCAAGTGCCGCAAGAGCGGACTACGGCCCAGGCTGACGGTGATCGTCGTCACGGCACAGGGACTGAAGATGCATGGCGGCACCCCGGAGAAGAACATCAAAGAGCCTGATATGGAGGGGCTGAAGAAAGGACTGCAGAACCTGGAGAGACATCTTCTCAACCTGGCCGATTTTGAACAGTCGGTGGTGGTGGCTTTCAACAAATATGCGTTCGACGCACCTGAAGAGATAGAAACCCTCCGTACCTTCTGTGAAGAGAAAGGGGTGGCTTTTGCAGTGAATGAAGCATTCACTCAGGGCGGTGAAGGTGCTGTGGAGCTGGCCCATACCGTGATCGATGCGATTGAGAACAGACCTTCGGGCGAACTGCGCTTTACCTATGACGATGAGGATGATATTGAGACCAAGCTGACCAAGATAGCCACGAAGATCTATGGGGCACATGATGTGGTGCTGGGTGAGAAAGCACTGAAAAAACTGAAGATGATTGAAGGGACACCTCTCGCAATGATGCCGGTCTGCATCGCCAAGACACAATACTCCTTCTCTGCCGATCCAAAGTGGTTTGGCGTAGCGAAAGGTTTCCGTTTCAAGATCAACGACCTGGTGATCAACCAGGGATCGGAGTTCATTGTCGCCATTGCCGGGGAGATGATGCGTATGCCGGGGCTTCCTGCCGATCCGCAGGCTACACGCATCGATATAGTGAACGGTGAGATTGAGGGGTTGAGCTAAGCGATATCGTCGATTTCAGTGATCAGTGAACATATTGTCAATTGAGAACGCTTTTGCCGGTTATCTGCTGTGGCTTTCAGACCCACATCAGCTCACTCATGATGCCGTCGGAGATGAAGATCCCCTCGCGGGTGAGTCTCAGTATGCCATCCTCACTCTGCAACAGCTTCTGATCAATATAGCGCTGTGCATTTTCAAGGCAGAAGTGATGCAGCTGCTCACCAAACTGTGCTCTCAGCTCCTGCAGGTTGATCCCCCACATGGTGCGCAGGCCGGTGAGGATGAACTCGTTGTACTTGTCGTAGAGACTTAACTGCTCCTCCTGCCGCTCCGGCGTGCCGGCATTGATGCTATTGATATAACGGTTGATCGATGCCACGTTCCACGAGCGGTGATCACCATCGTAGGAGTGAGCAGCGGGACCCAGTCCCACATACTTCACATCCTTCCAGTAGGCACTGTTGTGCTGCGAGAAGCAGCCCTCCCTGCCAAAAGCGGAGATCTCATACTGGATGAAACCGTGTGCTGTGAGCGTATCAATCAGCATAGCGAACATCTCCGTGCTGGTCTCCTCCCTCACCGGCCTGATCTTGCCGGCCTTCAGCAGCCTGTACATCCTTGTTTTCTCTTCGTATATAAGATGATATGCGGAGATATGCTGAATATTCAGGTCGATGGCTTGCTGCAGGTTCTTCTGCCAGATCTCCATTGTTTGCCCGGGAAGACCATACATCAGGTCGATACTGATATTGTTGAAGCTATGCTGCTGTGCCCGCCGTACCGCTGCCACCGCCTCTTGTCCTGTGTGCCTGCGGCTGAGGAACGTCAGCTCCGCATCATCGAAGCTCTGTATGCCTATACTGATGCGGTTAAAAGGGAGCCCGGAGAGCATCCCGAGATACTCCTCCGTGAGGTCATCGGGGTTGGCCTCGATGGTGATCTCTGCATCCGGCACAATAGGAAAGTGGCTGAAAAGGGCATCGAAGATCTGTTCAAAATGGTCTTTGTGCAGTCGCGAGGGTGTCCCCCCGCCAAAATAAACGGTTTCCACAGGCTCCCCCGTCTCCTCACTCCTCATCTTCGCCTCAGCACATAATGCAGCCACGAACGGATCCATCTGTGATTCGTTCGTGGCGGTGTAAAAATCGCAATAAGTACAGCGTGTTTTACAGAAGGGGATATGAATATATATGCCTGCCACTATTCGGTGAGCTGCTTATAGGCTTTCAGGTACTTCTGCAGGCGGGCCAGCGCATGGTAAGGGATCTCGTCCCAGCGGCGGATATCCATGTTATCTGTCAGGTCGTTCAGCTTCACCCGCGTGGCAAGAGGGTTTGCCTGCACTCTCAGCAGGTAATCGTCGTAAGACTCATTCCCACGTCGTGTCATGGCATCAACGCCAACGATGATTTCCTGAGAGAAACCCTCTTTGTTCAGCTGATCCAGTGTCATTGAGCTGTCCTCCACCACATCGTGCAGTATGCCTACAATCTTCTCCTGCAGTGTATGTCCAGCGCTCATCACCCTGAAGGGATGTTCAATGTAGGGACGGCCATTGTTGGTGTCGAGTTGTCCCTCATGTGCCGAAACGGCAATCTCAATAGCGCGGTTGAGTTGTTCTTTCAGGTTCATTGTTGTTGCAGTATCTCTTTTACGAGTAATGGTTCGTCGGTGGTGATAAAATCGACCTTCAGGCCGATCATCTTCCGGATATCTTCAGGAGTGTTGACTGTCCACACATTCACCATTTGTCCCAGTTCATGTGCTGCCTGCACCCATTCGGGTTTTTTGGCTACTACACTGTGATGATAATCGAACCCGGCCAGTCCCATCACTGAGAGGTCGCCCGGCGACAGATCACCGTTGAGGTAATAGACAGCGGCCTGCGGATCGAGCTGCCTTGCCTGCAGCACAAAATGGATGCCGAATGCAATGTACTCCACCTTTTCCTGCAGCCCCCGTTCATGTACCATCTTAATCACCTTGCGGGCCAGCTCCTCCTCACGCTCTTTTTGGGAATGTGTTTTGAACTCGATGATCAGTCTTGTGTGGCTGCAGGCAGCAAATGCATCGAGATACTCTTCCACGGTAGGCAGTGTCTCACCATTGGAGAGCTTCACCTGCCGCAGTGTGGAGAGTGGGGTCTCTTCAACAGTGATCTTTACACCGTTCAGCATGACCGTGGCATCATGATTCGCCACCGGTACGCCATCGGAAGACAACCATACATCGACCTCTGATCCGTATACGCTTATGGAATCGGCTTTCATCAGTGCGGTGATCGAGTTTTGTGCCGATCCGTCGGTCTTCCAGTAGCCACGGTGAGCTATAATTTGCTGGGCATTTACGGCTGTAGTGCTAAACAGCAGGATAAACAATAGGATGGTAGTAGCGTTTCTCTTCATTTAAAAATCTTTTTTGTGAATAATGGGTTAAAAATAGTACAATTGTGCCAGACAGAGCTGGCCTGATCGTTTAAAATATGATAAATAAAAGTTAATAAAAAAGAGACCGCACTTGATGCGGTCTCTTTCCTGTTATTATAAACTCTCTCCAAAATCCTCCTTGAACCTGGCAATCAGCTTCTGTGGCCAGTCACTCACCGGCTCCAGGCCACCCATGAAAAAGCGGAGTACCGGGGGTTCGTATACAAAGCGAAGACCACCTATCAGCTTCCTGTTTTCATAGAGCCAGGTCATGCGATCCTCCACATATTTGATCTGTGAGAGGGTGAAAACACGACGTGGCACTGCCAGACGCAACAGCTCCATATCGGCGTAGGTCTCATTGCCATACTCATCACGTTGGTTGGAGATGGAGCCGCGCTCCATGCCCCTGATTCCGGAGATAAGAAACAGGGCCGCCGCCAGTGCACCGGCGGGATACTCTTTCTGGGAGATATGATCACACACCTGCATCGCATCCACGTGCGCACCCAGCACCCCGGCCGGCTTGATCATCGGAACACCCTTTGCATCCAATGCATTCACAAGATAGGCAATGAAGCTGGGACTCTGACTGATCATCGTCTCATCAAGTGTCTCATACAGGCCTACAGCCATCGCCTCAATCTCACGCACCGATATACCTCCGTAGGTGAGGAACCCTTCAAAAAGAGGCACCAGCGCCTCCAGCTCACGGTAGATATCGAGATTATTTGTACAGATACCTCCACCACGTGAGGAGCTCAGCTTGCGTGCCGAGAAATAGACGATATCGGCAAGGCCTGTCATGATCTTCATCACCTCACCCATATTACTCTCTCTAAACTCCTCTTCTCTTTGAAGGACGAGGAATGCGTTTTCACCCAGCAGACTGGCGTCGAGCACCAGGCGGATATTGTATTTGTCGGCTATGGCCCTCACATCCCTCAGGTTCTGAATGGAGAAGGGCTGTCCCCCGATCAGGTTCGTGGATGCTTCCATACGGATGAAAGGAATGTTCTTGGCACCGTGTATCTTGATGATCTCTTCCAGCTTCTCAATATTCATGTTCCCTTTGAAGGGGTGGGAGGAGTTGATCACATAGGCTTCGTCGTAGAGCAACTCGGCGATCTTTCCTCCATACTGGGTGATGTGTGCCATGGCTGTGGTGAAGTGGTAGTTCATCGGCACCAGATTACCTTTACGTACATAAGCATTGGACAATATATTCTCTGCTGCACGTCCCTGATGTACCGGCAGATAATATTTTTTATCCAGCACATCCTCTACTGCTTTCTGCAGACGGAAAAAACTCTGTGATCCGGCATAGGCATCGTCTGCCTGCATCATCGCAGCCAGCTGATTGTCACTCATCGCATTGGTGCCACTGTCGGTGAGCATGTCGAGGAAGACATCTTTCGTGTTTAGCCTGAACGTGTTAAAACCGCCTTCCTGCAATGCTTCAAGCCTTCTTTCAATGGGTACCAGATGTAGTTTCTGTACGATGCGTACTTTGTGCAACTCTAACGGGATACTCTCCCCGCTATAAAATTTAATTTCATTCATGATTGATTGTGTAATAGTTATCTAATTGTAAATAGTATTGTCCTCTTTTGATAGAAATGATATTAATTCAGGCTTGCAACCGTTAAATGTAAACTCAAAAACTGCAAATGTATATAATTTTATTAAATTGACAATTATTATTCGAAAACTAAAAAACAAAAATCTTATCGCTTATCGCTTACCACTTATCGCTTACCGCTTATTGCTTACCACTTATTGCTTATCACTTATCGCTTACCGCTTACCACTTACCCCTTACCCATTACCGCTGACAGATACATTCACCCCACCTGAAAGCTTACAGCTTATCGCTTATCGCTTATCGCTTCCCGCTTCCCGCTTATCGCTAAAAATAAAAAATTAATCGAACTTCCTGAAAGCTCTTTAATGAAATTTCTTTATATTTGTGCCTACGAAAAAAAATGAGCTACATTGACTAACTTTTAATAAAACGAATCATGGACAAACCCTATGTGATAGGTATTGATGTCGGCGGTACAAACACCGTCGTCGGCATTGTAGATAAGAGAGGACAGATAATCATCAGCGGTAGTATTAAAACATCCAAACATCCGGGGGTGGAAGCCTACCTGGATGAGCTGACAGAGCTTATTGAGGACCTCATCAGTCAGACAACATCCAAGGAACAGATCAAGGGTATTGGTGCAGGTACTCCCAATGGGAACTACTTCACCGGTAGCATTGAGTTTGCACCTAACCTTAACTGGAAAGGTGTGATCCCTTTCGCACAGATGCTGGAAGACCGTGTCGGTATTCCCGTAGCACTTACCAACGATGCCAATGCGGCTGCAATAGGTGAAATGACCTATGGTGCTGCCCGCGGGATGAAAGATTTTATCGTGATCACCCTGGGTACAGGTGTCGGTAGCGGTATCGTGGTGAACGGACAGATGGTGTATGGTCATGATGGCTTCGCCGGTGAGCTTGGGCACGTGGTCATGCGTCGCCATAACGGTCGACTCTGTGGTTGCGGCAGGACAGGCTGTCTCGAAGCATATACCTCCGCCACGGGTGTGGCACGCACTGCCCGCGAGTACCTGGAGCTGAGGCCTGAAGCCCAGACACGTCTGCGCAGCATCCCTATTGACGATATCACATCGAAGGATGTGTTTGATGCAGCGATGGCAGGTGATGAGATGGCGCGTGAGATCTTTCGTTTCACCGGTGAGATGCTGGGAGAAGCTTTTGCCGATTTCGTTGCCTTCTCCAGTCCCGAGGCAATCATTCTCTTTGGTGGTTTGGCTAAGGCAGGTGACTTGATTATGAACCCCATCCGTGAAAGCATGGAGAAGAACCTGCTCAATATTTTCAAGAACAAGGTACAACTGATGTTTTCCGATCTTAAGGAGAGCGATGCTGCCGTCCTCGGTGCCAGCGCCCTGGGATGGGAAGTAAGATAAGAAGTGGAAAAGTATTTCTTCCCCTTGCAGGGAAGAGAGTAACACAGAAACGGGGATATCACCATGGGTGAAATCTCCGTTTTTTTTCATAAAACTATTGCCTCAATCCTCAATAATGACCGATAGATTTTATACCTTTGTATTCCTTTAAAAATAACATGTCAAAAAGACAGACGATGTCACAGAAAATTCAAACAGCTCTTATTTCGGTATATCACAAGGAAGGATTAGAGGAGATTCTTCAGGAACTTAATAATCTACGTGTGAAATTTATTTCCACCGGTGGAACACAGGAATTCATCCAGACGTTGGGTTACGAGTGCGAGGCGGTGGAAGATGTGAGTGGCTACCCCTCCATCCTGGGTGGAAGGGTAAAGACCCTTCATCCCAAGATCTTCGGGGGAATCCTCTACCGGCGTGATAATGATGCTGATAAAAAACAGGTGAAATCATATGATATCCCCTCGATCGATCTGGTGATCGTCGACCTCTATCCCTTTGAGGAGACGGTAGCAGCAGGTGGTACAGAGGAGGAGATCATTGAGAAAATTGATATAGGCGGCATCTCGTTGATTCGTGGTGCGGCGAAGAACCACAGGGATGTGCTTATAGTAGCTTCCAGAAATCAATATAAACCCCTCCTCAGTCTGCTGAAAGAGAAACAGGGCCTCTCCGGACTGGAAGAGCGACGCTGGTTTGCCAAAGAAGCATTCAAGGTCTCTTCGGCCTACGACTCAGCCATCCACAGCTATTTCGATAAAGAGGACCAATCGGCATTGCGTATTGCCGTGGATGACGGTAAGAAGCTGCGTTACGGGGAGAATCCACATCAAAAGGGTACTTTCTATGGTGATTTCGATGAGATATTCGAACAACTGCATGGCAAAGAGATATCCTATAATAACCTTCTGGATATCGATGCAGCCATTTCACTGATCTCCGATTTTAATGAGACGGCCGTGGCCATACTGAAGCATAACAACGCCTGTGGTATGGCTTGTCGTCCTACCGTGAGGGAGGCATGGGATGCAGCACTTGCTGCTGACCCGGTGTCGGCCTTCGGTGGTGTCGTGGTGACCAACAGGAAGGTAGACAGAGCTGCAGCTGAGGCTATCAGCACTATCTTCTTCGAAGTAATGATTGCACCCGCATATGATAATGAGGCACTGGATATTTTGTTTCAAAAGAAAAATCGTATAATTTTGGTGCTTAAATCAGCTGAGAAAGCATCGCAGAAGCTGCAGTATCGTTCCGTTTTAAACGGGGCACTGGTGCAGGACAAGAATCTGAGCGTGCAGGCAGCGGACAATCTGCAGGTGGTAACCGACAAAGAACCCGGCAGCACAGAGATGGATGATCTG
This sequence comes from Proteiniphilum sp., assembly GCA_015478855.1. Taxonomy (GTDB): domain Bacteria; phylum Bacteroidota; class Bacteroidia; order Bacteroidales; family Dysgonomonadaceae; genus Proteiniphilum. Next base: position 20,487 of record JADMKJ010000012.1, read on the forward strand.
CTCTTTGCCAATATACTGGTGAAACATACCAAATCCAATGCGATCGTGCTGGCTAAAAACAGACAGCTTATTGCCAGCGGTACAGGACAGACATCGAGAGTGGACGCATTGAACCAGGCGATCGCAAAAGCGGCAACGTTTCAATTCGATCTGCAGGGAGCAGTGATGGCCAGCGATGCCTTCTTCCCTTTCCCCGACTGTGTGGAGATAGCTCACAAGGCGGGTATCACTGCCGTGATTCAACCGGGTGGTTCTATCCGTGATACAGAATCGGTGGCGTACTGCAACCGTAACGGTGTGGCCATGGTGACCACCGGCGTACGACATTTTAAACACTAAACACAATAGCTAAGGCTGATAGCTGACCGCTGAGAACTGATAACTGATAACTGAAATATTATGGGATTATTTTCATTTACACAGGAGCTGGCAATGGACCTTGGAACCGCCAATTCCGTTATTGTGAACAATGCAGGAAAGATACTACTTGATGAACCATCCATCGTAGCACTGGATCGCAAAACCGACAAGATGATCGCGTTGGGCGAGAAAGCGCTGCAGATGCATGGTAAAACACATGAAAATATACGTACGGTGAGACCGTTGAGAGATGGTGTGATTGCCGACTTTAATGCTGCGGAACAGATGATCCGCGGCATGATCAAGATGGCAAACAAGAACAAGGGAGGGTTGTTTTCACCTTCACTGCGTGTGGTCATCTGTATCCCTTCAGGAAGTACTGAGGTGGAGATACGTGCCGTGCGTGACTCGGCTGAACATGCCGGGGGCCGTGATGTGTACATGATCTTTGAACCCATGGCTGCAGCACTGGGCATAGGCCTTGATGTAGAAGCACCCGAAGGTAACATGATCGTGGATATAGGCGGGGGAACCACCGAGATAGCGGTGATCTCACTGGGTGGTATCGTCTCCAATAAATCGATCAAAATAGCAGGTGATGATTTCACCGAAGATATACAGGACTACATGGGACGTCAGCACAACATCAAGGTGGGTGATCGTACCGCTGAGCAGATTAAGATAATGGTAGGCTCCGTGCTTACTGAGCTTGATAATCCGCCGGAAGACTTCGTCGTCCATGGCCCTAACCGCATGACCTCGCTGCCGATGGATGTGCCTGTCTCCTACCAGGAGATAGCCCATTGCATTGAAAAGTCGGTGTCGAAGGTGGACTCTGCCGTGCTGAGCGCGCTGGAACAAACGCCTCCCGAGTTGTACGCCGATATAGTGCGTAACGGTATCTACCTTACCGGTGGAGGTGCGTTGCTGAGAGGACTCGACAAGCGACTGACTGAAAAGATCGGCATTCCCTTCACGGTGGTGGATGATCCGTTGCACATGGTGGCTAAAGGTACCAGCATCGCACTGAGGAACATCGACAAATTTACTTTTTTAATGCGATAAATCGCTGTAGGCTCATAGCTTGCAGCTATTGGCCAGGATCACAGACAATGGCTTAGGATCGCATGCGTAATCTTTTTAACTTCATCATACGAAATAGTCACTGGCTGGTTGCAATACTACTTGTTGCATTCAGTTTCTATCTCGTTTTTACGCATAACTCCTACCAGCGCAGTGTCTATATGACCTCTGCCAATAGTGTGACAGGGTGGTTTTACACCGCCTCTGAGAATGTGACATCGTTCCTCTTACTTAAGAAGAGCAATCAGGAGTTGCTCCTACGAAACGCCGTGCTGGAGAGGGAGCTGTTTGCACTCAGAACAGATGCAGAGAACATTGAAACGGGTGACTCCCTGCAGGTGGATGCATTCGCTGAGGATACCGTCGGCACACTGCAATTTGATTTTATTCCCGCGAAAGTGGTCAACCTGAGCTTCTCAGGCCATAATAATTTTATCACACTCAACAGAGGAGCAGCTCACGGGATCAAACCCGATATGGGTGTGATTTCACAGACTGGTGTGGTGGGAGTGGTCTCGAACGTCTCTGCCAATTTTGCGGTGGTGATCCCTGTGATTAACCCCAAGTTCCGGTTGAGCGCCAAGCTGAAGAACTCTGCCAATTATGGATCTATCTCATGGGATGGGAAGAACATCAGGCAGGCACAGCTGCAGGAGCTGCCCAAACATGAAATATTTCATGAAGGGGATACTGTGCTGACCAGCTTCTCCCGTATATTTCCGAAAAACCTTATCATTGGCTATGTTAGTGAAACCGGTTTATCGGGAGATGATAACTTCAACACATTCAACATTCATCTGGCAACCGATTTTTACACGCTGCAGGATGTGCTCGTGATTAATGACCTCTATTACGAAGAACAGAAAGCATTGGAAGAGATTGTACAAAAATGAAACTTAGTTACCTCTACGAAATAGTGCTGTTTGTGCTTTTAATACTGTTGCAGGTATTATTGCTGAACAGGATCAGCCTGTTCGGACTGGCTACTCCTGTCTTGTATGGCTACTTCATGTTAAAGCTCCCCAGGGGAAGAAACCTCTTTTATGTGATTATCTCCGCCTTCCTGATGGGGTTGATCATTGACATCTTTCTCAATACTCCCGGCATGAATGCAGCAGCAATTACCATTGTGGCAGCATTAAGAAAACCGGTCATGAGCCTCTTTTTCGATAAGGAGGAGTATGATGAGTTTGTCCCGGGCATCTACACCTCCGGTGGACCTTTCGTCAGATTTACGTTCTTCATCGTGTTCCTTCATCTGACGATACTCTTTTTTATTGAATCGTTCACACTGTTCAATCTTATGACTACCTTTCTCCGGATTGTCACTTCTGCCGCCATCACCATCCTGCTCATTATCACGATGGATAGTTTAATGTATAGGAGAAAAGCAAGTGAACACACATAATCCTTTAGGTAAAAGAAAAAATATCATTGCCGGCGTGGCTGTGGTCTTCGTTCTGGTGTACATAGTGCAACTCTTCTTTCTGCAGGTGCTAAGTCCACAGTACAGAGAGTATGCCGACAGTAATGCCTTCCTTCGCAGACAACTTTATCCGGCCAGGGGAGCCATATACGACAGGAAGGGAAATCTGCTGGTCTATAACCGGCCCACCTATGATGTGATGATGGTTGTAAGAGAGATGGAGCAGCTGGACACGCTCGATTTCTGCCATACGCTGAATATTGATATGGACCGTTTTCATGCACTGAATGCCGAGATGAGAGACCGGCGCAAGAACCCCGGCTATTCATCCTACACCCCACAGCTGTTCCTCTCTCAGCTCAATATGGAAGAGTACGGCTTGCTGCAGGAGAAACTGTACAAGTTTCCCGGGATCTATATCCAGAGCCGTACCGAGCGACAATACAATTATCCTAACATGGGACTTATCCTTGGTTACGTGGCTGAAGTGGATAAAAACAAGATGGCTGCCGATCCTTATTATGTGCGGGGTGATTATGTCGGGAAATCAGGTATTGAGCTGTCACACGAGGAGGACCTGCGGGGTGAGAAAGGTGTGGAGGTGCTGCTGCGTGATGCACATGGCAGGGTGCAGGGACGCTATCAGGAGGGAAGACAGGACAAAACACCCCGGTCGGGCCGGGATCTTACCCTGGGCATCGATATCGCATTGCAGGCGTATGGTGAGACGTTGATGCACAACAAGGTGGGTAGTATCGTGATGATTGAACCCAAAACCGGCGAGATCCTTTGTATGATCTCTGCTCCCACCTACGACCCGTCACTGTTGACAGGTAAGGCCTTCAGCGCCAACTATCAGGCGCTCGAGAACAATCCTTACAAACCTTTGATCAACAGGGCTATTGCAGGTACATACCCCCCCGGGTCGACATTTAAGCCTACCCAGGGGCTTGTTTTTCTGCAGGAAGGTATCATGACCGCAGAAACCAGATATTCATGTTACGGCGGCTATCCTCCACTGGGCGGTCGCCCTGCCTGTCACGGTCATGGCTCACCGCTGGCTCTTCAGTACGCTCTTTCCACCTCATGCAACTCTTTTTTTTGTTACGGGCTCAATGGTATGTTGAGTAACAGAAGCAAGTATGCGTCAGTGGGTGAAGCCTTTGATGTGTGGAAGGACCACATGGTGAACATGGGTTTCGGTTACCCCCTGGGTGTGGACCTGCCGTCGGAGAAAAGAGGATTTATACCTAACAGTAAATTTTATTCCAACGTCTTCAAGACCGACAGGTGGAACGCACATAATATTATTTCAATTGCCATCGGGCAGGGTGAGATACTTACCACCCCCCTGCAGCTCGCCAATATATCGGCGCTGATAGCCAACAGGGGTCATTTTTATACCCCTCATGTAGTCAGGGAACGTGAGGGAGCAGCACTCGATGAACGCTATAGCACACGACACGAGTCAGGGATCAACAGAGAATACTTCGATGTGACTGTTGAAGGTATGGCCGATGCGGTAACCAGGGGAACCTGCCGCGGTATCAACCTCGCCCCATTCGTGGAGGTGTGCGGCAAGACCGGTACTTCGGAGAATCCTCATGGTGATGACCACTCACTCTTCATTGGCTTCGCGCCGAAGGATGATCCGCAGGTAGCCATCGCCGTGATCGTGGAGAATGGACGGTTTGGCGCTACGAACGCGGTGCCTATTGCACGACTGATGATGCAGCAGTTTTTCAGGGGGGAGATTCCTGAGAGTGATCAATGGCTGGAGACATCCATTGTCAACCGTGAGATTATGCCATATACCTATACAAGAAATATGCCTGTCAATTAGCTGAAGAAGAGCAAAGGAGATAATGATGGTTTACCAGGGAAGCAAAGAGTTAAATGAGAAGGGTAAGGTTGATTGGACAACGATCATCTTTTACCTTGGATTCGTGCTGCTTGGATGGCTCAGTATCTACGCTGCCAGTTACGACCTGGAGAACGCCACCGGGCTGTTTGACCTGTCGGGCAGGGCAGGCATGCAGCTCGTCTGGATGGGGACATCGCTTCTTCTTGCTTTTGCCCTGTTAAAGATCGATGTGCGGTTCTATGAGACCTATGCCTTTGTCTTTTATATGGTGGGTATAGGGCTCCTCCTGATCACGCTGCTGGTGGCAAAAGAGATCAATGGTTCCCGCTCATGGCTTATTATTGGGCCGGTGCGACTGCAACCTGCCGAGTTCATGAAGTTTATTATCGCATTGGCGCTGGGCAAGATGTTTAACTCCTACAGTTTCCGTCTGATGGAGAGGAAGAGCCTGTTGATGGTCTCGGCGATCATTCTGTTGCCTGTGTTACTCGTGATTGCACAGAGTGAGACCGGTACGGCACTTGTTTATCTCAGTTTTATACTGGTACTCTACAGGGAGGGGTTGCCCGGAGGATTCCTCTTCATGGGTGTAGTGGCTATCGTGTACTTTATTCTTGGGATCAAGTTCTCCGACAGCCAGATAGGTATCATTTCGGAGGGTGAGTTCATCACTATCCTGCTGATTATTATTTTTGTCGCTTCCATGGTGTGGAGTTACCTGAAACAGCGTGTTGTATTCTTTATGATCCTTCTGCTGGCTGCCGCAACCTTCCTGACAGCCTATGCCGTCTCACTCACCACGGTAATGGTTGACTGGGGAGTGGTCGCTCTCATTGCGCTGTCGGTGGTGGCACTCTATCTGCTTTACCTCTTTTTCCGGTACCGCAGAAAGAGCTATATCTATATCTTCCTGTTTCTGATCGGCTCCTTTGCTTTTCTCGAGTCGGTGGAGTATGTCTTTTATGAAGTGCTGCAGCCACATCAGCAGATGCGTATAAAAGTGACGCTGGGGATGGAACAGGATCTGAGCGGTGCCGGTTATCATGTGGGACAGTCGAAGATTGCCATAGGCTCCGGAGGGATCATTGGGAAAGGATTCCTCAATGGTACACAAACGAAACTGAAATATGTGCCCGAGCAGGATACCGACTTCATCTTCTGCACCATAGGGGAAGAACATGGGTTTATCGGGTCCACCCTGATTTTGATTCTTTTTATGCTATTCGTGCTGCGCCTGCTCTTTCTGGCGGAGCGACAGACAACAATCTTCGGGCGGGTGTATGGCTACTCGGTAGTGAGTGTCTTCCTGTTTCACCTGATCATCAACGTGGGCATGGTCATCGGCATCATGCCTGTGATTGGTATACCCCTGCCATTCTTCAGTTATGGCGGCTCATCACTATGGGGATTTACCATCCTGCTCTTCATCTTTCTTCGTATAGACAAATCACGCAAGCGTACCTGAATTGAAGTGAGTGCAGAAATATCTCCATCTTTGCTACAGGTGACGAAAAATAGTTTAATTTTGTTCCAAATAGTCTGGATGAATGAATAAAACGGCGTTAATAACCGGAGCCTCCAAAGGGATTGGCAGGGAACTGGCCATACTTTTTGCAGAGAAGAGATGCAATATTGTGTTGGTTGCCCGTAGTGAGAAGGAGTTGAGAGAACTGAAAGAGGAACTGCGGAACAAACATGCACTCTCCACAGTGCTGATGCTGGTGAAAGATCTTTCTTTACCGGATGCAGCGCAGGAGCTATTTGATGAGATCAAGGCAAGAGAGATCGATCCCGACTACCTGGTGAATAATGCCGGCTTTGGTGATTATGGTGCTTTTGCTGATACGTCATGGGAGCGTTACGAGAAGATGATTGCCCTCAATGTGACCACTCTCACCCATCTGACACATCTCTATGTAAGAGACTGGTGCGGACGCAAGCCGGGGAGAATACTCAACATCTCTTCCACTGCAGCTTTTCAACCCGGACCGATGATGGCGGTTTACTTCGCGACAAAAGCCTTCGTCCTTCATTTATCTGAAGCGATAGGTGATGAATTGAAAAAAAATCATATCACTGTCACCGCGCTCTGTCCGGGACCCACAGACACCCATTTTGGGGAAGAATCAAAGATGAACGCTTCTCAGCTGGTGAAGAACGTAAGGATTGCCGGTGCGGCAGAGGTGGCCCTGCTGGGATACAACGCCATGATGAAGGGGAAGCCTGTCGCCGTTCACGGGGCTATGAACAGTCTGGTTCCTTTTGCCATTCGTTTTATGCCGCGAAAATGGGTCACACGCTTATCGGCTAAGGTGATGAAAATATAGATGCAGATGAAAACTATCGCACGCATAGAGACCGACTTTAAGACCAAATTCGGCATTCCCCGCCAGAGTGGAATGATTGAAGGGTTGAAGGGGAGGATTGTGTTTGAGCCGGAATTTCGTAATGGCGATGCGCTGCGGGGGTTGGAGGTATATTCTCATATCTGGCTTATCTGGGAGTTCTCTGAATCGATCCGCAAAGAGTGGTCACCCATGGTGAGGCCCCCGCGACTGGGAGGTAACAAGCGTATGGGGGTGTTTGCCACCCGTTCTCCTTTCCGGCCTAATCCTGTAGCTCTCTCCTGTGTGAAGCTTGAAAATATTGAATTGCACTCACCTGAGGGACCCCTTTTACATGTCTCAGGTGCCGATATGATGGATGGCTCTCCCATTTATGATATCAAGCCCTATATTGTTTTTGCTGACAGTCATCCTGATGCTACAGGCGGGCTCATCAATGCGAAGGCGACTCATATGCTACGGGTTCATTTCCCCGAAGCACTGTTGATCTGCATTCCCGAAGATAAACGTAAAGTGCTGCAGGCCATCCTTTCCAATGATCCGCGACCCTCTTATCAGGATGATCCCGAAAGGGTATACGGATTATCGTACGCCGGTTATGATATCCGTTTCATGGTTGCTGGTAACGACCTTGCAGTGGTTGACGTGATCATATAAAAACAAGGTTGTAATAAGACCTTTTTACATCATGCAAAAACTCATTGGCATATGGCTGATGAGCCTGTTTGTGGAGGCAATCAGCGCTCACAATTTGCAGCTTCCTGCGGATAGTATCTCTATCTATTTCTCACAGGTGGAGGAGGCTACCTCAAGACATATAGGGTTATGGAATAAAAATATATATGGTCCTGTGATCATTATTGATCCCGACAGCAGGGAGGTGTACGCCAATGTTCCCGACAGGGTGGGGCATCTCTCACTGAACGAGGGTATCTATAGAGGAGTTTTACCCAAAGAGGTCACTATTGCCAACACTGACTTTGAGTGGAGCGGCATACATTGGGCGATGGTGAAAATGCCTCTGCCGCCAAACCGGTATGATCGCGTCGATCTCATCACACATGAATTGTTTCACTCTGCACAGGCATCACTGGGCTTTCGTTTTCAGCGAGAGGATAACATCCATCTGGATTATCGTGAGGGACGGATCTACCTGCGTCTCGAATTAGCTGCGCTGCGAGAGGCTTTAAGAGCGCAACGATTTTCCCGGGCCGAGGAGCATCTGCGCAATGCATTGATATTCAGGAAATACCGCCATCAGCTTTACAGGGGAGCCGAGACCGCAGAGAACTGGCTGGAACTGATGGAGGGACTTGCCACCTACACAGGTCAGATGATGAGCGGTCGTGATAAATGGCAATGGCGTGAGTATCTCCTGCAACGTCTCTCCGTATTTGAGCAGACACCTTCTTTTGTACGCACCTTCGCATACGAAACGGTACCTGTATATGGTTTTTTTCTGTATCAGAAAGATAATCACTGGAACAAACAGCTCGAATCGGAGAGTGACCTTACCGGGGTTTTCTCTGAAGCTTTCGGCATGGATATACGTATTTTGTTGCAGACTTATGTGAAACAGCTGGCAGAGGAATACAACGGGAGAATGATTGCAGAGGAGGAGCAGAGGCGGGAATTATCCAACAATGCACGGCTTGATATCTACAGGGAAAAGTTTCTTGATGAGCCTCATCTTGAGATTAGGCTGGAGGATATGAATATGTCGTTCGATCTGAATAACCTTATCCCTCTTGATGAAGATGAAGGAACAGTATATCACGACATTCAGATTAGTGATAGATGGGGTGTACTCACAGTGGTGGAGGGTGGTGCACTGCTCAGGTCCGACTGGCGCTGGGTGATCGTCTCCGAGCCTCTTGTGATCACCGGAGAGAGGGTTACAGGTGATGGATGGACCATTGAACTGAATGAGGGTTATTTTATCGAGGAGACCGCCGGCGGTGATTACCTTATGTCGAAGAAAAGGTAATTGGCATGCCCTCTTGTCAGTTAACCTGACTCACTTTTTTCTATCTTTGTGTTCTGAATAAATAGAAAGTGATCAGATGAAAAATCTATCCCGGTTTATCGGCAGGCTTGTTGTATGGTTTTTCATTCTCTCGGTGGGGGGAGTGATCCTCTTCCGTTTTCTGCCTGTCCCCTTCACACCGCTGATGGGCATCAGAACGATACAGCAGGTGAGCAGCGGTGAACAGCCGCAGCTCCATCATCAGTGGGTCTCTTACGATAAGATCTCAGATCATCTGAAGCGTGCCGTGCTCGCATCGGAAGATCAGCGGTTCTACACACACCACGGCTTCGACAGGGTGGAGATACAAAAAGCGATCAGTGAGAAGAAAACAGGAAAGAGGTTGCGTGGGGCAAGCACCATCACCCAGCAAACAGCGAAGAACCTTTTTCTGTGGCCCCGTTCATCCTGGTTCAGAAAGAGCTTGGAAGCATATTTCACCTTTCTGATAGAGCTGGTATGGCCCAAAGAGCGTATCCTGGAGGTTTATCTTAACATCATGGAGACAGGGAAAGGATTGTATGGTGCCGGGGCGGTGGCGAACCATCATTTTAACACTACGGCTGAGAAGCTCACCGCCGCTCAGGCAGCACTGATTGCCGCCACACTGCCCAATCCGCTGGTATACAGCTCGGCGACACCTTCACCTTACATGAAAAAACGACAGGCACTTATTCTTCGTCAGATGCGCACGGTTCATCTTCAGGAAAAGAACGACACAAAGTAACTGCGCTGCAACTGAAAGAAATAAGTCTATTCTGTTTGGCAACGAGAAAGAAAATCGCTAATTTTACGCTTCGATTCAGGGAGAAAAGATGAACGAAGGGGAAAAGAAAGTCGTAAGCAAAATGATCGCTATCTATTGTCATTCAAGACATGGTTCCGGCAAGGGGCTGTGCGACGAATGTATCACATTGCGCGCATATGCTTTGCGGCGACTGGAACGGTGCCCCTTTGGTGAAGATAAACCCACCTGTGGCTTATGCCCCATACATTGTTACAAGAACGATATGCGTCTGAAAATAAAAGAGGTGATGCGATCGGCCGGGCCGCGCATGTTGTTCCTGCATCCGCTGGATACACTCACTCATTACTACAGGGAGCGTCGGCGTAACAACCATTTTGCCTCACGGGTCAAAGCGAATAAGGAGAGATGATGAAGACACTGTTGGATCCACATAGCGTGATGGCTGATGTGCTGTTGGAGCACAATGAGCTTATACCCGTGCTGAACCGGTTTGGAATACGGCTTGGCGTAGGTGATAAGACGGTGCTGGATCTATGTGAGGAGCATCAGCTGAATCCCGATTTTATCCTTACCGTGCTCAATGTCTATCTTGATGAGAGCTACATCCCTGATGCCTCTCTTGCTCTCTTTGACACGGGTTTGATTGCCGATTATTTTCACCATACTGTGGAGAACTACATCCATGAGCTGGTGCCAAACATTGAAAAGCACCTTAACGCCTTCATCGCCATCAGTGGTGCTGAAAACAAAGAGCTGGGAATGCTTCGCCTGTTGTTCCTCAAGTTCAAGGAGCGGATGACCCGATATTTGCAGAAAGTGGCTGACTTCAAAGAGGAGCTGCCCGATGAACTGCTGCACGACCTGAAGAATATACTTATCAAGCATCTTTCCAAAGAATACAATCAGAACCTTATATATGCCATTGTCTTTTCTGTTCATTCACTGGAGAAAGACCTGGCAGCACACAACAGGCTGAGGAGCAAAGTGCTCCGGCCTAAACTGAATGAGCTGGACTCCTCAGGCATGCGACAACTGCAACACATCATCTCCGCTGATCATCAGCATCAGCCGAACGACAATGAACGGCTGCTGACAAACCGTGAGACAGAGATACTTAAACTCATTGTGCAGGGGTATCTCAATAAGGAGATCGCAGATAAATTGAACATCAGTCACAATACGGTGCTGACACACCGGAAAAATATTATATCCAAAACAGGTATTAAAACCGTGTCAGGGCTTACATTTTACTGTATCAGAAATGGCCTGATTTCAGTGTAATAGCTTTTCATCGGTCGCCATAATGCATTCAATATATGTCTAAAAACAGATTCCTTCATATTTCCGAAACCAACTATGGTGAAGTGCTTGAACAGAAGTATGATATTGTTCTTCTCCCCTGGGGAGCTGTCGAGCCGCATAATTACCATCTGCCCTATCTTACCGACTGCATCCTCACCGCAGAGATCGCGGGTGATTGTGCCGACAGAGCTTTGGCGCAGGGTGTCACCTGCATGGTGATGCCGCCGGTTTTCCTGGGGTCGCAAAACAGGGGACAATGGAACAAGCCCTTCTGTATTCATGCACGCAGTGAGACACAGAAAGCCATCCTGGTGGATGTGGTGACCTCCCTGCATGGACAGGGGTTCCGCAAGCTGGTGATTCTCAACGGTCACGGCGGGAACACCTTTAAGCCCTATATCCGTGATCTGGCACTGATCTTCCCCGACTTCCGCATCATCGCGGTGGACTGGTGGGCGATCGTTCCCACGGAGGGTTATTTCGAAGAGAAACCCGATGATCATGCCGGCGAGCAGGAGACATCGGTGATGCAGCATTACCACCCTGAGCTGGTCTCCATGGAGAGAGCCGGCGACGGTAAGGTGGCTCCCTGCAGCATAGGTGCGGTGGACAGGAAGATAGGCTGGATGCCCCGCAACTGGGATGAGGTATCCTCCGACACCGGCATAGGCAACCCGAAGCGATCGACCGCCGAAAAGGGTGAACGATATGTGAAGGCTGTGGTGGAGCAGATCACGGAGCTGCTGGTCGAGATGAAGCAAGCTGAGTAAGGTGATCGCTTGCAAGCTGAGTAAGATGATTCCTTGCAATAGTCGCAATAAAGCATTAGAATTGTTTTATAAGAGAACAAATTATCATAAATTTGTCGGTTATTTCATTGCCGTACTTTATACGGTTTTTGAGATCAAAAGAGAGATCAAAAGAGAGACTTCAAAATAATAAATAGTAGTAAATATGAGTAAACAGAGAGAGAAACTTTTCACGGATTTTCCTCCCGTAACCACCGAAGAGTGGATGGCTGTCGTCACCAAAGATCTGAAAGGTGCCGATTTCCAAAAGAGACTGGTGTGGAGAACAAATGAAGGGTTTAATGTGAATCCTTTTTATCGTGCAGAAGATATTGAAGGAATGGCTGCAGCAGAGAGTCTGCCCGGACAGTTTCCTTATGTACGCAGCACGAGAAAGGATAATGCCTGGTATGTCCGTCAGGAGATTGACGTGACAGATTTCAATGCAGCCAACAAAAAAGCACTTGCTTTGCTGGAGAGGGGGATCACCTCCTTTGGTTTTCATCTGCCGAAGAATGACCTTTCGGCGGGGAACCTGGCGATATTGCTCAACGGTATCGCACCCGACAAGGTGGAGCTGAACTTCAGCACCTGCATCTCAAAAACAGATGAACTGGCAAGGCTGGTGGTCGCTTATGTGACTGCACAGAAAGCAGATCTGATGCAGTGCTTCGGTTCCATTGAGTTCGACCCCTTCAGAAAGATCCTGAAAAAAGGTATGGATGAACCCAAATGGGTGGAGAAAACGGTGGAGATGGTGAAGATCACTGCTCCTCTACCACGTTACCGCGCTATTTCCGTCACTGGCAACAGGATGAACGATGCCGGTGCTTACAGCTTTCAGGAGCTGGGCTACAGCCTCTCTTACGGTAACCAGGTGCTGTCGAAGCTGATTGAGAACGGTGTGGACCCCTCCCTCGCGGCAAAAAAGATTAAATTCGGGTTTGGTGTCGGATCCAACTACTTCATGGAGATTGCCAAATTCCGTGCTGCACGCTGGCTCTGGGCTGAGATCGTAAATGCCTACAAGCCTCCCTGTGCACATGACTGTGACAATAAAGCGGCCGACGGCACCTGCCGTTGTGCTGCTAAGATGAATATACATGCAACCACCTCGCGATTCAACCAGTCGCTGTATGACCCTTACGTGAACCTGCTGCGTACGCAGACAGAAGCAATGTCGGCCACCATCGGTGCCGTCGATTCGCTGACAGTGCGTCCCTTCGATGAGGCGTTCGAGACACCTTCAGCCTTTGCTGAACGTATCGCTGCCAACCAGCAGCTGTTGCTGAAAGAGGAGGCTCATTTTGATAAGATCACCGACCCCTCTTCCGGCTCGTACTATATTGAGACGCTCACCTCCTCGCTGGCTGAACAGGCCTGGAAGCTGTTCCTCGAAACAGAAGAGACTGGCTTCTACGAAGCGCTGAAAGCAGGGAGAGTACAGGATGCCATCAACGGCTCCTCAGATGCCCGTTTCAATGCCGTCGCCAATCGCAGGGAGATCATGCTGGGAACCAATCAGTATCCCAACTTCGGTGAGTCGATGGCGGGAAAGATTGAGGACAAGGAGAAGCATGGCTGCGGATGTGGTGACAGCGATAAGGCGACACCACTGAAGAAGCTCAATCATAATCGGCTCGCCGATGCTTTCAGCGATGTACGCCTGGCCACAGAACAAAGTGGGAAAAGACCCAAAGTGTTCATGCTTACCATCGGCCACCTGGCCATGCGGCTGGCACGTTCGCAGTTCTCCAGCAACTTCTTTGGTTGTGCCGGTTACGAGCTGATTGACAACCTCGGCTTCAACACGGTGGCTGAAGGTGTACAGGCAGCCCGTGCGAAGGGGGCTGACGTGGTGGTGCTCTGCTCCAGCGATGAGGAATATGTCACGCTGGCACCTGAGGCGTACGATCTGCTCAGGGACGGCAGGGAGCTGCTGGTGGTGGCAGGCTCACCCGCCTGCATGGATGATCTGAAAGCACACGGTATTGAACATTTCATTCATGTGCGGAGCAACGTGCTGGAAACGCTGAAGATGTTTAATGATAAGCTGTTATAAA
>JADMKJ010000012.1:34591-44589 GCA_015478855.1 Proteiniphilum sp.
GACAAATGGACGGACAAGGAAAACTGAAGAACTGGATTATAGTCGCTCATCCCTGGGCAATACCTGCATCGGCATCACCTGCACTGGTAGGTTTCTCCTACGTGTTTTATCTCTACAAGAGAGGTGTGATCACCGATGTGGAGTGGGGCCTCGGGATCGTGGCTGTGCTGGGTGCCATCATCTTCCATCTGGCCGGAAACCTGATCAGTGAGTATCACGATTTTGTGAGCGGTGTGGATGTGAAGGAGAAAACGGGACCCGTACGACTGATCGTGAAGGGAGTCTTCAAACCCAAAACGGTGTTGTATTACGGTTATGTTGTTTTGCTGATAGGCATCCTGCTGGGTGTCTACCTGCTGCTGCATACCGGTCCCCCTCTTCTGATCTTCGGTATCATCGGGATCATCAGCTCCACCTTCTACTACAAGTTCAAGTACGTGGCGCTGGGAGACCTGATCATATTCATCTGTTACGGCCTGTCGATAGCGTTGGGTGTGGCTTATGTGATGAGCGGTCAGATCATCTGGTCCACACTGCTTGTGGTCGCTCCCACGGGATTGCTTGTTGTCGCCATTCTGCACGCCAATAACACGCGTGATATGCTTCAGGACAAAGCCGCCGGTATCCGTACCCAGGCGATGAACCTGGGGCTCGAAGGGGCACAGGTCACCTATCAGACGATCCTGCTGGCAGCTTACATGCTGATTGCCGTGGCAGTGATGTTGAATATACTCAGTCCACTGGCATTTATCGTGCTGCTGAGTTTCCCCCTGGCAATGAAGAATATCAGGCTGATGAAGAAGGCAAAGCTCGAAGAGCTGGGTATCATTCAGTTCCTGGATGGTCAGACGGCGCAGCTGGTGCTTATCTTCAGTCTGTTGCTGGTTGCCGCCAATTTTATAGCTCCCTATTTTTGAAAGAGATATTGCTAACAGAGAATAATATAAAAGTCATCTTCCGCGGATCCTGATCCCGGCCTGGAGACTAAAAAAATAAAGAAAACAAATGAAACCAAATTTTAAAGAGATAAATATTCAATCGGATGGTTTTTCGACTGCCAACGTGAAGGAGTGGGCCGAAAAAAATGAGATTAAAGCCGATTGGCTGACGCCGGAACAGATTCCGGTGAAACCGGTCTATACGAAGGAGGACCTGGAGGGCATGGAGCATCTGAACTATGCCGCCGGCCTGGCGCCCTATCTTCGCGGACCCTACTCAACCATGTATGTGATGCGTCCCTGGACCATCCGTCAGTACGCCGGGTTCTCCACCGCTGAGGAGTCCAACGCTTTCTACCGCCGCAACCTGGCCTCGGGACAGAAAGGTCTGTCTGTGGCTTTCGACCTTCCCACACACCGTGGCTACGATGCCGATAACGAACGTGTGGTGGGTGATGTGGGTAAAGCGGGTGTATCTATCTGCTCCGTGGAAGATATGAAGATCCTGTTCGATGGCATCCCCCTGAACAAGATGTCTGTCTCCATGACCATGAACGGTGCCGTACTGCCTATCCTGGCATTCTATATCGTTGCCGCGGAGGAGCAGGGTGCAAAGCTGGAAGAGATGAACGGAACCATTCAGAATGATATCCTGAAGGAGTTCATGGTGCGTAACACCTACATCTATCCTCCCGGCTTCTCGATGAAGATCATCGCCGATATTTTTGAGTTCACATCGCAGAAGATGCCCAAGTTCAACTCTATCTCCATCTCGGGATATCATATGCAGGAGGCAGGTGCCACGGCAGATATTGAGCTGGCTTATACGCTGGCGGACGGTATTGAGTACCTCCGTGCCGGTATCGACGCCGGCATTGACGTGGATGCTTTTGCTCCCCGTCTCTCGTTCTTCTGGGCGATAGGGATGAACCACTTTATGGAGATCGCCAAGATGCGTGCAGCACGACTGCTGTGGGCCAAGATCGTGAAGAGTTTCGGTGCGAAAAACCCGAAGTCGATGGCGCTGCGCACGCACTCCCAGACATCGGGATGGTCACTCACAGAGCAGGACCCGTTTAACAACGTGGGACGTACCTGCGTGGAGGCGATGGCCGCTGCACTGGGACACACCCAGTCGCTGCACACCAACGCGCTGGATGAGGCGATCGCCCTGCCGACAGACTTCTCGGCACGTATCGCGCGTAACACGCAGATATATGTGCAGGAGGAGACCCAGATCACCAAGCAGGTAGATCCCTGGGCCGGCTCATATTATGTGGAGTCACTCACCAACGAGCTGGTAGACAAGGCGTGGACACTTATAGAGGAGGTAGAGAAGCTGGGTGGTATGGCCAAAGCCATTGAGACCGGCATACCCAAGATGCGTATCGAGGAAGCGGCAGCCCGCACGCAGGCACGTATCGACTCCGGCCTGCAGGGTATCATCGGAGTGAACCGTTACAGGCTGGAGCAGGAAGATCCGATCGACATCCTTGATATCGACAACACCGAAGTGCGCAAGCAGCAGGTGGAGCGATTGGGTAAGCTGAGGAGCGGCCGTGACAATGCAGCGGTGCAGAAGGCACTCGATGCCATCACCCGCTGTGTGGAGACCAAAGAGGGTAACCTGCTGGAGCTCTCTGTTGAAGCAGCACGTGTACGTGCCACGCTGGGAGAGATCTCCGATGCATGTGAGAAAGTTGCCGGACGTTATAATGCAGTAATAAGAACAATCTCAGGAGTGTACTCATCAGAATCACAAGCAGATGCAACGCTTGAGCAAGCGCGTGCTCTGACAGACAAGTTTGCCCGTAAAGAGGGGCGCCGGCCACGCATCATGGTGGCCAAAATGGGTCAGGATGGTCATGACCGCGGTGCGAAGGTGGTAGCCACAGGCTATGCCGACTGCGGTTTTGATGTGGATATGGGGCCGCTGTTCCAGACGCCGGCCGAAGCAGCACGACAGGCTGTGGAGAATGATGTACACGTGCTGGGTATATCCTCCCTTGCCGCAGGTCACAAGACGCTGGTACCGCAGGTGATTGACGAGCTGAAACGTCTGGGCCGCCCCGACATCGTGGTCATCGCCGGTGGTGTGATCCCCGCACAGGATTATGATTTTCTTTACAAGACAGGGGTGGCTGCCATCTTTGGTCCGGGCACCTCGGTAACCAAATCGGCCTGTGACATCATGCATGTGCTGACGGAGGAGTAACCATACGGTAGGTTTTTCATCAAATCATATCCGCTCTACAGCCCCGTTAGACATTGACGGGGAGGGGAGCGGATTTTTTTCAATCCTCAATAAGGTATGGCGCTATTCAAATGAGGTATTTTATCTTTCCTTTGTAAGCTGCAGAATTTCAGGTGTTTTCTAATATGTCTGTCGCTGTTTTATTTTCGAGTTGTTCAGCCAATCCAATTAGTAGTCCTTCCGCCCCACGAATGTAACAGAGTCGATAGATATCATCAAACTGCACCACCTCACCCACGAGTTCAGCACCATGTTTCCTGAGTCTTATCAGCAATTCGTCAAGGTTGTCGACCCTGAACATGATGCGGAGATATCCAAGCGAGTTCACCGGAGCAGTCCTGTGGTCTGCAATTGTCTGAGGAGTCAGGAATTGTGATAGTTCGAGCCGGCTGTGTCCGTCCGGAGTAATCATCATAGCCACTTCTACCGACTGATTCCCTAATCCTGTTACCCGTCCTGCCCATTCACCTTCAACCATCATGCGTCCTTCAAGTGTCAGACCAATTTCAGTGAAAAACGCAACTGCTCTATCAAGGGATTCAACAACGATACCTACATTGTTCATTTCCAGTAAATTACTTTTTGTCATTGTCTTCCTGTTTATGGTTCTTTTTCTTTATTTACCTGTCAATTATCTCGTTCTTATAGTTGCACATGACTGATTGCAGTCAGATAATAGCATTCTTCGTCCCGTCTTTCAGCTCCATTATTCCACGTTCATTTTATCCAGGATTTCCAAATAGTGTTCATTTGTCATAATTCCGAGTATGTTGCCAAAGGGGTCAATCACCGAAGCAGTTACAAAAGTCATTTTTTCTCCACTCCTGTCGATCATTGGTTCATATAATTTTGCTCCTTTTGAAATCAACAGGTCAACTGTTTCCTGTAAATCGTCAACGTGCCAATAGGCAATTGCTCCACCAATTTCGGTGGCTGAATCTTTTGGGGCATACTTCCTGTCAATTATTCCAAGCTCGTGCTGAAAATCGCCAAGCCGGAATTCCGAATAGCCAGGAACATTAAAATAAGGTTCCATTCCCAAAATTTCGGTGTACCATGTTTTTGCTTTTTCGTGGTCATCTGCATAAAAACTGACTGTTGAAAGTCCTCTCAATTTTATCTTTTCCATATTACCATTCATTTTTAAATTAACTCCTTAATTTGATTGTTTGTCTCCTAACCTGGGTTATAGCCATTTTTTTATTAAAATTTCTCCACATAAACATTTAATATTGGTTGTGTTGACAACCAGCATAAATTATGGTGAATCGTTGTCGTCAGAATTTTTCATCTGTCCTGATTTATTTTCTCCAACATTTCCATAGTACTTCTTTCTTTGTCAGATATGGTTTTTAAGATGTCAGATACTTGTTGAATGTATTTAACGTCTTTCGTTTGACTTACTTTTTCAAATAGTTGAGCAACCAAAGTCCAGAGTTCTGCAATCTTTACAAATGCTTCGTATCCTTCTTTCAATTCTTCAAGTTTCAGTATGTCGTAACTTTCTTTTACAAAATCACGGTATAGATTTCGGAATAATGCTCCACCTGTTCCCGCTTTTTCCATCATCATTGCAGAGGTTCTAAATTCGTTTTCAATGTCTTTGCTATTATTAAACCATTTGACTATTTCACTGCTTGTTTTTACAATACCTTTGTAGCCTATGTTCGTTATCGGTGGATTAAGATAATCAGTCGCATTATTTCTAATTGCTGTAATAATCGAATTTGATAAGTTTATTTTTTTATTTGTCTTCCCCAAAGTGTAGTACAAATTTCTTGAAGACATTGGACCTTTTTCGGCTCTTGCCAATTCCAAACTTTTCAAACTCGTTTTTACCTGACCGCCTTGTTGCTTTGTGTCCACCAAATAGGCGTTTTCGTTATCATAGCCATAAATTGCTGTATAGTGTCCTGCAAAATGAAAGGGCCGTGAAAAATATTCTAAATGGAAACAATCCAATTTAAGCCCAACCGTTTGCCCGTTGTCAAGCAGTTCCTTAACATTGTTCCATGCTTTTTGCTTTGAGGTGGTCTCTTTAACAGTTAATTCAAGGCCTAAATTTCTTGCAATATTATGCGTTAGATGGTCAGTTTTTATTCTTCCACCTATAAATGGGAAACTCATTGTTTTCATATTCCAAAAAATAAAACCAAGTCCTTCACCAAGTCCAAAAAGCATTGGCTCTGAAAGTTCAATGCCTAGTTGTCTTAACAGTGTTCCAGTTGCTGTTGTTTCGCAATGTTGTCCGTCAAAAGGTTTTATATTCTCAATTTTCATTTTATTTTTCTTTAAAATTATAATGTCCAACAGACAACCCTATGTTAGTCGTTGAGATGTTTCTTTTTATCTGATCGTGTACGATCACATGTATCATATGATCAGGGATTTCGGGCGTCGTTTTTGTACAACCCGGTTTGAGGTTCACCTGGATTGGAGTTGAAAAGGCTTCTTCTTGATTCAATTTCTCCTAATAGCCCAAGAGATTTAAGAAACAATCGTTTCATATTATAAACTCCACGGTCGTTACTTGTGGTTTTTGAAGGCACGATACAATAACTTGAAGAAAGAAGTTGGTGCTTGTTATTGTAACTACGATTTGACCAATGGTCAAATTTGACATTTCCTAATAACTCAATTCTCCGTGATTGAGAGTAAGTATCCATTGAAATCAGAAGAATGAGTATTGAGCTAAAGATTAATTTTTTTTTCATTTTCTTCATTTTTCATCTTGACTAACGTCATACATTGTTATACAACTAATCTATTTATATATATCATATTACAGCTATAGTACTTCAGAAATAATATATGATTGTGCAAATATTCTGCTTCTTCCACCACATATATTGCGTGTAGTACTTTCGTGCCTTTTTATTATTATAGTATAGTCGCAATCCATGCAATAAATTTTGAAAACGGGACTAATAATAATTGAGCCACTATTGTTCCAATTAATCGACTAATTATCATTAAACGAATTATTTTCCGAAATCCAATCTCAGAAAATTTACCTTCAACCACATCATCTGTTAATGCTGATAAATACGGGTCAATGAACACAAACATTAATATCGTTGCCAATCCATTAACTACTGCAGATAATGTGCTTGAAGTTGATCTCAAATCAGGCTCAATAAATCCAGCATATAATGATGATAATACTCCAACTGTTAATATAGCAACGGCGAGCACATTATAGATGAATATTTTAATCGGAAAATCTGTCCACAAAGATTTATCAACTGAAAAGTTGTTTTTATCTGGAAATTTCAATTCTTTTTTAAATTGATTTATTCCTGTTTTAGTAAATCCATGTAAAATCAGTCTGGGAACAGATTTATGCAAACTGAATTTCTCAACTGAATTAGACAATACCCTTTGGAATGTCGGTATCAATAGTCCACCTATGATTGTGGCTAATGTAGTTGCAATTAAAATTAATCTAATCTCAAATGTCCCGGGGTTAATTCCAAGGTTAATGTTATTCTCAATCCATTTTGCCAATAATGGTGCCTGAAAGGAATTTGAGGTCCTTGAAATCAATACCATAATATTAAATAAGGCGAAAGATATTGCAATCTTTCTTGTTCTAATCCCAACAATTCGAACTGAATATGATAATGTACTTATCATATGAATTATCAAGGTGAATAGTAGAACTAAAACTATCTGTATAGTCATTGACGTGTCATTTTATTACGCGGTCTCTCAACATGCAGCACAACGGATGGAGGATTTGCGAGGTTGCGTGGGGGAGATCTCCAATGCCTCGTAATCTGGTAAATCCGGGTCCTGCGATGTCGCCATAAGTCGAGAAGTAGAATGCAGAATGTAATTCTCAGTCCGTACTCACGACGAGACGAAGGTGATATCGTGAGAACGTTGTTAATATGTGACGTTTGGCATTTCAAAGCTCCAGGGTATCAAAACCACTATTCGTATTTATAATTGTATACATTTCCAAATTTAGCAATATTCGCCAAATGTGCCGCTATTTATCCATTTTTCAATTTCCTAAATTCCTTTCTCAAAAAGAATAGTCCAAAAAATGATATCAATAATGCTCCGACAGTAATAAATATTATGAAAACGGGATTAGTTGCGCAATGCGTGCGTTTAGGTTGTCCGCTTCAATTGTTAATACGTTAATTCTTTTTTTCCATTCTATCTTTTTCGTTTGTAATACAATTGCGTTAAACCTGTGTCAAATGTCTTTGCATTCACAAATTCAAGTTGTTGTTCAGGTCTATTGTCTTTGAATAATCTTGTCCCGTTACCAACCAAAATCGGTATAACTGAAATTATAAATTCATCTATCAAGTCGTGCTGTAAAAGTTCATTTATAATTTCTGCTCCACCATCACAATAAATGCTTTTCCCATCTTCAGATTTTAGTTGTTGAACCAAGCCTGACAAGCTTCCTGAATAAAAAGTAGTTCTACCAACTTTTGGTCTTGCAGTTCGTGTTATTACATAAACGTCACGTTGTCCATTGTCGTAATGAGAAGAACCAATTTCTTTAAGCACATAATCATAGGTCTTTCGCCCAAGAATTATGGTATCAATATTTGTCGTAAATTCTGTATAGCCGTAGTCTTCTCCTTCTTTCTCAACTATTTTCAGAAAACTTAGGTCGTCATTAGGTTTTGCAATGTATCCGTCTAAACTTGTCGCTATGAAAAGTGATAATTTTCGCATTGTTGTCAATTTTTACTTACTTGTTTCGTGTTATGTGTCGTCTTTAAGCTGCCGCATAATGTTCTGTGTATATGTTCAGGGGCTGATAACGGTGCACTTTCCTGTCAAACCGCTACGCAGTTTTCGCGGGCTACAAACCTTGATGTTTACTACATCGCCTGCCATTACTTATACAAAATGTTGCCGTCTCGTTATTTTATATTACGATTCAAATTTCCATCTGATTGAATAATTTCCCGTCGGAGCTAATTCCACCCATTTCCCGTTTATTACTTTTTCTTCTTTAGTTCTGTTATTTACTAAATATATAGAATAAGACACTCTCCATTTTCTATATTGTATTTCAACCGAAAATTCTGAATTCCCCGAGGGGATTGCCACTGTCTCCATTTATTTGCTATACTCGCTTTCACTTTTTATTGGAGTATTGGTGCATGTGGTCTCCTCTCCGTTAAAGAATAATACGCCATTCCAAGTACCGGACGGAATTTCAACTGTCAGAGAATCTGTTTCTGTCCATACAAATGCATCTTTTTCAATACTTTTAAAAAATGAAGTTTTAACAATATCAACACCACTAATAGGAGAAAATGAAAATTCCTGAGCCGATGAAAGATTAAAAGACCTATTTTGTTTCTCTTTGTTGCACATTAAATACCGTTCCTGCCGGGTCTTGTATCCAATGCATATTTTTCGGAAGCTCTTCAAGTTCGTCACAAGTCTCTACTCCGTTAGATTGCAAATAGTTTGTTGCTATTTCTACGTCCGGAACTGTAAGTTGCAACCAAGTTTCTGAATGTGTGTAGTTGTCCACACAGTCTAACCATATCATATTGTTACCGAATTTAACCTCGTGTGTTCTGGATATTGTAGGATTGTCAATTATTTTTTCTTCAACTTCTAACTTCAAAACATTTTTGTAAAACTCAACTGTTTTGTCGTACCTACTTTTCGGAATTTTTAAGCAATATTAATTCCGGCTTCAAATTTAATGTCCTTTGTCATTATGCTTTATTTGTCAAATAGTTTACCAATATGTCAATTATTATCGTTGGTCTGATTAGTGTTGTTTTGTAATGACCGCTAACGGTGTCAATCTGCTCTGAAAGGGATTGCGGAGAACATCACTATCAAGATACAATGAATATGATGCGGGTGATGAGCTTAACATACCAATGGAACCCTTTTTGGCCATATTTGCATGTTACCTCACGTTTTTTATTTCATTCAGCTAGGTTTATTGTCTACTAACATCTTTCAACTTACTATTTACTTTGCTGTTTTCCAGCTTCATACATTTTTAAATCTTCTTCTGTTGCTTGTTCTACCCACCTAAGATCATTGGTATTTGGATACACATAAACTCTGACAGGAATATCTGTCTCCCTTGAAGTTTTAAGAAGTTTTAGTTGAGTAGTTCCACCTAATAATCTTTCACTAAAAGTGAAAGGTCGTGCATGAGGTGACAACCCTAAGGTATATATGCCATCACCTTCTTCCTGAATTAGAAAAGGGACTGTCAATCCTAAAAAAGTAAATTCTTTTATTTCTTCGGGGGTAAGATGATCTCCTCCTGGAACGGGACTGTCAGTTTCCTTGTTGCAACTAAGCATTGCTATAGACAAGAATGAAATGAGAATACCTTTAAGAATTAAATTGAGATACGTTGTTTTCATATTACAAATTTTTTAATTAAACAGTCTTTATATTTCATATTATTATTACAGTCTTTTTTAATGGATTATAGCAATAAATAAATGTCAAATGAACTTGAAAAATCGTCTTCATTTTAAATGTACCGCCATTTTCAAAATGTGTGTTAACGTTTCGCAGCTACCCGAAGGAGGCGATTACGAAGCGATTATCTGTCAGCCAAGCACAAACTTTGATAGATGCACAAAGTTTGATTTTACCATGTCAGCCCCCATTGCGGCAAACGGCTGTTATGGGCATTTTTTATTGCCTCTTGTAGTGAAGTAGAATAATTCCACAATCAAATGATTTTGATTTTATTAATTTCAATTGTTGCCACTCTTTTAACTTGTCAAAAATCGGAACACCTTGTCCTAATGCAACTGGATTTACAAAAAGATAGAATTCGTCAA
>JADMKJ010000013.1:0-4178 GCA_015478855.1 Proteiniphilum sp.
GGGAGCAAAGCAACCTACCTGTTCAATTACCGTTACTCCACCCTGGCGCTCCTGGGCAAGCTGACCCAATCGCTGAACCTGCCCATCTTCCAGGATCTGACCCTCAAGTTCGAGTTCCCGACAGCGCATGCCGGCACCTTCTCTCTCTGGGCCATGGGAGCAGATGATAAGAACAGGAAAGAAGCCGATGCGGACACATTGAACTGGAAAACCGATTATCACCGGACGGAACAGAAATATTTCAGCCGCTTTGGTGTGGCAGGTGTGTCACACAGGATTACCATCGGGACGAACAGCTACCTGCACACGCAGCTCAGTGCCGATGGCATGAGGTATGGCATGAACAAGATGGAGTACACGTTCGACAGGCACCTGCTCCCCACCGATTATATCAGGAGCACCGAGGGGAAATACAGCTTCCGGACGACGGTGAACCATAAGTTCGGATCAAGGGTCAGTGCACGGGCAGGTGTCACCCTCAACAGCCTCTTCTTCGATAACAGGCTTGATAAAGCTTTCAGGGATGATCCCGATGAGATGATCACTTTTGTGGATAACAGCGGCAGGGGGTTCTCCTCGCAGGCCTTCACCCAGTTCAAGATCGATCTTCTGCCCAACCTCACTACCAATATAGGCTTCCACTCCATCTACCTCGATGTGAACAATAAGGCGACGTTTGAACCCAGGGCAGGGGTGAGCCTTCACATGACGCAGAACGATGAGCTGAGCTTTGCCTATGGGCTGCATACGCAGATGGAAGAGTTGCGCACCTACTATTCACAAACAGACAACAACGGTGTGATCGGGATGCCGAACAAAAACCTCGGTTTTATGAAATCGCACCATCTGGTGCTGGGTTACAGCCGCAAGGTGAGTGATGTGATGCGCATAAAGGTTGAGCCTTATTACCAGCTGCTGGAGGACATACCGGTCTATGAGGACGGCTCCTTCTCCATCATCAACATCACCTCCAACTGGGCAGTGAACCGTAAGCTGGAAAACAGGGGTACCGGCAGGAACTACGGCATTGATCTGACGGTTGAACGTTTTCTGAAAGATGGGTACTACTACCTCTTCACCGCTTCACTCTTTGACTCCAAATACAAGGGTGGTGACGGGATAGCGCACAATACCGCATTCAACAGGGGGAGCGTGGTGAACCTGCTGGCAGGGAAAGAGTGGATGATAAAGGAGAAAAACATTCTTGGGATAAGTGCCAAAGTAACCTATATGGGCGGGCTGAGATATACCGAGGCGCTGCATGACGAGTCAATAGCTGCAAAGATGTTCATCGCCGACGATAGCAAAGCCTATGAAGGACAGTTCCCTTCATCCACGGGCCTGGACTTTTCCATAAGATACAGCGTGAACAAGGAGAGATATACCGGCACATGGTATTTCACGATCAAGAACGCGCTCCTGCAACCCGACTACGGCGATCCTTACTACGATTTCCTTACCAAGGAGGTGATCATTGATAAGATGATCATGCCTTTCCCATCGTTAGGTTATAAGATTGAGTTTTAATCATAAAGACAAACAAGATGATACCCGATGAACTTTTTCTGAAGATTGTGCGGAGTGCCGTGAAGGCACCCTCAGGCCACAATGCCCAACCCTGGCTCTTCTCGAGGAGTGAGGAGGCTGTCTGCATCATGCCTGATTATCAACGTGCACTGCCCGTGGCAGACCCTCAGCAGAGGGAGCTGTTCATCAGCCTGGGCTGCGCTGCCGAAAATGCAATGATTGCCGCAAGGTTCTACGGATATAGCACTCAATTGCACCTTGACTCGTGGGATAATCGTTTCATGATAAAACTTTTTCTCCGAAAGGATGATAATCAGGAACAACCCGAGCTCTTTACCTATATCAAGTACAGGCAGACGACCCGCAACCTGTATGACGATATTACCATACCCTATGATGATATGATCGCTTTGAAGAGAGCAGTGTTTACATCAGGTAGTGAGGTGAAGTTTTATACAGGTGAGCAGGAGATAAGCGTGCTGGCTCCCTATATCTTAGATGCCAACAGCATACAGATGAGTGATCCGGCCTACAGGCGTGAGTTGATCCACTGGATGCGTTTCAGTCAGCGTGAAGCCCTGCGCAAGGGCGATGGCCTTTATGCTGCCTGCGTCGGCTTGCCCTCGCTGGGGCGTACAGCGGGAAGCTTCCTGCTGAGAAACTGGGTGACCGCCGGGAGTGAAGAGAGGAGGCTGCGTAAACAGTTGAGCAAGACAGCCACGATGGCATTGATCACTACTGTGAAGGATGATCCTGCTCATTGGATTGAAACAGGCATCTGCTTTCAGCGGTTAGCGCTGACAGCAACCAGGCTGAATCTGAATCACTCTTTTATGAACGCGCCCTGTCAGGTGCCGGAGACAAGATTTCAGATGATGAATGAAATGGCTTTAGAGGGAGCTTTACCTCAGCTGCTGATTCGCCTGGGTTATTCGGAGAAGATCGCTTATCCTTTCAGACGGAGGATCCATGATGTGATTGTTACCATGTGACCACTCTCCAGCCAGATAAACGCACAATAAAAAAAGAATGCCCAACGGTCTGTCGGGCATTCTTAGATTATTTGTTTATAAATCATCCAGTTGTTTATCGAACCAGTCTTTGAGCTCATCGTTTGTTTTACCTGTTTTTTGTTGAAGTCTTCCATAAAGTTCGTCTTCTTTTCCATCCACATATAGAAGATCATCGTCGGTTAAGTCACCCCACTCTTGTTTCAGGCGACCTTTCAGTTCATTCCATTTTCCTTTAATTCTTAGATTATCCATATCCAAAATTTTTAATGAGTTTCTTCATTGAAACTCTTTGTTGTAACGATGTCTGCCGTGAGAAAGTTCATCTGTGTCGCTTATAAAAAATATTAATGTTCACCAAAAAAACAGCAGAAAAAATGACCTAAAATAGATAATGCAGGAACCTATTAATTGTGAGAAGTGTTATAACAGAAATCGTATAATTATGGAATGGCAGGAGATATTAATAGGTAAAGAGTCATGGCCTTTTCTGG
This sequence comes from Proteiniphilum sp., assembly GCA_015478855.1. Classification (GTDB taxonomy): domain Bacteria; phylum Bacteroidota; class Bacteroidia; order Bacteroidales; family Dysgonomonadaceae; genus Proteiniphilum. Next base: position 3,032 of record JADMKJ010000013.1, read on the forward strand.
GTGAGATCGCACTTCGTACATTCATCATGCTGGTGCTGCTTTTTCTGGGACTGCGCATGACCGGCAAAAGAGCGATCAAGCAATTGTCTGTTTTTGATCTGCTGCTTATCATCGCCCTTGGTACCACCGCCGGTGATCCGATGATTTACAAGGAGGTGGGTATTGTGTCGTCGCTGATGGCATTCATCGTTGTCTTTGGCGGTTACCGGGTCATCACCTACATCATCACACGCTCAAAGGGTGCGGAGAAGGTATTGGAGGGAGTGCCTATCTATATCATCCATGAGGGTAAAGCCACCGAGCTATCATTGAATTATAACGAGCTGGCGATGGATGAATTCTTTGCAGAGCTACGCAATAAAAGGATTATTCACCTGGGTCAGATCGAATCAGCCATCTTCGAAACCAGTGGAGAGATAAGCTTGCTGTTGTATGATAAAAAAAGAGTGAAGCCCGGCCTGCCCATATGGCCTCACAAACTGAGGGAGAATTTCGAGGTGATCCCTGAGAAAGGATTGTACGCCTGCACCTATTGCGGACATACAGAAGAGATTGATGCCGGCTCAACCTGTCTGTGTCCCCACTGCAGGAAAAACAAAAGCTGGGTAAAGGCGGAGACTTATGGATAAGAAGTTAAAGGAGCTGGCGCTGCTCTTCTTCAAGCTGGGCAGCATCGCTTTTGGCGGTCCCGCGGCCCACATCGCGATGATGGAAGATGAGGTGGTGAAGAAAAGGAAGTGGATGACGCAACAGCATTTTCTCGACCTCGTGGGCGCCACCAACCTGATCCCGGGTCCCAACTCCACTGAGATGACCATGCACTGCGGACATGAGAGGGCAGGGTGGAGAGGACTGGTGGTGGCAGGTGCCAGCTTTGTCTTCCCCGCGGTGGTCATCACCATGGTGTTCGCCTGGCTCTATCAACAGTATGGGCAGCTGCCCGCCGTGGAGCCGTTTATCTATGGGATCAAGCCGGCTGTCATCGCCATCATCCTGGGTGCCGTCTACCGGCTGGGTAAAAAGGCGATCAAGAGCAGGGAGCTGGCGGTGCTGGGCGCGCTGACACTGATCGCCGCCCTGCTGGGGGTGAATGAGATCCTTGCACTCTTCGCCGGGGGACTGCTCGGTCTGGCCTGGTACCTTGTCC
>JADMKJ010000013.1:4278-7405 GCA_015478855.1 Proteiniphilum sp.
GCTTTTCTGGATGCCGAGCTGGTGAACACCGGTATCCTGACGCGTCAGCAATTGATCGATGCCGTGGCGGTGGGGCAGATTACTCCCGGTCCCGTGCTGTCGACAGCCACCTTTATCGGATGGCAGCTGAACGGCTTCTGGGGTGCCATCGCGGCTACGGTCGGCATATTCCTTCCCTCCTTCCTCCTGGTCTCACTGCTCAACCCGCTGATACCGAGAATGCGGAAGTCGAAGGTGATCGCCGCGTTCCTCGATGCGATCAACATCGCCTCGGTAGCAGTGATTGCGGCTGTCTGTGTGGAGATGGGCAAAGATACGCTCACCGACTGGCGGACGGTGGTTATTGCCGTGATGAGTATCGTTGCCGTGTTTTACTTCCGGAAGATGAACAGTGCCTTTATCGTGATTGGCGGTGCGCTGGCAGGGTACCTGCTGACATGGATATGACGGAGAATGTATCTTTATCAGTTATAATCATGAAGGGCACCGGCCTAGTGGGGGGCTGATAGTAGAAAGGTTGTCCCATAGCGGAACCGGAAATAGGTGAATGATTAAACCACTTAAAAATAATCCTGTTTTTTTCGAAATAAAGTTGCAGGATATTTTTTTTATATCTTACTTTGTATTTCAAAGTACTTTCAAAATGGAAAAAGACAAATATTTAGACGATCTGAGTGAGATCAGGAGGATCATGAGCCGATCCTCCCGGTTCATCTCCCTGAGTGGCCTTTCCGGTGTATCCACCGGTTTCATCGCATTGGCAGGCGCGTTTCTGGCACATCAGCTGATCTTCAGGCATCACGACTTGCTGGTTTATGAGCGTGTGTCGATCGGCAGTGAGGGAATGAGAGATTTACTTCTTGTCGCCCTTGGTACGCTGTTGCTGTCGGTTGTCAGTGCGATCTGGTTCACCGGCAGGAAGAGCAGGAGGGAGCATCAGCAGGTATGGGATAACCAGGCAAAACGACTGCTGATCAACCTGCTTATACCATTAACCACCGGAGGCGTACTATGCCTGATGTTGTTGTTCAGGGGCTATGTGGGTTTTGTACCCTCGCTGACGCTGATCTTCTACGGTCTGGCGCTGGTCAATGGCAGCCATTACACGTTGAGTCACATCCGCTACCTGGGAATCACAGAGATCGTGCTGGGCCTGGCTGCCTTCTTCTTTATCGGCCAGAGTATGTACCTATGGATGCTGGGCTTCGGTGTGGTGCAGATGATTTACGGATTGATGATTCAACGGAAAGGTTAAGAGGTGAAAGAGTTACTGAAAGATTTTGACAAAGCATTCGAGAACAGGGTACGATTGGGTATTATGTCGGCACTGATGGTGAATGATCAGCTGGACTTTAACGCGTTGAAGGAGCTGCTGGGTGTCACCGACGGTAACCTGGCGAGTCATCTCAAATCGCTGGAGAAAAGCGAGTACATCACCTTCAGCAAATCGTTCCTGGACCGTAAGCCCAACACCAATTACGCGGCGACAGCCAGAGGGAAAAAAGCATTCAGAAAACATATCAGCGCAATAGAGAATCTTCTGCAATAATGTGAAAGAGAGACCTGTATTATTATTTCAAGTTTCATATTGTACGTTTACAGTTAAAACTTCGACTGACAATGTTTTGTGACCCATGTTTGTCCTCGTTCACTAAAGTTAGATATTCGCTCGCTATGGCAAAGCTCAAGCAAGCTTGGCTCTGCTCATTTAACTTAACGCGAATATTCACTAAAAGAGCAGAACTTGCTACGTTCACTAACGTAGATATTCGCTCGCTATGGCAAAGCTCAAGCATGCTTGGCTCTGCACATTTAGCTTATCGCGAATATTCAAACAACTGCTCTTTTTACGTTCCCGAGGTCAATGGGTCCCCATAGAACATTTATAGGTCTCATTTTTAGCTGTATCAATCTTTGAACACTCAATTATTCATCATTATTTTATAAACAGTATGGAAACAGCAATCAGAGAGAATCTGGATCAGCCGGGGCAGCTTGAGCAGCTCTACCGGACGGACAGGAAGCGTTTTGAGAAAGCATTCTTTGCGATCTATCCCACGATTGAAAGCCATCACACGGCTGATTTCTGGAGAGCGCGACTGGAATATGATCATCAGGGTGAACCGAGCCGTAAATTCATGAAGAGCGAGCTGCTCTTCCTGCTCCTTGCCTGCCTGCTGGCCGGCGTTCTGATCAAGCTACCGCAGCTGTTTGGTTTTGATCCCGACCAATCTGAATTCTACATGAAAAACGGAGGCATCATCCTCTTCCTGGGGTTGTCGGCATATGCTTTTCTCACGAAGGATAAGATCATGCCGAAGCAGCTGCTGCTGTCGCTGCCGGTCTTTGCATTGTCCGCTCTTTTTATCAACCTGTTACCCGGGGGGGAGGAGAGCGACTCGGTGGTGCTGGCTTATATCCATCTGCCCCTGTTGATGTGGTGTCTCTACGGGCTGGTTTATGTGGAGTTCGACACCGGGAAGCGGATGAAAAGGATCGATTACATCAGGTACAACGGTGACCTGGCCATTCTGACGGCAATCATTCTGATAGCGGGAGGGATGCTCACGGCGATAACCATCGGCCTCTTTTCAGCTATCGACATGCGCATTGAGCAGTTCTATATGGAGAATGTCGCGATCGTGGGACTGGTCTCCGCACCCATCGTCGCCACGTTCATCATCAGGACCTTCCCTGCGGTCACCAACAAGATAGCACCGATCATCGCGGGCATCTTCAGTCCCCTGGTACTGATCACGCTGGTCGTCTACCTGATAAGCATCATCGTGACCGGCAAAGATCCCTACGACGACCGGGAGTTCCTGCTCGTGTTCAACCTGATGCTCTTGGGGGTGATGGCGATCATTGTCTTCTCGGTGACCGGCACATCGGTCAACAAAAGACAACGGTTCAACGAGTGGACCCTTTTTATCCTCTCCGCGGTCACGCTGATCGTCAACCTGATTGCATTGTCCGCCATCATCTACAGGCTGGGTGAGTTTGGTTTCTCCCCTAACAGGGTAGCTGTGATAGGCTCCAACCTGCTGATCTTCGTCCACCTCCTGCTGATCATGATCGATCTCTACAAAGTGATATGGAGAGGAAAAGAGATAAAAACGGTTGAGCT
>JADMKJ010000014.1:0-10009 GCA_015478855.1 Proteiniphilum sp.
GCGATCAGTTGCCAGTGCTAAGTTATCAGCTCTGTATACTTAATTTTTTAACTTTTCATTCTTTATTCTTCATTCCTAATTGACTTCCTATCTCAGCTTCAGCAGGTCGCCCTCTTCGGGAATGTACTGGTAACTCTTCTTGTTCAGCCGGTAGAGGTTCCTCATCCTGAGACCGTACTTCTGCGAGATACTGTACATTGATTCACCCACCTGCACCGTATGAAACTCATAAGGCTTGTCGGCGCGCGCCTTTTTCTTCTGGAAGTAGACGATATCGCCCTCACTCAGCGGGAAATCTTCGGGTACCTCGTTGAACCTGAGCAGATCTTCCACCTTGAAGCCAAACTCCTTCGCAATGCCGGCGAAGCTATCCCCGTTGACAGCCTCCACATAGACCAGCCCATGTGTGATGTAGGGCTGATGTGTCCATGTCATCTGTGCTGTCTCCTGCCTGCGCCGTTCGTCACGTTCGCGGCGGCTCACACCTTTGCGGTATTTCTTATCATCGAAACGATAGAGCTCATAGTCTTCAATCAGCTTGATCAGCTTGTTGGCATAAGCCCTGTCGGTGGCATAACCCGATTTCTGCAACCCTCTGGCCCAGCCCTTGTAATCGGTGACAGCAAGCGCAAAGAGCGCGCTGTAGCGTCCGCCGTTGACCAGAAACAGGGAGTGATCCTCATAGGAGTCCTCCACACGGGCATACTTACGGAAACAATCGTTCGGCGTATCATCGGCAGCAAAGACCGACGGTCCTTTCCAACCACGGTGGCATTTTATGCCGAAGTGATTGTTGGAGCGTCGAGCCAGGTCGCTCAGCCCGGCTCCCGACTCCAGTATCCCCTGCGCCAGGGTGATGGATGCAGGGATCCCGTAACGCTCCATATGCGCTATTGCCAGATCGCTGTAATTCTCAGTATATGCTTCATAGGTACTCACTCTGGCTTGCCCGTGGAGATCCATCGTGACAAATAAAGATGAGAGAACGACAAAGAACGATAAAATATATCTATATTTGTGAATCAAAATCAGCTTTACATTATGAGAGAAATCAATTTAACCACAAAGATAGGAGTTTATCTGTTAGAGGAATGCTCTGAAGTCGAAAAAAAATTGATCGAAGCGGCAAAAAGTGCCACAAAAAGAGCATATGTACCCTATTCAGGGTTCAGCGTCGGCGCTGCAGTACTCCTCGGCAATGGTGAGATCATTTCCGGGAACAACCAGGAAAATGCAGCCTACCCCTCCGGATTATGTGCCGAGAGGACCGCCGTTTTTTTCTCCAACGCCTCTTTTCCGGACCAGAAGATTGAAGCGATAGCTGTTGCTGCATGGTTCAAGGGGCAGTTCACCACCGATGCCATCACCCCCTGCGGGGCTTGTCGTCAGGTGCTTCTGGAGACGGAAAACCGCTTCGGGACGCCGATGAGAGTATTGATGTACAGTGAAGAGGGCATTTATATAGTGAACAGCATAAAAGATCTGTTACCACTCAGTTTTGGTGATGAGATGCTGAAATAATAACAGATGGCGCTCTTCAGGATATAAAAAGCTCGCACAAAAGTATCCTCATCCTAAAAGGATGCTTCATACAATGTGACCAGATACCACTTCTTCTCGATCAACGTAAAGTAATAATCGGCATAGATACCGTTGTTGATACCCCGGATCTCCACCACAGCCGTATCATTTTTGTAGCGTACAACCTGATAATACTGGTCAAAGGGGCGTGTCAGATAGGTGCTGTCGTAAGTAAGATCCAGCGGCTCCCAATCATATTTACCGATAGACTCTTCCGTAGGAGCCATCCCCTCATGTTCTGTATCGGGTATGATTACACTGATCGGAAATGCAATCCGATTCAGTTGGAAAGTTTTGTCCTTACTGAAATGCTGAATAAACAAATCAAACTCCTCTTCCTCTTCATCACCTGAAATTTCTGCAACCTTATCAGAACGAACAACTTCCCCCACTTCACGTTCCTCACCGGATATATCCTCCTTCTTACCTGAGCCCTGTGTACAGGAGATAAGGAATAAAACAGAGAAACAGGAAAGAAGAAGCGTTTTTAGTGTCATATGGATATAAGTAATCTGTTCTCACAAAGATACAAAAAAAGGTGATATACAAACAGTAAAGCTTTGTTTTTTACAAAAGCCCGATTCTTTGGTATTCGTTATCCGATAAAAGAAAATATCGTTATCTTTGTTTTAATTTAAGCGACATTTGATGAACCTTCAAACAGAAATAAACGAACTGTTCGTAAAACAGCAGGATGAGTGGGAGCAATTGAAAAAGGCCATAGAACAACTTGACAAGATCAGGGAGAAAGAGTTCTCATGGGGTGATACGTTTACTGTAAGAGTACAGTTCAATCCGGCAAGGATGACTTCAACAGCCGCAAAAACAGACAAAGAAGCGGTTGAAAAGAGACCCTGTTTCCTGTGTGAAACGAATCGACCTCTGCTTCAACGTGGTGTTCCTTTCCTGGGGAAGTATAGTATCCTCTGCAATCCTTTTCCCATTCTCAGGAACCATGTCACGATCCCGATCCACTCGCACGTACCACAACGCATAAGAAATAAAACAGGCGACATACTCACCTTGACAGAGGAGCTGCCCGATTACATTGTCTTTTATAACGGACCCAAATGTGGTGCCTCAGCACCCGATCATTTTCATCTGCAGGCCGGGCTCAAGACATCGCTCCTGCTGCAGGGTGATAATGCACTCCGCTCCTGCCTGACCATTGAAAGTGAAAATAGAAAAGAGACGGAAGAGTTGTTTGAGGATGTATACCAATATCTGAGACATTGCCAGCCCGAAGAGGAGGAACCGATGATGAACGTGATTGCCTTCACAGAAGAGAACAAATACAAGCTTCATCTGTATCCCCGCAGAGCACACAGGCCCCGCCATTACTACGAAGAGGGGAGCAGACAGCTGCTTATCAGTCCCGGAGCACTCGATATGGCGGGACTGATCATCAGCGTAAGAGAGGAAGATTTTGACAAGATTGAACGACAAGATATTGAGGAGATCTATTCACAGGTATCAATGCCGGTAATATAGGAAATTAAAAATGAAAAATGAAAAGTGAAAAGTGAATTCCCAAAACGCTGAAAGCAACATCAACCCAAGCTAAAAAATTGAGAGCTGAAAGCTGACTGCTGAAACCCAAAACGCTGAAAGAAAGATCGAACCCAGCTTAAAAGCTTATTGCTTATTGCTTATAGCTGACAAACTGACAAACTGAAATATGGAGAACTCTGAAATAATTTTACTCAACATCAATGGGGAGGACAAACCCGGATTGACGGCAGCACTCACAGAAATACTGGCGAAACATGGTGCTTTCATTCTCGATATCGGGCAGTCGGACATACACAGGAACCTCTCATTAGGGATCCTGTTTAAGTCGATGCACAATAATTCGGGCGTGATCATGAAAGATCTGCTTTTCAAAGCCTATGAGATGGATGTGAACGTCAGGTTTACCCCAATCACTGAAGAACGGTACTCCAACTGGGTGAAGATGCAGGGTAGGAACAGATACATCATCACCTTGCTGGGAAGAATACTTACAGCGAAGCAAATCGCCTCAGTCTCCGGTATCATTGCAGAACAAAACCTCAATATTGACAATATCATAAGGCTTACAGGGCGTATTCCTCTCGATGAGAAGCAGAGGGCTGCCAAATCGTGCGTGGAGTTGTCGGTGAGAGGAACACCCATCGACCGGCAACAGTTGCAGGAGTCTTTTCTGAAGCTCTCGTCTGACCTCAACTTCGACATCTCCTTCCAGGAAGAGAGCATGTTCAGGCGGATGCGTCGTCTTATATGCTTCGACATGGACTCCACATTGATACAGACGGAGGTGATTGACGAGCTGGCCGTGAGAGCAGGTGTAGGAGATAAGGTGAAAGCCATCACTGAATTGGCCATGCAGGGTGAGATAGATTTCGAAGAGAGCTTCAGGCAGAGAGTGAGACTACTGAAAGGACTGGATGTGTCCGCAATGAAAGAGATCGCCGACAAGCTGCCGATCACCGAGGGTCTGGACAGGTTGATGAAGGTACTGCAGAAGGTGGGATTCAAAACCGCCATTTTGTCGGGAGGATTCACCTATTTTGGAAACCACCTGAAAGAGAAATATGGTTTTGATTACATGTATGCCAACGAGCTGGAGATCGTAGAGGGGAAGCTCACCGGCAATTATGTAGGAGATATCGTTGATGGTAAAAGAAAAGCAGAGCTTCTGCGCCTCATCGCACAGGTGGAGAAAATTGACCTCCGCCAGACCGTGGCCGTGGGTGATGGCGCCAATGACCTGCCTATGCTGGGTATCGCGGGACTGGGTATTGCCTTCCATGCGAAACCGAAAGTGAAACAGACAGCCGACCATTCACTCTCATCGGTGGGTATTGACGGCATCCTCTATTTTCTGGGCTATAAAGATTCAATGCTCGATAGCGAACTACTGAACAGTTAACCACAAAAACACTTTGGTATGGATTTTGTAGATATGTTGTTAAATCGCTTCGATGGTGAATCGGAACTGAGAAAACCAACCAACGTACTGGTTTGTTTCACAGAACCCGAAACCGGCAAGAGATTAAGCAGGCTGGCATTTCATGTGGCCATGTCGCGACCCGATAAGTCGGCCCTTACCTTACTCCATTTCATTGACAAAGATGAGGAGTCAGCGCAAACGGAAGAGTCCAATGCGAGCAAGGGCCTTATTCTCGAGGAATTTATGCCAAAGGCAGAAAAGAGTAAGATCACAATGCGTACTTTCATCAGGGAGTCAGAAGACCATCTGGCTGATATTATGAAGATGACGGAAGAACAACACTCCAACCTGGTATTAGTAGGCATAAGCAACGATGAGCTTGATCTCAGGGTGGTGGAAAGGTACAGCCGGCTGAGGAGCAACCCTGCCAACCCTATGTCAGCCATCCTCGAACAGTTCACCGAGAGTGAAGGCAAAAGATTGCAGGAGATATCCTCACTGGTAAGCCGCAACAGCGTCCCCACAGGGATCTTTATCGACAACGGCCTATCAGAAATAAAAAACATATTTATTCCTATCCTGAGTAAAGCCGACGTGCACATCTTCACTTTTATCTATCACACAGCATTGAAGGAGAATGTGAAGATTATGATCTGGGATGCTATCGGTATCATTGGGTCGGAGCCTAAGATGCAGAAGCTCTTCCAGTTTATTGTAAAAAGAACCGACGGAAGGGTGCAACTGTGGAACGATGACAGGAAGATTGAGGAGGATTTCATCCGAAGGCAGGATCTGATCATCATCGGTGTGGATGGTTGGGTCAAACTGATCAACGCTCCCCTGCCCTGGAAGGAAGTGCTCCCCTCTACATTGATTATTAAAGACATCACAACATAAAAAACTATATGGATCTATCTGAAACAGCAAAAAAACTGACACTTATTCACTCCCACATCAGACAGAAGCAATTGAAGCAGGCTATAGAGGGTGTGAAGGAGCTTGCCGCCTTGCAGCATAACTGGGCCGTTTCGGAAAAAATTACAGAGCTGGAGTCTAACTATCAGTACATGCTTCACTACCTTCTTGAAGGAAAAAAAGATCCTGATCAGAAACGTATCTATGACAAACTGATACGTGATATATATACCGCAGCCGATGATGCCGCCGAGTACCTCTATCTGCAGGAGAGCCCCTCGCTCTTTTTTGATAAGTTAAGACTGATGAACCTGCGCACACCTGTTTCGATGGATGAGTACAGGGAGGTTCTCACCAGGCAGAACGACACCTTCACCTTTATCGAACTGCTGGAGGAGGGGAGTGAAAAGGAGAACCGTATAAAACAAAATGCACTGGCACATGAGCAGACACTGCAGGAGCTGTTCTATTCCATCTATGTTTCTCCCAGGGCCAATGCCGATCAGATTGCGTCGTACAGGAGTATGATGGAGGATGAGCTGATACCTGTTTATGACAAGTGCATCGTTATCTCTGCGCTCACGATGAACATCCTGCAGCGGTTCGATGCGGAAAAGATTATATTCCTGCTCGACCTGTGTCGTCGTCCCGAGCCGGAGCTCTCTACACGTGCCGTGATAGGGATCATCCCCATCTTCCAGATCTATAGTGAACGATGGTATCTCTACCCCGAATGCAACGACAGGCTGCAGCTATTGTCGGACGACAAGGTTTTCAACCGGAGGTTTATCACATCGGTCATAGGTTATATCCAGGCACATGAGACGGAGAAGATCACCCGCAAGCTGACGGAGGAGATCCTTCCCGAGATGATGAAACTGAGCCCTATGATCGGCAAGAAGATAAAGCTGGACGAGTGGATAGGCGAGAGCGGGTTGGATGAGAAGAACCCCGAATGGCAGAAGATACTTGATGAGACGGGGCTGACCGACAAGCTGCAGGAGTTTTCGGAACTACAGCTCGAGGGTGCCGATGTGTTTCACTCCACCTTCTCGAACCTGAAGTCATATCCCTTTTTTCATGAGATGAACAACTGGTTCCTTCCGTTCAACCCGCGACACAGCAGCATTCAACAGCTGTTTGTCAACACGGAGGAGGGATCATCACTGATTGAGACCATGTTCAGCACATCACTGATATGCAACTCAGACAAATACTCCTTCTGTTTCAGCATCATGATGATGCCCGGGGAGTATCGAAAGATGATGATCACCCAGCTGGGTGCCGAGAGCGACGAGATAAGAAAGATGCAGGAAGAGGAGGAGGTGATGAAGCCGTATCAAAAAGAGGAGACACTGATAAAGCAGTACATTCAGGACCTCTATCGCTTTCACAAGCTCTACAGACGTCATACCGAGTTCACCGATATCTTCACTCTCCCACTCAATTACCATGAGATTAAAGCGTTCCATCCGGTGGTGCTGCAGCCCGGTTATCTGGAGAAGATCGCTCTTTACTATTTTGAGAAGAACAACTTCAGCGAAGCACTCCGTGCCTATACCATGCTGGCTGACGAGGGTAAGACCACAAGCGAGATATGGCAGAAGATTGGTTACTGCAGGCAGATGATGCCTGATTTGAGGGGGGCACTGGAGGCTTATTTGCATGCCGACCTGATTGAAGAGAACAACAGCTGGGTACTTCATCGTATAGCGCACTGCTACAGGGTGCTGAAGGAGCCGGAGATGGCGCTCACCTACTACCGCCGGCTGGAGCAGATACGTCCCGACGATCTGAATATCCAGCTGAACATAGGCCACTGCTTCCTGGAGCTGAAACAGTACGACAAGGCGCTCAATTACTACTTCAAGGTGGAACTGCTCGACGGCAACAACACCCGTGCATGGCGCTCAATAGCATGGTGTGCCTTTCTCACGCGCAAGTTCGATATCGCACATAAATACTACACACGGATACTGGAGATCAAACCCAACGCCCACGATTACCTCAATGCGGGACACGTGGAGCTCTGTCTTGAGAACCCCAAAAAGACGGTGGAGCTCTACCGCCTGTCGTTACTGAAAGCAGGCAGCTTTGATACTTTTGCGTCAATGCTTGCCGAGGATGAGGATGAGCTGCGGGAGGCAGGTGTAAACAGCAATATCCTGCCCATCATCCTGGATAAGATCAGATTTGAAGAAGAGGGATAAATGGTGATGCTATATCAACGGTGGACATGTTTATCCGGCGATTGCATCTGAAGCCTTTCAGAAAAACTTACGAACGGTATAAACCCTTTTGCAGGATAAAATCATATACTTTTGCAGGAACAAATGCGCGCATGTCTTTCCCTTCTTTTATACCGTTGCGGATAAAGGTGGAGGAGATCTCCACCACAGGTGCATCCACAAGCCGGATGGTTTGGCTATATTGTTGAGGTATCACCACCTCCTCTCCCGAACGTGGATAGATGAGTATCTGATATCGATTCATCAGCTGCTGATACTCCCTCCAGTGGTTAAATCGCGTCCAGTTATCCCCGCCAATAATAAGGGTGAAGTTCCTGTCGGGATGGTCAGCGGAGAGCTTCGTGAGTGTATTGATCGTATAGGAGGGCCGGGGCAGATGAAACTCCGCATCCGAGACGACAATCCGGTCATAATCCTCCAGTGCCAGGCGTACCATCTCCAGACGAAGATCTTCCTCGAGCAGTTCGTCCGCCACCTTCAGCGGATTATGGGGTGTTATCACGAACCACACCTCCTCGAGAGAGGTGAATTCACATATATAGTTCGCCAGTATCAGATGTCCAATGTGGAGAGGATTGAAGGATCCTGAGAAAATGCCTGTCTCCTTTTTATTTATACGATTCCTGTTCATATTTTCAGATCATGTAGATTACCTCCTTCACTATTCCCTTCCACCTCTTCATTTCGGGCGAAACAATCACGATGCCGGTATCAGACAAAATTAATAAAAAAAACCGATGCACCTTTTCAGCTGCACCGATCTTTTATGTTGTTACTTTGGTAAACACACTATCAGGCTCTTTTAAATAGAGATATTATCCATAGTAATAATATCGCACCGACAAGAGCCGTGACAAGGCTACCAATGATTCCTCCTGTAGCAATTCCCAACAGGCCGAAAACCCATCCGCCGATTACTGCACCGACTATTCCTACCAAAAGATTAATCAGAAAGCCAAAACCGCCACCTCTCATTAATTTACCTGCAAGCCAACCGGCAATTGCTCCAATAATAATCCACCATAACAAACCCATAATAATTAGTTTTAATCGTTAATAATCTTCAGTCGTTGATATGCAATCAACTTATTCAATTAATTAAACGCTGATAACAAAGAAATTGTTTAAAATGAATTAAAAAAATAGAGTCTCCATCAGCTCATCCGGTTTTTATAATCTTCGTAGCTGAAACTGCGGTAGAGTTCAAACTCACCCTCTTTTTTCCAGAGACCTATTGAAGGATGTGTCACACCGTTAAACATGGTTGACTTCACAATGGTGTAGTGAATCATGTCTTCAAACACGATCAGATCACCCACCTGCAGGGGGTTATCGAACGACCAGTCACCCATAAAATCGCCACTCAGGCAGCTGTTGCCACCCATACGGTAAGTGGGTTTACCTTCTACCGGCTCATGATGTGCACCACTGATGCGGGGCTTGTAGGGCATCTCAAGACAGTCAGGCATATGGCAGGCAAAAGAGACGTTCAGCATGGCTGTCTTCACGCCGTTGTTCTCAACGATATCGGCCACGGTAGAAACCAGCACACCTGTCTCCCACGCGAAAGCGCTCCCCGGCTCCATGATAATCTCCAGATGCGGATAACGTCTTTTCAAAGCTATAAGCAGTTCGATCAGGTGTTCAATATCATAATCCCTGTGTGTCATAAGATGACCGCCACCAAGGTTAAGCCATTGTATCTGACCGAAGAGATGGCCGAAACGCTGCTCTACCGCCTCCAGTGTTCGTTCCAGGTCGTATGAGTTGTTTTCACAGAGGTTGTGCAGATGCAGACCGGTAATTCCTTCGGGCAGGGTCTCCCCTATCCTTCCGGCTGTGACACCGAGGCGTGATCCCGGTGTGCTGGGATTATAGAGATCGGTATCCACTACCGAAAATTCTGGATTGATACGCACCCCGCAACGGATATCTTTCCCTGAGACTTTCACCTGCGGATAGAAACGTTCGAACTGGGAGAGGGAGTTGAAGGTGATGTGACTACTGCATTGCATAAACAGCGGGAACTCCTCATCGGTGTATGAGGGTGCATAGCTGTGGGCCGGACTCCCCATCTCCTCGTAGGAGAGCCGCGCTTCAGCCACGGAGCTGGCGGTGGAGTGAGTGATGTATTCACGCACGATGGGGAACGCACGCCACATGGCAAACGCCTTGAATGCAAGTATGATCTCCACACCAGCGCGCTCCTTCACCGAGCTGATCAGTTGCAGATTCCTGCGTAGGAGCGCTTCCTCTATCACGAAACAGGGTGATGGGACCTTTGTATAATCAATCATTATTTTGTCAGTTTGTTTAGAAAAAAGCGGTTAGC
>JADMKJ010000014.1:10109-44302 GCA_015478855.1 Proteiniphilum sp.
GTAAGCCGTAAGCCGTAAGCGGTTAGCTGTAAGCCGTAAGCCGTAAGCGGTAAGCCATAAGCGGTAAGCTGTAAGCCGTAAGCAGTTAGCGATAAGCTGTAAGCTGTAAGCCGTAAGCGGTAAGCTGTAAGCCGTAAGCCGTAAGCCGTAAGCGGTTAGCTGTAAGCCGTAAGCAGTTAGCGATAAGCTGTAAGCTGTAAGCCATAAGCGATAAGCTTTTTTCGGTGGAAACCAGTTAATGCCAGCGGTTCGGGTTTTAAGCTTACAAGCACTCAGCGGTCAGCTTTCACTTTTAATTTTTAATTTTCAACTATTCGCCGCTGTTAAGTACAAATTTCTCAATATGTACCTTCTCCCAATGGAGGTTCTCTGTGTCGGCAGGTTTTCGCTCCTGCTCTTTTTTGCCGAAAGTAATCAAACAAAGCACTTCCAGCGGCATAGGCACATCAAGCAGTCCGTTGATATATTCTGATGATGTGAGCCGATCGGAATAGAACCGATTTCGTACCTGCACCCAACAGCTGCCGATGCCAAGCTCCTCGGCCTGCAACTGCATACTAAAGGCAGCTATGGAAGCATCCTCTACCCATGCATCACTCTCCAGCGGATTCCCCAATACCACCACAGCCAGAGCTGCATCGGCAATAAAGGTACCACTCTGAGGCTTACATAAGGAGAGCTTTTCCAACACCTCTTTTTCCTCCACTGCAATAAACTCCCAGGCGTGTTTATTTTTGGATGTAGGTGAGAGCAATGCTGCTTCAATAATCTTACGGGTTTCATCCGACGTCAGCAGTTCATCTTTATATTTTCTGATACTACGCCGCTTAATCAGTAATTTTTGAAAATGATCCATTTTTTCTTTATTGTAATTGAAGCACAATAATACAAAAAAAACAATGAATAACCATCCTGAGAGAAGGAATTCGCAGTCCGCGGAGAGATATAAAATAGAATAATTCTAAATTACAGATATTTTCCCTATTTTTGCATGAAATTTTCTTCGCCACATGTATCACACTTCAAAGATAAAAGTAAAACCATTCATGCGGATGGCTGATCTGATTGATGCCAATCCGAACCTGTTGCTGATGTTGCAGCATTTCAACATCGACTTCCGTGTAAGTGACCAGACCGTCATGCAACTATGCACCGGTAAGGGTATAAGCGAGAACCTGTTCGTGAGCATCGCCAACCTCTACAATGGTTTCGGCACGAAGGGGCATGAGCCCTTCACCAGTGAAGACCTGCTTCAGGTGATCGAATTTCTGAAAAGCAGCCATGACTATTACCGGTCTGACAAATATCCGCAAATCAGTTCCTATATCCGTCAGCTTCAGGAGGATCATTCTGAGAAGGAGCTGAGGCTGCTGGAGAAATTCTTCAATGAGTACTTTACGGAGGTGCTTGATCATCTGGATTATGAGGATAATGTCGCATTTCCCTACTTTATCACGCTGCTAGACAAAGAGCAAAATGTTGAAGAGGGTGAGGTCTACTCATCGAAAGAGTACAGTGAGCATCATACCGATATTGAGCTGAAGCTACAGGATCTTAAGAACCTCCTGCTCAAGTATGTAACGATTGAGGGTGATCTTGATCTGCGGCGCAGGCTGTTCTTCGCGCTGTATGAGCTGGAGTATGATCTTTACATTCACTCGCTGATAGAAGAGTCCATCCTTATCCCATCGGGTGTAAGCATTGAGAGAGAGCAGAATGTATAAACCACCACTCCATATTGTCATCATGGAATCCTCGAGGATCATCTACGAGGGGTTGCAGGCTATCATCTGCCAGTCGGAGCTGGGATGCCGTGCCAGCAGGATAGAAACCCTGGAGGAGCTCTCGGTGATGCTCGAGACCACGAAAGTAGATATACTCATCGCCAACCCGTTGTTATTTGTCAACCGTGAGAAGGATATACGTAAGATTCGTAAGTCCAACCCCACCCTCTCTGTTGCGGGCATCGACTTTGGCATCATTCAGAAGCAATCTATGCTCACCGACATATCATTCACCCTGTATGATTCCGCAGAGCATATTATCCACACCCTTGAAAAGCTGGAGAGGAAGAACCAATCCCCCTCACAGTTGAAGAGTGAGAGCGACAACCTCACCAGGAGGGAAATCGAGGTACTTACCGGCCTGGTGAACGGCATGCTCAACAAGGAGATCGCCGAAGCGCTGAATATCAGCATCCATACGGTAGTGAGGCACCGGAAGAACATTACCGCGAAAACAGGTATCCGCAGTCAGTCGGGCCTCACCATCTATGCCATCTCCAAGAAGATCGTAGAGATAGAGGATATTGAAATTTAAAAGTGATAATTGATTGCCAGGGCCACATTACGCGGTT
The DNA here is from genome assembly GCA_015478855.1 of Proteiniphilum sp. Lineage (GTDB taxonomy): Bacteria > Bacteroidota > Bacteroidia > Bacteroidales > Dysgonomonadaceae > Proteiniphilum. The sequence continues at coordinate 12,466 of JADMKJ010000014.1, forward strand.
CGACGGGGTTGAGATACCCTCCCCGGTAATAGGCTGTATACCCTTCGGCATCGAACAGGTTGTTCATGAAGAGACGCAGCTGACAGCGGTTGAACCTGTACCCCAGCTGTGCATTCACCGTGGTGTAGGGATCGGCAATGAACGGTCTGGTGTTGGGTTGCACGTTATGCCCCGGCACCACCTTGTAGGTATACTCAGCAAAAGGCCTTCCCCCCACATAATAGATACCGGCCCCCACACTCATATTTCTCAGGAGCCCGTCGAAGAAGGTATAGTTGAGCCATCCGTTAGCTGTATGGTTGGTGCTGTTCATCGGTACCGACCCTTCATGATAGTAGGGGCTATCGTGGTAACTTGCATCGAGCCAGGCATAACCCAGCACTGCATCCAGGTTCTTCAATAGCTTCCCTGTCAGCTCCAGCTCCACCCCTTCACGTCTCAGGTTACCCGCTTTGATATAATAGCCTGTATTGTTCCCTGCATCGTCGAGGGCGGCATAGGTGAGGTTATTGTGCAGGATATGGAAGTATGTGGCACTAAAACGGAGACGGTTATTGAACCACTCGCTCTTGAAACCTGTTTCAAACTGCTTCTCGCGCGATGCTCCCACGGGGGTAGTCTTATCCTCCAACAGGTTGGCAGCACCCCTCAACGAGGTGGTGGTGGTGTAGGATGCAAAGAGGTTGAGCTCTTTCACAGGTGTGATGATCACTCCCAGCAGCGGGTCCCAGATGCTACCGCCATTGGTGGAGAGCTGATTGTCACTGATACCGCTCATCTGGCTGTAACGGAGTCCGAGAGAAAGTTTCAAGTATCTATTGAAGGTCATCACCTCCTGCAGCAGCATCCCGTAGGCGTACTCGTGTGAGGTGACCGGTTCGCCATTCACCAGTGTCACCTCCGGCGCTCTGTTGGCGATGGGCTGCAGCACATCAACGGTATCCACTACCACGGAGTTGCTGTTGATGGTGGAAACATCGGTCCAGCGGTAATCAAAACCAAGGTTGAAAGTGTGCTTCACGTTGCCTGTATAGAGATCTTTACCTATCAGGTCGATCTGCAGCACCCCGTTTCTGTCGTCACGTTCGTTGGCACTATAGGCTCTGGATCGTAGATTGTACAATCCCGTCTTCGCCACATTCCTCAAGGGTGAAGCATGGGCTGCAGTTTTCTTTAGGTTCATATCTGCTCCGGCATAAGCGACCCTGAAGCTGAGATGATTACCCAGCTCACGATGCAGCTGCATCATAAAGGTGAGCGTATTGGTCACCTGGCGGTCGGTAGTGAAACCTAAAAAGTTGTCGTGCGGCATATCATACACATTATAGACACTGTCGGCACTCAGGTTGACCGTTCCCTGGTCCGGGGTGCGTGAATCGTGCATAAAGTCCATTTCAAGGCCAATCTTTGTCTTGTCGTCGGGATGCCAGGCGAAGGAGGGATTGATATAGATCCTGTCCCTGGAGACATGATCGCGGTAGCTGTCTGCACGCTCATATGCGCCGTTGATGCGGAAGGCGGAACGTTGTAGCTTGTCAGTGACGAACTGCAGGTCGAAAGTGGGGCGCAGCTGTCCCCAGCTGCCCGTTCTGAATCCGATGTTGCCCGAGTTAATGAACTTGGGTGTCTTGGTGGCGATATTGACCACCCCGCCGGCCGAGCCAAGGTCATTGCCCAGTCCCTGTGCGATGGCCGCCGATCCACGGAGTATCTGTATCGTCTCCACCCCCTGCATATCGGTGAGGAAGCCGCTGCCCCTGAAATCGGAGTGGACACGCACGCCGTTCTTCACCACCGGTATACCCCTGTAGCCACGCGAGGTGAGGCTCTCGGTGGTGTTACCGAAGGTGGCGAAAGTACCCACACCGGGAGCATTTCTCACCGCATCGTTAAGTGTGAGTACTCCCTGGTCGGCGAGCATCTTCTGTGAGATCACAGAGATGCTCTGTACCTGTTCATCGATGCGCAGCGGTATACGGGTGAGAGCATCCATCTTCTCCGGTCGTTCACGACGGCGGCCGAACACCTCCACCTCCAGCAGAAGCTGACCATCGGGCAACAGAAGAAAATCCTCTTTCTGCGGTTCCCCCTTCTGAAACCCTATCTCCTTCGTCACCGTTTCATAACCCACATAGCTGACGATCACCTTGTGAGACCCGTCGGGGATATCCTTCACCTGAAAATTTCCTGCGAGATCAGTATCATCACCAATACCCAGTTCCTCAAAGAAGATGGTGGCACCGGTAAGTATCTCGTTCTCCTCACCGGTCACGGTGCCGGAAAATATATTGTTTTGCTGGGAGAAAGCTGCTTCAAAGCCTGTTAAAAGGCATAGAAGTAGAAATAGCGTATTTCTGTTCATTTGAAATTGATTTTTATCTGTTCACACTGAGGCAAGATGAAACCCTTCACAATCATATATTAGCAACCGGATCGGGATCAGATGCCATGCTCTTTTACTGCTTATTATCCGGCCTGCTTTTCAGGATACAAAATTGGGCCAAAAATCATGACGTGACAATACCATCTTATAAGTATTTAACAGACCGTTTATACTTATAATGAGGCATTGCCGGGATGCATAGGTTACCGAACAGAAAAAATTCCACAATAACTGCTGTTGATTTTTTTTCTTTCAATAAAAAATTCTATTTTTACCAATTACTTTATCATTAATGATTGAAAAGACCCATGAATTGAACATTTAACCGTTTGCATGCTTTTGCATACGTACATATGAGTCATTTTCAAACGCAGGCAAAAAGCAGACAAGCTTTATCTGCATAGCGCACATCGAAAATGCAGAGATAGAGTGACTATGCCAGTTGAGCTAAATACAAATGCAACAAACACCACAATGAAATAAAAATATTTTAATCATATGAAGATTCATGAATATCAGGCAAAAGAGATCTTTGCAAACTATGGACTCCCTGTAGACAGAAGCAGTGTTTGCCGCTCCGTAGACGATGCAGTGAAAGCGTATAACCAGCTGGATTCCCCTCGTGTGATCGTGAAGGCACAGGTGCATACCGGTGGCAGGGGCAAGGCGGGAGGTGTGAAGCTGGCAAACGATGAGATTGAACTGCGCAGACACGCTGCCGCCATCCTGGGGATGGATATCAAGGGATTCACCGTGGACCGTATTCTTATAGGTGAGGCGGTGAACATCGACAAAGAGTATTACGTCAGTTACGTGATCGACAGAAGCAGCAAATCGACCATCCTGATGCTGAGCAAAGAGGGAGGGATGGATATTGAAGAGGTGGCACGGAGCACGCCTGAGAAGATACACAAGTTCGTGATTGACCCCTCGATAGGTGTCCCCGATTATCTGGCACGTGAGGCTGCCTTCAGGCTTTTCGATGACATTGCACTGGTACGTCAGGCAGCGGTGCTCTTCCGTAAGCTCTACAAGCTGTTTGTTGAGAATGACGCCTCCCTGGCGGAGATCAACCCGTTGGTACTGACACAGGAAGGGAATATCATGGCGATTGATGCGAAGATGACCTTCGACGACAACGCACTCTACCGTCACCCTAAGATTGCAGCCCTCAATGAGCCCACGGAGGAAGAGAAGAAGGAGCTGAGTGCCAAGAGCAAAGGATTCAGCTACGTGAACCTGGGCGGTGAAATAGGCTGTATGGTGAATGGCGCCGGCCTGGCAATGGCCACGATGGACATGATCAAGCTCTATGGTGGCAACCCGGCTAACTTCCTCGATATAGGCGGAAGCTCCAACCCCACCAAGGTGATTGAAGCGATGAAACTGCTACTGAGTGACAGGAACGTGAAGGTGGTGCTGATTAACATCTTTGGCGGGATCACCCGCTGTGATGATGTGGCCAGCGGCCTGCTGGAGGCATTCAGACAGATCAAAACGGATGTTCCCATCGTAATTCGTCTTACCGGCACCAACGAGAAGGAGGGGCGTGCACTGCTGCAGGGAACCCATTTCCATGTAGCCGGGACCATGGGTGAAGCCACAGAAAAAGCAGTAGCATTATCAAAGTGAAATAAAGACTGAAAAAAGATAGAGTATGAGCATTCTGATAGATAAAAAGAGCAGGCTGGTAGTTCAGGGAATCACCGGTCGTGATGGAGGATTCCACGCCTCCAAGATGAAGGCCTACGGCACCAACATCGTTGGCGGCACCTCACCCGGCAAGGCGGGAGAGCTTGTGGACAACATCCCGGTGTTCAATACAGTGAGAGATGCCGTGAGAGAGACAGAAGCGGATACATCGGTTATATTTGTCCCTGCACCCTTCGCGAAGGATGCCATGATGGAGGCTGCCGATGCCGGCATCAAGCTGATTGTCTGCATCACTGAAGGTGTTCCCACCCTTGATGTGGTGGAGGCTTACAGCTACATCCAACGAAAAGGAGCCCGACTGATAGGACCTAACTGTCCCGGACTGATCTCTCCCGGGAGGAGCATGGTGGGGATCATGCCGACGATGATCTTCAGGGAGGGCAGCACCGGCGTGATCAGTCGCAGCGGAACACTTACCTACGAGGTGGTATATAATCTCACCGAGAAAGGTATGGGACAATCCACCGCCGTGGGTGTGGGTGGTGATCCCGTTGTGGGACTCTATTACAAAGAGCTGCTGGAGATGTTCGAGAACGATCCGGAGACCGACTCCATCGCCCTGATCGGCGAGATCGGCGGCGATGCGGAAGAGCGGGCAGCGGAATACATCAGGGATCATGTCACCAAGCCTGTGGCCGTCTTCATTGCCGGACAGCAGGCCCCTCCGGGTAAGCAGATGGGACATGCCGGCGCCATCATCTCCAGCGGATCGGGCACCGCCGCCGAGAAGATCGCGGCCTTCGAAGCCGTCGGCGTACCGGTAGCCAAGGAACCCAGCCAGATACCGGGGCTGTTGAGGGCGAGGCTATAGGAATAATATATCACAACATTAATTCTCCCGCATAACCTTTCTTCGAAGGAATGCGGGAGTTTTTTTATGAGACTAGGGAAATGATTATAAGAACCATTCAAAGAATGAGTAGACTATTTCATTTGTCGCTACCCACCTTACTAATTCCCACTTTTGCGTTTTCTGATGACAATAATTCGTTATTATACTTTGTTTTAAAGGTTGTTTATTTAAATTTGCAGAACATTGATGTAAAATACTATGACGACAAGAAGAAATTTTATCAGGAAAGTAACCATGGGCACAGTTGCAGTATCTGTTGGCGGTGTTTTACCCGGATTTAGCGCCAAAAGCTATAAGAATATTGTCGGAGCAAACGACAGAATCAGAATGGGTGCCATAGGAGTGAATGCAAGAGGGAGTGCGCTCACAGGAGGTTTTGCCAGAGAAAAGGGATGTGAAATTTCCTATGTTTGCGACGTGGATAGTAGAGCTTCAGCCAGATGCATCGCTGATGTTCAGAAGATCGCCGGGAACACACCAAAAGGCGAGAAAGACATACGCAAATTGCTTGAGATAAAAGATATGGATGCTGTTTTTATTGCCACACCCGAGCACTGGCATGCACCTGCTGCACTGATGGCAATGAAAGCCGGGAAACATGTATACCTGGAAAAACCTACCAGCCATAATCCCGCTGAAAACGAAATATTGAGAGAGGCTGTCAGGAAATACAAGGTGGTTGTCGCAACGGGAATGCAGCGTAGATCATGGCCTAATGTAAGGAATGCGATTAATGAAATCCACGAAGGGATTATCGGAAACGTTTATTTTGGAAAAGCCTGGTATACCAATAACAGAGCCTCTATTGGCAAAGGAAATATGGTGAGTGTTCCTGAATGGCTCGACTGGGAGTTATGGCAGGGACCCGCTCCACGCGTTAAAGACTATAAAGACAATATACTGCACTATAACTGGCATTGGTTCTATCATTGGGGAACCGGAGAATCAGGCAACAACGCGGTACACTTCATAGACCTTCTTCGCTGGGGTATGGGGCTTACTTTTCCCACTCAAGTCAGCTCCATGGGTGGTAGGTATCGCTATGAGGATGACTGGCAATATCCAGATACCCAAGTGATTAATCTTGGATTCGGAGATAACAAGATGATTACCTGGGAAGGGAGAAGCTGTAATGGCAAGTCGATAGAGAGCTCATCGGTAGGTGCTTTGTTTCACGGAGAAAAAGGAACACTCCTTATCGGCGGGGGTAATGCCTATCAAATCTCAGACCTGAACAACAAAGTGATCAGGGATGTAAAAAGCGATATAGCGTTTCGTCCGGGAGATACCCGTAACCCTTCACAGCAACTGGACGCTTTCCACTTTACCAATTTCCTCGACGCGATCAGAATCAACGCACCTCTCTATGCCGATCTCCATGAAGGAGCGATAAGCACCACCCTGACATTACTGGGCAATATCTCTCAACGTACACAATCTACCTTGAAAACCGATCCGGTCAATGGGCATATCCTCGAAAACAAGGCAGCTTCGAGACTATGGAGCAGGCAATATGAAAAAGGCTGGGAGATGAAACTCTGAGGATTCTTCGCCGTTAACCTGTAAAAATGTTCTTAGAATCAGGGCAAAAAGGAAAAGAATCAAAAGATGTTAGCTCCAACACAACCTCATCAAACGGTAAAGTAAACTCAATTGATTAAATTGTTTTTTTACTTTACCGAATAGGCATAGACTTCAAAGCTATTATTCTCAGGAAGAGAAAAAGTGAGTGTCCCTGACCTACCGACCTTTTGTCGGGATGCCGCTTTATGCCCGAACAATGGTTGTAAAACCACTTCACACCCTTCTTCCAGGAAAGTTTCGATTGTTTTCGTAGGTTCATCATTATTTTCCCTGAAAAGAATAAAATAGCCTCTGTCATGATGTATCGACTGAAATCCGGTCCAAGATCTACCATTGGGTTCATCACCCACAGGAAAAGTACTTCCATTCTGCAGATCGAACTGAATCTCACGATACTTTTTGATTAAACGTTCATTATCCAAAGCAGCATCCGGGAGATCAGTAGCATCAAAGAAAGCAAGTGGCTGGGCAACCATGGTGATTGCAAAAAGATAATCGAAGGAATAGGCTGCCGGAGCAAAGCGGTCTCCCGCCGGATATTTATCCTGATTTTTCCATTTATTCAGGAATTCAAACTGAAGTCTCTCTGGTGCTACATAATGTGACAACATCCATAGATTCCTCAATGTATGAAAAGGATAGTAGGTCCCGAACTGTGTATATCTGTTCTCAACAAACAGATTTCCCGTTTCATTCATGTAGAAGTAACCTCCCCGGGGACCGTTCGTGATGTCGAGATTAAACACGACTTTATAATCGGTTTCTTTGAGGACTTTATCGTACATTTTCCTCAGGTTGATTTCAGCCATTTTTGAGGGTATCTTCTGTCCGTCAATCTTAAAAATCCTGACGCCATGATTCTTATACAGATTGATCAGTGCATCCGCATCTTCCTCCCATGCCCCGTTGTTATTGTGAAATTTGGGAACAAAATAAAGACAAAGCTCCACTCCCATTTTTCTGCCATATGCGATCAGTGGTCCAAAGCCATTGGGGAAAAGGGTATTTTTGGGTACCCATGCATCAATGCTTTTGGTCGTTTTGTCTTTTATCCCTTCCTGCCAACCCCAGTCGAGCTGAAAATGTGTGATTCCGATAGAGGAACAGGCCTTCATCTGTTCCTTACAGAATGACTCGGTAAGTCGATCTAATTTACCCCGATCGCCCCAGGTATTCATCACAATCATATTTTCTCTTCCTTTCTGAAATGTCCGGGTATTCTTTTGATAAGTACGTAATGCCAGCAATCGGGCATTATTGCTACCATCATATACACCCACCACAGCGCCGTAAGCTTTCACCCACTCTCCGTCCATCTTCTGCAAGTCTACCGGATGTACACCCAATCCTGTCACTTTGATTGTTCCGTAGTTCGTTTCAAAATCATGTCCGGGATAATGTAACTGATTAATGGAGCAGGGAGCCTCTTTAAGAAGGAACAGACCTGTGCCATCTTCCAGGTTATGTGCGAAAAGTAAATTTCCTCTGTAATAGCTGTTTGTTTTGTAGGATAGACGGGATGTTTTTTCTATGAATGTGTTATGCTCGTCAGAGGTGTCAAAAAACTCTATTGCTTCCATTCGCCAGTGTTTACCGGGTAAAGAGAGCTGATCAATCACCTCGTTTTGACTGATATTCCAATCAGCGGCAAGGGAGAGAGATTTAAAATAGGTATCAGCCGCAATTGCAGGACAATCAGGATAAACGCGGAAAGCTCTTCTGATATATAACTGTCCGATTTGATATTCAACGTTTACCAATAGATGAGCGGAAGTAATTGAGGTCTCTTCCTGAATGGTCGAGCTCCATATTCCCTTTACTGCTGCTTTTGAAATTCCCGGAATATATAAATCAATTGTTTTTTGCTGATTCAACCATATCTTACCATTCTCCTTATCATGAATACTGAGCGTGATCAACTGCCCGTCATTCCATAAGAAATTACGTTCAATAAGGCTGTTACCGATGGAAAGAATACCGGAATCGAGCCTGGCATAACAATCGTCTACTGAAGCGCTGAGATAGAACGTAAAGAAATAGAGTAACACAGCCAGAGTGAAGTGTTTATAATGCATAATTAAGATTTGTCGACGTTTAGTAATGGATTCTATGGTTCTCAAATGAGAACTATCTCCTTATTTAGGAGAATCAGGGTAACAGAGAGCAACCGTTATTCATACGCCTATCATTTTAAATAGTGGTCGATGAAGTGATATGCCTGCTCTCTGACATCTGCGGGAAAATCGTGTCCTACTGCGGGATATACAACCTCTATCTGATTCTCTTCATTCATGAAACGATAGACCTCTCTGACATGACTGATCCCTTTTCTAACACCTTCAACAGAAAAGTTGAGGTCATACACCGGAGAATTGGAAAAAAAAGGTCTTGGAGCGATTGCAGCAATAATCTCATCAAAATCAAAAGGAATTTTCGCTGCATCGAGATGGTATTTATCTTGTATTAGGGGCATATACCGTTCCTGGGCCCACGGGCCAAGTCGACCTCCATGAAGTGTTGTCACATTTTCACCCGCATTATAATAATCCAACAGCGTCCAGCCACAACTTGAGACGACGACTTGAATTCTGGGATCAAAAGCCGCAACAAAAAGAGCATTATGACCTCCCAGGGAATGCCCGATTACGCCTATTCTCTTTTTGTCGACGTAAGGAAGAGTCTGTAACAGATCAATACAGGATATGTGGTTGAATATACCCTTCATCGTACCCGAATCATACCGGTCCTGCGAGAAGTCATAGTTTTTCAACTCTCCCATACTCGGATAATCCGGCGCGATTACCACATACCCTCTCTCCGCCAATTCTTTGGCATAGGCCCTGTTTTTTATATTCGTCATACCGTCAATTATCATTTTTCCATCATTGCCCGTTCCATGCAGGGCCAGTATGGCAGGTGATATTTTGGATGCACCTTTGGGGCGGTATAAATAGGCGAAAACATTTTCTTGGGGAGCCACTTCAAAATGGATGGAGTAACGGGTATAATCCTCATATTCTGTTGTATCCGTATACACAACATGAATTCTTCTCTTTTGGCTTCGGGGCAGTTTCCCCATTACTATCTGCATATTATTCAGGATTTCTTCTCTCTTTCTGTTCCATTCTTTGAGGTTGGTTACAGGAACGGGATTACCTATATGATCAGTGTAAGTAAGCAGATCATTGATGCGGGGCCGCATGCTTGTGGTTAAAAGATTTTCCATGCTTTTCATAATTAACCGTTCCGATTCGTAGGTGACCGGACTGGATTCAATCTCATACCCCCCTTCCTTATAAGCTTCCTCAGTGCCAATATAAAAAGGGCCATAATCACCATATGCCGCCATAGCAACAAAATGGTCCGGAGCCATTTTTTTTGCAGCCAGCTGATACTCTACAAACAACTCACCCGGCATAAACAATATCCGGGCATCATGAATCCGTAAGCAGGCTGTTTCAATTCCTTTACCTGCTATTCTTCTATTATACCATCCCAAACGGCCCATGTTGTTCGCAAGCAAACGGCTATTCATCTGAAACATGGTTTTTTCTATCTCTTTTACTTTCTCTTGATAGGGAAGAAAGAGATTTTCGGTCTCCCAACCCATATCTTCTGGACCGATCTTATGTTTTTTCGTGCTGCGCCATGCCCGCTCCATCCCATCTGCCAATCGTTCTGCAAGTACCAGACGGGTTTCATGACTTCCGTCATTGTATTTCCCGGCGGCGATGTTCCCTCCGGCACCGTTAAAATGGACATGCAGGGCATCCGGCACAGCCAGTTGTCGCATGTAGCGCGCAATACCGGGAAAATCTGGACTGGTAGTCTTTGTCAGGTAATAGCTTTGCGGATGTGTGGCATAGAAACTTAATACTGCGAGGGGTGTATCATTGTTCCAGAAGCTTACAAGCGAGACCTCGGGATCGATTAATCCTTCCGGCATGGAACGAAGAAGCGAATCATTACTTGCTGATCCGCGCATCTTTACAATACGTCCATTCTCCTTATAAATTCTTCTGTTGGAGGCAACCTCAATCACATCAGCGCTGCCCAGACCGATATCCGTCACCTCTTTAATATCTTTGAGAGAGGTCCGTATAGACTCCTGCAGCTTCACGATAAGCTCCCTTGCAAAAGTACCATCAAAACATCCGGGAGGGAGATTGTTCTCTTTCAGCATCTTTTCCGCGGTAAAGTCGCAAATAGGGGCATCGTGTTGGTGGACCGTATGGATGACCACTCTGTTTGGAATGGTTCCGGCGGCTTCTGCCAATGCTTCCTTAAAAAGATCCTGTGACTCGTTGGAGATACCGATCCAGTCAATAGCGCACATCACTATCGGGTCACCGTTACCTACCAGCACAATACCTTTTGCTCTGATGGTAAGATCGCCCGAATTGATCATGGGATCATAGGTCAGCTGGCTACCAACAGGAGGAGTGGCGTCTACATCAAATACCGCAATTCCGACACCCTCATCCTGGGGAGAAGAATACGCAGTAGCCATTGGGAATGTAGTCATTACCATTCCAAACAAGAAAAGTAAGATGGTCGATTGATATTTCATTGTTTCTGATTTTTTCGTATCATTTAATCTGAATCTTTTTATAAATGTGCTGTCTGTATTGTGTGGATGATCTTGTCATTTATCACAGAGTCCGAATCAATATGCTCTCACTTCAGGTTTGTCACAATAGTTTCCAGTGGTGCCAACTTCAATGCAATGCCTTTTTGAGGCTCAATAGTGATGGTATCGGTCTTACTCGTATTGGAGGCTATGATATATTTTTCTTTGTTGTTTCCTTTAATTACGATATGTTTATCTCCTTCAATAACTCTCTCAACCGTATTAAGCTTTATTATTTCAAGATTGTCATTCAGCTCCTCCATAACAGGCAATAGCTCATCGAACACTTCGGGTATTTTTGACCAGTCGTTCCAGAAAAGAATACCTGTTGCACCATGGATGATGGCTGTATATATCTGACACTTCACGTTCACAAGATATTGTTCAGGCGTCACATTTCCGGGTTTAGCATAACCATTTCCATCGAAATAGAGCCAGAGAGGGACTTTCTCCCCCAGTCCTGCCCTTAATGCGTCGACGGTCAATCCGGCAAGTACCGGATGCGCATAGAAATCCCTGAAGGCATTGATACCGAAGACATCTCCGTTCCCGCTATAGTCGCCGGCAATAATTTTCGTGTTCTCATACCAGATTCTTTTCAGCGATTCGAAATCATAATTGCTGTAAGAATAATTTCCCTTTTTAAATTGATATACCGGTGTGCCATCGTAAGCCTGATAAAAACCGAGCAGTGGTAATTTGCATTCGCGTGCCTCTTTGCTCAGCAAGTCGTAAGGAGGGTCTTCCGGCATCTTTTCATTGGTTTTCAGGTAGCGCTGTTCGAAAAGATGGGTGCTTCCTTTAGCGTGACCCAACAGATCTACATACACCAGTGCATCCGGATCATGTTCTTTTAATCTTTGGGTGATCAGAGATCCTACCGCAGGTGGTACGGCCCATTTGCTAACTCCCCCCAGGGCTATTTCATCTATATGGGAAAAAATATATTTATCGTTGGTACGTTTATCGAGTAACGTCAAAATCTGGGAATCGAGATATTGAACAAAAGCAGGATTATTCACTTCGCTCTTCAGAAATTGACTCCGATAATAATCTTTGTCATCACCTTTCGGTAGAGTGACAAATCTGTCAAGATACGCATGAAGCATTGGCGAAAATGGATTCATAACATGAATCTTTTCCGACATGTAATCTTTCTCCAGTCCCGAAGTAACGAATACCATATTGAATGGCGATGTGCGTTCTCTGAAAAGCTGTGCATTCTGAAGGCAGTCAAGCGAGTCGGCATGAGCCTCTTTGGTGAAAGTATAGCCGGGAACATGCCATGTGCCGATGGCAAAAAAGCGTTCTTCCAGATTCTTTTCATTCTTCATCAGTAACCAACCCTGATTATCGGTGCTCCAGGATGTCGCTCCGGACGCACTGTTCTCACTGTTTGTACATGCCGACAAACAAAAGAGTGAAAGGAAGGTCACGGTCAGTGTGGCTATTCTGAAGAGATGCATTGTTGTATATATTTAAAATGTAGTATTCTAAAGCCAACCCTGTTACAAAATTTTATTGCGGACAGGGTTGGAGAGAAATAACTTCATAGCACACAGGGTCGCTATTTATTAGAGAACGCAGCCTTCACTATCTGGTACTTCTCAGCATCACTAACAGGATTGGGATGCGTATAGATAAGCACACCATCGGCATGCTCCCTCCCTCTCCGGATCACCTCTTCCACATAAGATGGTGTAGAGGCGCCCAATCTGGAATGAGCGGTCAGATATACATCGATATAGATCGGCATCTCCCCGTTGAAGAGTGTCCTTAATCTTTCGATTTCAGCATCTACCAATGAACCATTCTTGAGATTTCCACCCTCCGATTCTGCTCTGTAAGGAAATAGGAGCCCATCTAAATAGGGTGCGTAGTTTTTCGCGAAATCAGGGGTGATCTGCCTGTAGTAAGAGCAGGGGATAAACTGAAGCGAAGGATTTATTCTGTCAATTTCATCCATCATCTTGCCAAGATACTCAGGGGTATAAGTCTTGAGGTTATGGACAAAATCATCAATGCTGAACACCACCAGATTGGGATACTGCAGGCTCAATTTTGCTATCTCTTCCGACCATTTGATATAATCAAGGCCATAAGGTTCCGAGCTCCATTTCGCTATTGGCTTTGACTCCGACGGTGGAACTAAAGAGACCCATACAGCGATCCTGTTTTTCAAAGCCATGGGCAGAAAAAGCTGCAGATCAGCCCAGTCATTTTCGTTCTGCCATATCAGCCAGTTGTAGGTGTTTGCATTCAGATCTTTCAATTGCTCCATCAGTTTGTCGATATCTGCTCTTCCATTATCGAGCCTGGGTAAACCTGCATAGGTTCCGAGTATCATTTTCTCTTCACGGGAGAATTTGAATGTATCTTCCGACAACCTCCCGGTAGATCCACAGCCTGAGAAAAACAGCGCAAGGAGTGTAGCAAGAATCGTAATAAATAGTATTTTTTTCATAGGGAATCTGTTAAGAAGGCATGTCCCTCTATCATTTAATATCTATTCTTATCAGGTCTTCAATGACCTTCCCTTCATGTTCAAATCTAGCCAACGTGTAGATATCGTTATTATTTCCCATAGCAATCGAATTGACATATGTAGGGAAAGTCCCATCATCATAAAATACCGGTCCCAGATCTTTGTATTTTTTTTCAGGGATATTGTAAGTTACCACGTGAAGATGTTCCAATCCTTTTGCTGCGCCCATGTTAATTTTGTCAAGCCCGGCAACCCTAACACCATCTTTATAAATGGGTGCTCCTGTCAGGTAATAGATAACATCATCCTTGATTTTAAATCCGAGGTAGCCATAACTGAATTGATCGGACATGCCACTTTTTCTTGATGGTTCCGAAGTAATTCTGTCAACGATCTCAACTTTCTTATTAAGGGGATCAAAGGTAAAGAGATAACCTGAGTTACCATGGACACCATAAGCCTTATTCTCCGGCTCATACCAGTAGATCTTTCTCCAGTTGTATCCCATGCTGCCGGCATCACTGACATCAAAATCCCCGAAATAATCAAGCCTTAAATCAACCCCATCCATCTTTTTCAGTTGAGGATCAGAAGGGTTATATGTATAGATATCTCCTTCGGCTACAGAATAATATACGTTCCCGTCGCGTGGGTCTACGAACATGGAGCGGCATAATACTCTGTAATCCTCTCCGATAACACCACCTTCACCCTGCTCACTCACAAGTCCCAGATTATGCATCTCATTGGTGTTGAGATCATAGTGAATAAAGTAACCTTTAGGCCATGTAATCCCATATAGGTGCCCTCTCTCCTTATCCATGGTCATGGTCAGAATTCCTTCTCCATTGGGGGCAAGTCCGAGGCTTACCAGCTCCTTCGTAGTCATGTCATAGTAGAGAAAGTGACCACCCGGATAGAGTTGATAACCTTCCGGTGCATTCTTTGGCAAATTCTCCGCACCATCAATCATCTCATAATAGCCCACATGGGTAGAGAAATACAACCTCCCGTCATGTTCGTAAAACTCGGTATGACTTTTCCCTTGTGCAATAAAATTCTGCTCTTTCTCTCCCAGAGCCACCGAGAGATCGGCAATAAATTCCACCTCTTCAGTTTCGGGATCATATGCATACATTTGTCCTCCCACATCATGACGAACAGAAGAAAGAACATAATAGATCTTTCCGTCACTTGCTTCCGTGATCGCGTTATAGGTATCGTGCGCATCCTCAAAACCGGAGAAATAACGCTTGGCGATCATTGAATCGGGTTGATTCTCATTAATATCCCCGTCTGGGCTGCTCTGCTTGTTTTGTTGACCACACTGAGCAAGCAGCAGTGTTAAAAATAGTAAAGCACTGTAAAACAAATAACTTTTTTTCATGATGATAATCGTTTCAATTGATAATGATTTTTTATTCTGTTGCAATATTCTCTAATTCACTTATAATAGCGGACTCAACACCGCTACTCCATTTTGAGGGTAGACCGTATACACGCTGCGATGTATCCCCCTCATATCCCCCTTCTTCCAGTACAACTTCAGAAGGTATATAGCCCATTACATCGTTGGCATATGAGAGCACAAAGATCTGTCCACCGAAAATCTGCTTCAATTTCAGACTGTATGAGATCACTGACTCCCCACCGAGGACAAACAACTTTTGTTGACCTATTTGCCAATAACCAACAGGGAAAGGATACGATTTGATTAAATGTCCTTTTGTTTTCAATTCGCTGATCATTCCTTCAGCCCATCTTGCCTGATAATCATCTTTTTTGGCGATCTCCTGCAATTCTTCCAAAGGGAGTGGATTATCCAGTAAAAGGTCAATTTCGGAATATCTTGTGATCAGGCTGCTCTCTTGTTGCGGCATCTCTTCAGAGAGTACCCGTTCTACAGTTGCGGCAAGCTGCTTCCCGTATTGGATGGCCAGAGGAATACTGCGGCGGGGAATGGGATTCTGATCACCACCGGCTCCCTGAAAAAAGAGGGCAGTGGTGCCCGGATAACGTTTCTCCAGTTCGAGTTGAGCAAAACCGGCATAATCACCCGAGAATTGATTGATTGACAAGGTGGTGGGGTGACAGGCATATCCAAAGATTACCGCCATCAATTGTTTGTCGGGTGCTTCAATTTTGATCACCGGCACCGCATAATCGTTGGGGCCATTCAGTTCAGAAGTGGATGTGATGCTGTTTTCCTTGTTATTACGCCTGTTTACCTGAAAGCGTGTAATACCGTTCTGGGTATAAATATGTGCAGGTTGTAGATTTTTCATCGCCTGGTCAACCAGTCCAAACAACTTCTCTGCCAATTGTTCTGTGTACTTATCCACAACCTTCCAATCCTGATCAGTCATCGGATAAATATATCTCAACGCCCGCGAGATTACAGGACCTGAGTGTGTATGGGAGCTGCTAAGAATAATCTGGGAATGATCCAACCCATATCTACGGTTTAACCGTTCTCTCACCTCATCAGAGAAATCCTTTGAAACACCCAGTAAATCCATCGTGATGAGCAGGGAGCGATGACCCTCAGCATCTTCTAACAGGAGCGCCTTGGCCCACAGATCATGCAGCTTACCTTCCGAAGGAGATGTACGGCTGGAATAGCCTGCCATCCAAATGGGTGCCTGCGGTGTAATAACAGTGCGGGCAATTCCGGCTTTCCAGACAAATTTATCCTCATTATCATTTCCTGCTCTTGCATGGGAATAAATATTCAGTAACAGGAAGACTGTCAGTAACCATATTGGAGTATCTCTTTTCTTCATCGATTAAAAAAATTATTTTGTATTAGCAATAATACGCTCAGCATGCTGTTGGATTTTCTCTATCGCTCCGGCAATTTTTTTCATATCTGTTTTTGCACTTAGCAATACATTTTGAGGAATCCATACAGCTTCCTCATTACACAATTTTTCATTCAAAGGACAATTATTTTCCTCTGCATATCTCTGGTAATTCAATCGTTCTGTTGGATAGAATTTCCTGAAATATTTACTTTCAAAAGCATTTTTCAAAAAAGGCATTTTATTCAGTTCACTATACCCACCGGAGCAGGGTACACCTTCAGCCCGTAATGCGCTCAAAAAATCAGTTCTCGATAAACCCTTAAAATCTTCTTTCTGATACCTAAAGGGGAAGAGATGGAAAGCTGCTTTTGTTACATTCTTATACAACCTGTATGGGATGATACCCGGTATCTCATCTATAAGCGATTGGAGGTAAGATGCATTTTTGTTTCGCAAATCAGTCTGTTCTTCCAACCGCTGAAGCTGAGCCAGTCCTATAGCTGCCTGATACTCTGTTATACGTAATTTGGTACCAATCATCACAGTACCGGCACTAAACTGTCCTGCCGTGGATCCATATGGATTGCCGTAATTATGATACGAATAACAGCGATCCATGAACGCATCATCATCACTGATGATGGCTCCTCCCTCTCCCATTGCCATATTCTTGGAATTCTGAAAACTGAAACAGCCGGCGTTCCCAAAATTACCAACCTTTTTCCCGTTAATCTCTGCCAACCATGCCTGGCATGCGTCCTCAACTACCAACAGGTTATGTTTTTCAGCAATTTTCATGATTCTTTCCATATCACAGGGAAGACCGAGGATATGAACCGGAAGAATTGCTCTGGTGTGGGGTGTTATCTTCTCTTCAATCTTATCGGGATCCATCTGGAATGTTTCAGGGTCAACATCCACGAATACAGGTATTGCACCATTAAGGAGTATACTGGATACCGAGGCAATAAATGTGTAGGATGTAACCAACACTTCATCACCCCACCCAATCTCCAACTGTGCCAGCGATGTATTCAATGCATTGGTTCCGTTCACTACTGCCAGGGCGCGTTTAGCTCCTAAAGTGTTTGCCCACTGTTTTTCAAACTCTTCCGTGACCTTGTTTCTCGACCAGACACCGCTACGCATTACCTCCAGAAGTTTCTTTTCATCGGTAGCCGAATTCCAAATAGGCCACTTGGGCCATTGACCGGTATACATCTTTTCACCACCCAGGATAGCAGGTACCTTTATATTACTCTTCGCCCAGACAGTTGAGGAATTAAGACTGGTTACGGTCATCAGAGAAGCACTCCCCATCACGCTTTTTTTAATAAATTTTCTTCTGTCCATATTATTGTACTGTTACTATGTTGTATTTATAAAGTGAATAACTGTTCTCCGCTACTAATTTAAAGATTATCTGGCTATTTTCATCTGTTATTGTCTGAAAATCTTCACCTTTGCCTGATATTCTCTTTAATTCCACCAATGTACCGGGTTGTAGCCATGTCTTAATAGTAGCAGTACCCTTTACATTCATTTCTCTAAAGATTAAAAAATAGCCGTATCCTTCGTGAATACTTTGAAATCCGGTCCATGATTTTCCCGAGGGGATTTCTCCCACAGGAAGGATATGACCATTGTGCAGATCATACTGTATCTCCTTGTATTTATTCATCACCGGGTTCAGTTCAAACGCCTCTTCGGGCAGATTTTGCGCTTCCATCCAAGCCAGCGGCTGAGCCATCATCGCTATAGCAAAAAGATATTCAAAATCATAATGTTCAGGAGCAAAAGAATCATTGTATTTGTCGTTATTTCTCCATTTATTCAGAAACTCAATCTGTAGATTCCTGGTAGGGACATATTTTGACAGCGTCCACAGATTACGGAGTGTCCAGTAAGGATAATAACTACCAAAATCGGTGTACCTGTTCTCTAAAAAAATGTTCCCGTACTTATTCCTGTAAAGAAAACCGAAACGCTTATCGGCTGTAACATCGAGATTAAATACTACATTATAGTTCAAAGACCGGGACACAGTGTAGAGAAGGCTGTCCACCCTCTCTTCTGAAATTTTGTTGTGAATCCTCAGACCATCTATTTTAAATGTCCTTATACCATACTGACGATTTAAATAAATCAATGCTTCCGCATCCCGTCTCCAATCGATATAGTTATCGGTATAGCTTGGATTGAACCAGATGCAGACCTCCACACCGAGCTCTTCTCCCTTTTCAACAACATGCTTCAGTCCGTTGGGGAAATTGTTCGGATCAGGCTTCCAGTAATCAGATCTCTCCCAGATGTTATCGAACGAACCACTCTGTGTTGTTGCTGGACTTTTACCTGTTTGCCAGCCGTCATCAATCTGGAAATGGGTCACTCCCAACCGGTGACAAAGCGCCAGCTCCCTGAGAATATATGCTTCATTGATACGCTCTCCCACCCCGCGATCGCCCCATGTATTCATCATGATCATCTCATCTCTACCAGGGATCACCTTTCTGATGCGGGATTGGTATGTTTTTAAACTGGTGAGGGCATTGTACTCATTTTTTGAAAAGAGCCCAAGAACAGTCGAATAGCCACTGGTCCATACATCCGGACGAATATCATTTTCATCTATCCCCAGGCCTATCACCCTGATCTTACCGTAGGAGGCAATAAAATCGGCAGTGGGATACTTCAACTGTGCCAGAGAGGATGGTGACTCTTTCAGCAGAAAGAATCCCTCCTCATTTTCGTTGTTTAGTGCAAAGAGCAGGTTTCCCTTGTAGAGCCGTTCGTTGTATGCCTGGTAATCATTCACCAGAACAAGGCTATTGAGATGATCGGTCATCTCAAACAGACTGATGGTCTTGTACTGCCAGTGTTTACCACCCAGAGAGACACTCTCCAAAACGGGTAGATGGGATGCTGCTTTACCGGAAGCCACAAACCGAACATCTTTCAACTGATTATCTATAAACTGCTTATCATACCACCCTTTATTTTGAGATTCACCCTTGAAATAGAAATCATTGCCCACGACAGGTGTTTCAGGGTACAACCTGATGACATGCCTTACTGAAAGATCATCAAAACAATAGACGATTTCCGTCTCCAGGAATGATTCCTGGAACATTGTTTCAGGGACAACATAACTGTTGAAAGAGACAAGGGTGGCGGAATCGTTGTACCCCGGTAGCGTCATGTCGGGACTTGTTGATTGGGATTGCCAGATAAACCGGCTCTCCTTGTTCAGGATAGATCGAGTGATCAGATTACCATTGTTCATCAGATAAACACGTTTGATGAGTGCGTTTTCGACCACCAGAGAGTCCCCGTTTTGAAATATGGAGCAGTCACGATAGCTGATAGGGTTAGCTGATAAAAGCTGAACAGCTATCAGTTGAATGAAACATAGGATAAATATTCTGATGATCATCGGGTGTAAGTTATTACTGCGAGAGAAAAACAAGCATCTGTTTTCTGCTCTTTCTGAAATAGGTGACACTGTTGTCGTAATGATCAAAATTGAGCACCAGATTGTTTGCGAATGCTTTTGCTTTTGCCGGGTCTTTCTTTTCCACCATTTTAAGTAACTGGTAATCATCAATACCATCCCTCATTGCCTCAAAACGAATGGAAGAGTAGAGCTTTCTGTAACCCGGATAGATGATACAGTTATCACCTGCCGGAAGCCTGCCGCGGTCACGCGATGCATCGATAGTGAGTTGATCTTTCTCCCAGTAGTTCAATCCCCAATGGAGGTATCCTGTTACATCATATTTGAAGTTGATCCAGTGAAGCAGTCTTGTCTGAATCAACGGAAGCTCAATAAAACGGTTGGCATAATTCCCCCGTGGCACGACACAGGTATAGTACCATAGCTCTTTCCCCTGCTTCTGCAGATCCTGATAAAAAGCATGGTCTCTGTGCAACACATCCAGTACAGGAACCCACACATCGATAGTTCCGGCCAACTCTTTTGAGGTCAGGACTGCATCCAGTATTTTCACATCGGGCAGATGTTTCTTGACATAACCACTGATTGCCCTGTAGGAGTCTGAGTTCTTCGCCGTTGGTTCATCGGCGATGTGTTGCATGTAACGATCGAGCCATCCTTTAGCGGCCAGATGATCTTTGAGTGCCGGCAGAAACTGATCGAGAAAATTTTGTGTCCGCTCATCTTCAATCGGCAGCTTCACAAAACGCATTCCGTTTTCCACCTTGAGCGGATTGATCCCTGCCTGCAATGTGCTTGACGTATCATCATCGGGCAACGGTACCTCCACATGAAAGGGCGAGTCCCAGTTCCCGGACCTCCATGCCAGATGACCTCCCTCAATCCTTTCCAGGACACCATAGCGGTCGAACAGTTCAGCCTCTTTGTCAAATCTTGAAAAATCGAAACTATATTTTCCCTCATCATAGGTATACCGTGTGTGCCAAACAGGAAAGATCCGATGCACATTCTGCCTGTGGGATGCCATCATTTCGGCATGCATCTCTACCAGCTCCCAATATAAATCTGAATAGAGCTCCAGTGGCTCATTGTTGTTCATATAACTCAGTGCTGTAGCATTGAAATGTGCTGACCAGTTGGTCACGTAAAGCGGCGACTTGCCGAGGGTGACCGGATAAACGCGCAGATAGAAGTCCTTCGTCCACAACCTTTTACCTGATACTGTTTCCCCGGAAATCACAACACTTCCTTTATAGAGGCCCGGTTCGGCCGACTTTCCTACAGGAATGGATACCCACAAAGGCTGCACCTCCCCTGTCTCAACAGAGAAGGCAGAGTCTGTGAGAATAGGATCAGGGAAATAGTCGGAAGCGGAACTGATGATATCTCTTGAGGGGGGACTATAAGAGCGTCCCACCCTCACATAGCCCACCCAGCCGGCCTCAGCGTCTGTAATCTCGTGGACACCATCTTCAGCAGTGATCTCTTTTACATAAGCCTTCATATCTCTTACCTCCTCCATTGCTTTCACTACGATCTGGAGGGAGGCCACCTCTCCGCGTACGGCAAGGATCGTATCCACTTCATCTACGAAATAGGTGCGCTCTTTCAGCACCTTGTAAAGCGGATCAATCTGATACATAGAGATGCTCTCTTTCCTCTGACAGCTGAAGGAGAGTAGAAGCAAAGAGATGATGGTTAAAAAACTATATACTCTGTTCATTATTCCATGGATTCTCAAAATAAAAAAACGACAGTCATCCGGCATCTTTCGCCGAACACAAAGAAATGTATTAAGATTGACAGAATGGTATAAGTTACCGCATACCATTCCTCAAAAATCGCAAAATCATTAAATATAATTCAAATAGAACAGATACTATTGGTAAAGTTCTACTTCAGGGGATAGCGTGATGGGTAACTGTTCACCCTTGAGCCACATTCCTTTTTATGGTAGGTTACCGGTTCGTTTTATGCATATCTTGAAAACCTGTTCATGAATCCATGAAAGGAACTTATTTGAGTTTAATTAAATTTGTATATGTTATCTTCGTGCATTCTTCTTCATTCGTATCAAATGTGATGGCAGATTCTGCTTTTCCAGAATATAAACCATTAGTAAAAGCAGAATTATGTAGAGGTGTTTGAATTAGAATAAGGTTTTTACCATCCCCTATTAAGTTTGTCGCAAAGATATTATGTATTTTATTTGGTTCTGATTTTTTGCCATATCCCTTTCCGCCAACTAATAATGTATAAGGACTTCCTCCATAAGGAGCAGGGATGTCTGGTCTTTCTGCGGTAATAACACCATTTATATAAACATGATGGATACCAGCATCATCACTTGCACGAATAGCTACACCAGTATAGTTGGTAGAACAATTTGAAATTATAATATATTCTGTATCATCCATAAGCCCTCTCCATTGTGTCGTGGTTACCTGATATGAATTTATATCTCCATTCGAATGGTAATTAGGCTCAACATCTAAACTTGAAAGAGCGATTAAATCATCTCCATTTATTCCCGAGACATTTGAAATTTTAAAATTCTTACAACCATGTCTGAGGTTAATCCCATCTTTATTGAAAACTTTTACTTCTTTTTTACCTGTATTAATCACTTCGGGGTTATAAATTCGAATATTCTCAATCACTGCATTGGATACCCTTTCAAAACTTATTCCCCATGAGTGAGAATTTTCTACTTTTACATTGCTGAGTTCAAATCCGTTCACATAAGCCATCAAAATCATGATATTCCGCCAATCTCCTTTCTGCTTGGTATCTTTTACTCCAGCATCACTCCCATAACTTATACGAAAAATACCTTCTGCTCTAGTTTTCTCAGGATCTTGAGTTAAAGTCCTAAAAGCATCCCCTGTTGCCCTAGGATTAATCGCCCCTTTTAATACCACTGAGCCTACACCAACAATTTTAATATTTTGGTTCCACTTTGGGTCAGTGATACCAATTCCTACATTATCACTACGGAACATATTGTCTCTGGATTTATCAGACAATTGAACGGTACAATTGTCAAGAATAACAGTTATATTGCTTGGTAATAATACAGCACTATCAAGAAGCCACACACCGGAACCATTGGAATTGTGGGCTGGAATAACTACTTTCCCCGTTGTGCCAGCGGCTTCATTAATAGCTAACTGGATTCTTTGGGTATCGTTTCCCTCAAATTGATTGGGGGTAATATTTTTCATGTTTGGATTTGAATATCCAACAAAAAATATGGAGTTCAGGATTATGGTAAATACGATAAAGAATAATTTTGTCATGATGTTAAATTATTTTCAAATTATCAGGAAAAAAATTGAATAGCACCAATCCGGAGTTTAGAGCACTCATCATGTGGGTGCTCTAAAAATAACGTAAAAAGCTCACGAGCAACAGATGCTCATTCACATAGTTCTGAAAAAGTGATTACAGCTCATTGTGCATTATGTAGGTGAGCTGTATTTTCCACTCTTTGAAACCAATCGGAAGGGGATAGCGAGATGGGGAACTGTTCACCCTTGAGCCACATTCCTTTGATATGGTAGGTTACCGGTTCGTTCTTGTCGTAACGAACGACAACCCTATGTTCCTCCTTGTCGTTCTCCACTCTTAGATATTTGTGTGATTCAAACAAGATACCCATGCCTATCCAACCGATCTCCGGCTCCTGTATACCCCAATTTGCCATAGTTCCTTTTTCCTCGTTGCAGAAGAAGGATTCTTCGTTCAGGCGGGTTAAACCGATTCCCAGTTCAACCTGATCGCTACTATTACCACCCTCAACGTATACACGTACCATTGAGCTATTCTCGCCGGCATGGATGGAGGGAACTATTCTGATGGTATATGGATTGTTTTTCGGTCCAACATTCTCGGTAACAAACTCCAATTCAATTTTATGATTCGATTCAGAAATCAATCTTGCTGCAAATACCGGATCACCGGGTTGTTTTTCGTTTCTCACGGGATATGCTTCACCGTTGATATAGAGTGTAACTCCTCCTATACCACTTGTTTTACCCACATGGAGAATATCCATTCCCCACTTGTTAATATCTCTGTGATAATTTTTTCCTTCTTTGATCCTGGGATAGATCAGAGTATCAACACGCTTACCGAACAGGTCAAAATGACCATCATAGAAACGGAATGCTACTTTCTCCGATTCCCAACCCCAGTTGGGAGGTAACCACTGGTTGTCCCAGGCAACCCTCTGCATCTCTTCTTTGGCACGCAGACGGGTGATCCACGCATCATAATCTTCAACAGGTAGCTCCGTTTTAAAGATGCGTTCCACCTCTTTCGTCATGGCTTGCGTATCGCCTATACCTCTCGCCGTATTGAACCGATCCCAAAATGAGGCTTTCCCGCGGTTGCTTCTCTTGAGCTCACCAATAAGGCGATCCTGCACCAGCGTGAGGTAATACAGTACCGATTCATCACTGTTGATCATGCGTCCGGCCAGTTCATCGGTATAACCCTCTCCCTGCAACTTGTTTTGAAGAAAAATCCATACCGGATCCATCGCGGCGGCTGAACCGCTCTTTCTCAATGCATCAATTAAAGATTGTATCAGGTAATATCTATTTTCAGGTTCACTCTCCAGTACAGGAAGATGCATTTCATTGAAATCATTGAAGTTCCAGCCGATGTTCCTGATTTCTCTGACATCAAGGTTATACCAGTCGTCCACCTGCCCATCACCATCCAGATCAATCTCTAACCGGTTCACAATCCCATCATTGTCTGTATCTTTCCAGGCATAAAACATATCGCTCTTCAGGTCTCCGTTATAATCGACATTGATCCAGCTTCTGTTGCTCTCCAGTAAATGTATTTTCTTATCAGAGGGGTTAAAGTAAAAGCGGTTAGGGCCGGAAGGATGCAAAACCAGCTCATATCGTTTATTGTAAGGACCGCAATCGGGTCCCCCCACCTGAGGCATATAGTACCCGGGCTCGTTGGAGCCCGCCGAAATAATTCCCTCCCATCTCTCAATCTTGTCACCGGGTCTGTCCCATGCCGTGTTGAGGTCTATTTCATCCCATGTCATCAGCACACGTGCCCATTGCATTGATTGCAGGCTCTCCCTGGCTGTGGATCGTTTCACCGCTGCCCCCGTGGGGAATCCTCTCAGTTGAAAGGTTTCGGTTTGATCATCGGCAAGCCGGAAGGTGAAATCACTGCTTCGGTTCTTCGTGAGAGTCCAGCCCGGTGCACAGGCTGTAATGCCCACATCGTAGTTACGAAGCTCTCCCTCGGTGGGATTGACATTGAAACTCCATCTCAGAAACCGCATAATATCTCCTTCCCCTTCTATCCGTACCACCTCCTCGGTGATACCATCCTTATCAGCATCGTAAAAAAGAAAAGGATTCTCCCAAAAAGGGATCCACTTTTTCTCTTCCGCGTTGAAATACATAGAGATCAGGCTCTCGTCACCGCCAAAATGAGAGTGATTCTGACAGGGAATCTGATAATAGATATAGTCAATATCATAACCGAGCATATTGTCATCACCGTCATCCATAAACCACCAGACGCGCAAACCATTACGCCGGTCTACGAAAAACATACCCATCCGGTCCAGATCGCTGTCGCCATCAGTATCCTCGTAACCAATAACCGCATCAACCAGCCCATCGGCATGCCAGTCAGCGACCCAGAGATCACCGTGCTTATCCGGTTCATTTCCATATGCAAGATTACCATTCTCATCCAACACTCTGACAAGGATCGGGCGATTACGTTCGTTGTGACGGGAGTCGGTATCAATAAACCATACCTCATCGGGTTTTCCATCATTGTCGGTATCCAGATAATGGCGTTTGCCGGGGGTATCACTCTTCACCTTCTCCACCATCACAGGATCGAGTATCACCGCATCACCGAAGACAGTCTCAAAAGCCTTCTGTTTTTCTGTCTGAAAGGGATCCTGTGCATTGATTACCCCTGTCAGAAGCAAGGCAATAAGAGGTAAACATAATCTAAATGCAGGGATTATATTGTTCTTCACAGGTTGTTTTGCTTTTATAATCATAAGGTGTTCTTTTTTAAAATCTCCCGCATGCGGGAAAGGATCAATTCATTTGCTTCAATCAGATGCAGGGTTGAACCGGCTTTGCTCCACTCCATCATCCGGTCCTGATGATAGAAAGGTTCAGGAGTTAAGTTCTGGTTATCGAGCGATGCGATAATATTTGCCAGAGCGTAGTTATTTTCTGAAGCGAGCGTCATTCTCGCATGGAGAATTGCATACTCTCTGATTTGTCCATTGATAATTTTTATATGACGTGGATGATTAAACTCACCGGAGTTTACATTCTCATTGATATCTTTGATTATTCGTCCTTCACCTCCGCTATTATTAACGCCCTGCATGTGCAATAGCCACAAAATTGTTGGTGCCAGGTCGGTATGTTCAAAATAGGGCAGCTCCCTTTGCCGGGCGATCCCATTACCAACAAAAAGCATTGGTGTTGTCCAGCTGTTCTCATCCAGCATGGGATGCCACCCGTTGTTACTCTGACCGTGATCGGAAGTAACAATCAGAATGGTACTCTCCCATTTTCCTGATTCTTTGAGATAAGAGACAAATTTACCCAGGAGCTTGTCCGCATTTTCTATAGCTTCGATATAAGGAGATCCGTCTGCCCAGATGTTGTTGCTGTATGATTTGTCAGCACTATGCAGAGCCACCGACTCGCCCATTGCTCCGGGAGATTGAAGATGGATACGCATAAACCGGAAATCCTGTTGCTCGAGCAGGGCAATTGCGTTATCCACCACCTCATTGTCGGAGAGACGGGAGTCCATAATAGTTGTTGTAAAGCCTCTGGCCACAGAACGATAAGCAGGTGTATTCACCACAAATGCTGACTGGTATATAGTGGAAACTACCTCCTGTAGCATCCTGTTATCAGGGCTGATAAAGAGAGACCCCTGGTGCAGCACGGGATTGGGGAAAGAGCAACTGTTGTATTTGCTGTAATCACCCACCGTGGGATGATGTGGGATAATCATATAGGATTTTCTGATATAGGTACCCTCCTCTTTCAATGCATTAAACAGAGGCATTCTTAATTTTTCCGGGGCACGCCAGTGCAGACCGTCTATTGTAAACAGAATCACACGTGTTGTATCTGCTGCAATCATATCTGAAGCGATTGTGACCACAATCATCAGCACGATTATAATTTTTTTAATCATCATCTTCGTCATTATTGGTCCCAAAAGAGATCAATTGCCAAGGATCACTTTCTTTTCTTGCAAAGTAACCTCTTTAATGGATACCCTCCAGTTTTTACTGTTTGGAGCGTGATATGCAATTTTCAGCTTTCCGTTCAGGTCTTCAAACAACATGGCATGTCCCCCATCATCTGAATTCAACGGCATGGGTTCATGCAGCCATGGTCCGGTTATCTCACCACTGGGTGAGTTTGCCTGTCCAATTGCATAGATCCCCTGCTTGTCGAAACTGGACCAGAGCATAATAAGCATACCGTCGTCCAAACGATGGATATAGGGTGCATCAGTGACATATCCGGTAACATCATGTGCCGTAATAGAGCCTACCCATGGTGCTGAGGAGGCTGTGAAGAGTAATACCGGTTCTCCATTGACGGAGGTGAGGTCGTCACTCAAAGCAACGGCATATATGCCACCATCTGTTGCCTCCAGCCATTCGTGACAAAAAATAAGCCATGGCTTGTTCTTATGATCAACATACAACGATCCATCCAGACACATCCAGTCAGGAGGCGTGATGGATTTATTGATTAGCGGTTTAAAAGGCCCTTCCGGATAATCTGAAACCAGGATAGTGGTCCCTCTTTTTTCTGTATCACTGCTGACTGTGATCAACAGATAATAGTGACCATTGTAAAGGTATAGATCAGGAGCCCAGAAATCTTTCTTTCCCCAGAATGAGGGTTCCGGAATAAATGATCGATCCGCCAGCTTCCGCCACATGGATAGATCTTTACTTTGATAGACCGCCACACTGTTTCCGGCATTTGCATGGATATAATAGGATTGTGTGACAGGATCCGCAAGAACAAAGGGATCACGCACTGCAATGTCAGAAAAATGTAAGGGATAAAGCGTTTCGATCTTTTCCTTGTCAGTATCTTCTCCGTTTCCTTTCGCCTTACATGAAATAGCGTTCAGGAATAACAAGAGAATTACTGTAAAATAAAGAGCACCCACAATTTTTATTCTTATCATTTTGGATGAGTTAGATAAATTGTACTTAATAAGAGAATGTAAGGCCCTTCAGTTGATTCCAGTCACCGCGGGTAAAATCGGGAATTTTCACGGGGGTACCTCCATTCTGTACGGAAATTCTACTGAGTTCAACCAGTGAAGACCATTCAGCAGCATCATAGACATCCTGATCGAGCGGCAGACCATTTTTCAGACAATAGATCAACCGATAATCCATGATAAAATCCATCCCTCCGTGGCCACCCACACGTTTTGCCACTTCTCCAATCTCCTGAATAAATGGGTGTTTATACTCTTCCATCAGTTGATCATATTCCTCCTTTGCCATAAATTGATGCGATTCGGGATCCAGGGCAATCCCTTCCACCGGATACTTCTGAGCGAACCCTTTAGTCCCGCTTATTGTATGAAGCCGACTATAAGGACGGGGGCTGGTTACATCATGCTGCACCATGATTGTCTTCCCTTTCTCTGTCTTGATAATTGTGGTGTTCATGTCCCCAATCTCATAATTCTTGGCCGCTTCGGGAGAGGACTCTCCGAACTTGTCCTTCAGATAAGCTGTAATACCAAACTGATCTGAGGATACGGAAACAAGATAGTTCATCTTATCACCCCGGTGGATGTTCATCACCTGGCAGACCGGACCGAAACCATGTGTGGGATAAGGATTACCATCATAATCTTCATAGAATTGTGTCCTCCAGCTTCTTTGTGAATCGAGTTGACTTCTGAGATCGTGGATATATGCACCCTCACCATGCACGATCTCACCGAAGAGACCTTTCTGAGCCATATTGAGCGTGTTCAGTTCGAAGAAATCGTAACAACAGTTCTCCAGCATCATACAGTGGCGGCGTGTTTTCTCGGCTGTATCCACCAGCTGCCAGCATTCATCAATCGTAGTGGCTGCAGGAACTTCAATGGCAACATGCTTGCCTTGTTCCATGGCATAAACAGCGATGGGTGTATGACTCAACCAGTCGGTACATATATATACCAGGTCAATGTCATCACGTTCACACACCTCTTTCCATGCATCTTCCCCCACATATTCATCTGCCAGAGGCAGATTCTTGCCGGTGAGAAATTGCTGTGAACGTTTCACCATCTCACCGTTCAGGTCGCATAGTGCCAATATCTCCACATCTTCCAGATTAACATAACGACGCACAGCAGCATAGCCCCTGTTCCCTACGCCGATAAATGCAACCCTCACCACGGGTATAGGATCAGCAGTTAATTTCAGCACATTTGTCTGTCCCTCAGGTCTCGGTCTCTCAAAGCTTACGCCTGTCCGTTGATCAGATCGTTTTTGTTTGTTGATGACTGAACTACATGAATTCAATAGTATGATCGACAGGATCAAGATCAGTATACCCGCAAATTTTTTCATTATTATCTTTTTTAATTATTACGAACAATCTCTCTACAATCCTTCGGCAAAATAAAGATGAGATCTGGTGCCTTCTCATTTTAAAAAACAGAAACATAGAGAGACGTTAAATGCTCTCTATGTCACTGTCTAACTACCTAACATCTAACCTCAAACAATTTTTATTTAGTCAAAAATACATTTATCCAGAATCAATTTTCAAACAAATAACCGTCTGGCGATCTTTCTCAGATCCCAGCCAGTTATTAGTGAACTAAAACATTAAAGAAAAATCAAGAAGAGTCTCATTATATCTATTAAGCAGGATCATTGATTACCCAATAGTGATCTGAGTCAAAATCAAATTTCCAGAAATCACCGTTTTCATCCATACCCAACAAGATATCTCCTACTGCAACCAGTTTTACAAACTTGTTCCAGCCGCTGCCAATTTTACTTTTTGCACCCAATATACCTGTCGGGGAGATAGGTTGCGCCCAGAGATACCCATCAGCATCCACACCTATCAAAACCTTATATTTAAATAATGCAAAAGGTTGATTGTTGTATCCGGAAAATACGGTACTGCCATTTGGACTACCCCATGTTGCATTGTTGTAGGCTACCCATGTTTTTAGTATACCCGCCCCTTCAATGGAATAGAAGAATCCTTTTGCGGGGATGTATGCTGGGTGACCGAACCCGGCACCAAATGTATTTGCACCGGCAGGTGTCTTTACATATTGCAATGTTCCCTCAATAATTTGATGCATACTCACCGCATTTCCGGTACTTACACCAATGAACTTGTCATCGTCATAGAAGAAGAAATCACGGAAACTGGTACGCGGAACGAGCGCCGGAAAGAGTTCAGATTGACTGAATGTACCTTCCTGACTGACCCCATACACGATCAGATCGCCAGCACTATTCCACTCATAGAGACTGACCCCGTCACGTTCAAAGTATTTACTTTGCAGACCGTTGCCTAAGGTCACTTTCTCACCGTTTTCAAAGATTACCACGGGTGCATTGATGGCTTGAAATGCGTTGTAAACCGTATCAATACCTTGTGGTAAAAAGAAGACCGTGCGAAACTGCAGTTCACCGCCATCAGGGAAATCAGATAACAAAATTTCATTTGTTTCTCTTTCAATCCGGACATTCTTCTGCAAGCCATTGAGATCAGTGTATTTGACCTCTGAATAGACTACACTGTCGCCCGTTGAAGTAGCTGAAAATCCCAGTTTGAAATTCGTGTCAGCATAATCAAATTCACGCGAGGTGATATTTCTCGCCATCAACCCATGTGCAAAACTTTCTCCCCACGCGGTAACCGATGCAGCAGTATAAAGGGAAGTTTCACCTCTATTGTTGACATTTCTGAACTCGAACATGGTGCTACCTTCGGGAAGATTCTCCACAATGATGGAATCTTTCTGTATACCGGGTGTGTGACGAGTGAAATCCTTTACAATGGAATCATTGCGCATGTTCCAGTAGATGATCGTTTTCTCAATTTTCGGATCAGAACCGATATACCATGTTATTTTGGCTCTCCCAAACCCCGGATAAGCTTTTACAGAATCAACCTTTCCAAGATATGTTTGCTCGTCCATGTTGGCAAATTTGCTCTGAATGTCGTTCATATCATCGCATGACACTGCCAGTAGAAGTATGGCCAGTATGCCAAACAGCCCTTTTAAAATATTATTGTACTTTTTCATATTTCTCATTTTTTTATTCTTGTGGAACAGTGTTGTCACCATAGAAAGTCATTTCTCCCATCGAGAAATAGTTTGTTGATGGTGAGGGTGGATTGCCTGTTATCTCACGTACAAACAACCGCACATATCTGACAGGAGCCGCATCAAGTGGCATGGTATATTCTGTCCCGTTCCGTGCTTGATCTAATATAGCTTCACTATCGGTATGCCTAAGAATCTCATGTTCTCCCAGAAATACCCAATCATCTTTAAAAGTGCGTTCAGGAAGCTGCGTGGTCACATCCACCCCATGAAGGGCGCCGAGACGGACACTCCATTCATCCAACCAATAGGGTTTGTCGGTTATTTTACTATAGTCAAATTTGTCAGTCCCCCATAGTTCAAATTTTGTAATATTTGCCTGAGAATAGGGAGCATTCACGTGATAACCATGAATCACAATGCGACTCAGTTTCGCCACCTGTTTCATATCAAATGTGATTGAAAGACCGCTATTACCCGATTTGGTCAGCCACCCGTGACTGGAGGTATTGACAATGTTATCCCATAATACTGATAAAGGACGGGTCGTAGCATAATCTGAAG
>JADMKJ010000015.1 GCA_015478855.1 Proteiniphilum sp.
CTCTGCACACTTCATTGCCGGTAGCCGCATAATTGACCGCCATGGCTGTGAGATAATGCCCTGCGATATGGCCGTCCAGGCCATCCCAGTTGGGATAGCTTTCAGCCTTCTCCGGCAGACCGGCTACTTTGCGATAGGGAGCCAGCAGGCGATCCACATCATACTGCAGAAGTACGCTAAGGTTCAGGTCACGTGCATGTTTCAGCGGACCCTCGAGCAGTTTCACATCGGGGATCGGAAACGTGTTGTAGTATAGTTTCTCCTGTGCCTGCATGGATCCAAAACAGATAAAAAGAAAAACAAGCAATCCTAAGTTTATTCGTAACATCCTCTTCGATTTAATGAATAATTAATTCCCGCTTTTCATCCTTCTGTGAATAATAGCAATCGTATGATTACTCTGGATAAGATGAACCGGGGTAATACCTTATTGTTTGATCACAAAACCACCTTTGGGCTGGAGGGTGACACTCACCTGACCGTTTTTATTGATTTTGTTGCTGGTGACAAGTGCTTCCTTGATGTTGTTGTCGTAAAAGAGTTCCACTTTTTCTCCAGCAAGCATAGGCAGACTCAGATCCAGTTCCAGCGGTTCCTCCAGGGCATTCACCCCGGCAATGAACCACTTTTCACCATGACGGCGGGCGATAACCGAATATTTACCGGGATAGCCGTCGATATAACGTGTTTCATCCCATGTGGTGGGGATCTCTTTCATGAAGTCAATCAGGAAAACAGGTGCATCTGTCAGGTTGTTTGGAGTTAGTGCAAACATCTGCACAGGGTTTTGAAAGAGGATGCCGGTAGCGATCTGAAACACATCGCTGGTGAGACGTATTTGTCCCCTTTTGTTTCCTCTGTTCAGGATCTTATTCAGAAATACTCCTCCAAACTCCATGCTCCCCACGCTGTTGCGGATAAAGGGGTGCAGTGTAGCAAAGAAAGCCTCTTTCTCCCGTACATCCTGCGAGAAGATCAACATCTCTGAGGCGAGCACCGCCTCGCTGCCTACGAAGTTGGGATACATCCTTTCCCATCCGCGTGGCAGGGTGCAACCGTGGAAAATGATCATCAACCCGTAATCATTGGCATCTGAGAGAATATCTTCATAATAGCGCATGCTCTCCTGTTTGTCGCCGCCGAAGAAATCCACTTTCAATCCCTTCACACCGACTTTTTTCAGCCATTTCATCTCCTCTTTTCTGGCAATGGATGTGTTCATCCTGTTTCTGGGTCCCTGCGGTGCATCATTGAACCCTCCGTTAGAGTTATACCAGAGGAAGACATCCACACCTTTCGAGTGGGCATAGCTGATTAGCTCCTCCATTCTCTTATAACCGATATTGGTATCCCACAAGGCATCAATCAGGATGTATTCATATCCCATCTCCGCTGCCAGGTCGATATACTGCACCTGATCGTCACGGTTCATGCTCTGGTCCTGCCAGACGATCCAGCTCCAGGTGCCCCGTCCGTACCGATACTCCTGCGATGCTTGATAAAGCGGCTCCACCAGGTCGAACGGGATGGTGGTCTCCACGATGGGCTTCAGGCTGCTGCCCACCGTGATGGTGCGCCAGGGGGTGGCCCCGGGAAGCGAGAGCTGCGCCCCGCTGCTTCCGAAGCCGTTGTTCTGTCGCATATCAGGATAAGCCACCCTGTATAATCCCTCTTTGGTACCATCGCTCAGGTGGGAAGCACAGTACTGACTTGTCACCCCTGTTTCGGAAATCAGCGCCCAGCCGTCGTCACCGATGCGGAAGAGACCCGGGAAGACATATCCCAGGTTGCCATAGGTCGGTTTGCCCACCGGTTCATCGTTTGTATAGCCACTTTCGTAGCTGGGGGAGGTTCTGGCGAAGGCACCCATGGCCCCCATCATCGGAGAGAGAAAGGTGGTGGTGAATGCAGGGAATTTGAATCCCGTTGCTTCCATTTCCACCACGCAGGCTCTTCTTTCGCCCCATTGCGGGAGTTCATAGCGAAATGCCACATCGTTGTTGCTCACCTGGAACACAATCTCCAGGCCTCTCTGTCCGACATCCTCGAAGGAGCTGACCAGCCTGTTGGCCTCATAACGGATGGTCGACTGCTTGATTTTTTCCTGGGTGTAGTTCTTCTCCACCGATGATGTTTTATGACCGGTAAATGTGAGGTCAGTACTGAAATCACCCTCATTGGTGATGATTCCGAGCGGTGATTTTTCCAGAATGGTCTTGCCGCTATACTCCACTGAATAACTGGGTTGACCCTCTTCGAGGAAGAGTAGTAGCTCTAACTTTCCGTCAGGACTTTTTTGTGTTGCAATTTGAGCAAACAGGATATTTGTTGTGAGTGCAAGTAAAAAAGTGAGTGATAAAAAGAGTCGTTTCATTTTTGGGTTATTAAATTTAATATTACTGGAGATTTTCATTTTTCATGTCAGCTGTCAGGCTGTTATTTTTTCCATAGGTTCGGTAAGAAACGGTAATAGAGCAGATGACGCCAGGTGGACCAGTCATGGCCGCCGTTCCCGCCAATGTAGTATTCATGCTCAATCCCGTGATTGGTAAGTGCATCGTGCAGCGCCTGGCAGCGCAGGTTGAAGAAGCCCTGTGCCTCTTTGGTGCCCTGGCCTACGAAGAGATAATCGACCTTGCTGTTGACCATCGGGTCGTGCAGGAAATGCTTCAGTGTGGTCTCCGCATCGGTGTCGCCGGCGCTGAGGATACCGAAGTTGCCAAACAGATCGAGAGAGCGAAAACCGATGAACATGCTGTGGCGGCCACCCATGGAGAGGCCCGATATTGCCCTTCCTTCCGGCTCCTTCCGGGTGGAGTAGCTCTCATCCACCAGTGGGATGACATGTTCCCGGAGCTCACGTTCGAACAGGTCGAACGTCAGTTCGGCATGGCGGGGATGGTTCCTGTGAATGATCTGGTTGTTGGGGATGACGATCAGCATCGGCTCCGCCTTCCCCTCTGCCAGGAGGTTGTCCATGATGAGATTCACCCTCCCGTCATAGATCCAGTTGGAGGGCAGCTCGCCGCTGCCGCCCAGCAGGTAAAGTACGGGATAGTTCTTTTCGGGCCTGTATCCGGGTGGGGTGTAGACATAAAGCTCGCGCTCCCCGCCGGTGACACCGGAGTGGTAGATATGACGGACCACAATGCCATGTGGCACCTGTTTCGCATCATAATAGGACGGCTCATTATCATGCACCACCAGCTGACTGTAGGGAGGCATGGCGGTGAAGGCAGCGATGCTGTTGGAGGGGTCGGTGATCTGCATCCCATCAACACGGAAGTGGTAGGCATAGATATCTGCATCCAGCGGGCCGATGGTCAGCGACCATATTCCATCCACACCTTTGGTAAAAGGAATAGGCTGATTACCCTTCCCCAGTGCTGTATGGATGGCACCGGGGGGCAGTAACACTTCACCTGCATGGGGTGCTTTCAGCCTGAAGGTGACGGTACGGTCCCCATGCACCTCGGGTGAGTTGAGCGGTGCACTGAAGGGGGTCAGTCCCTCAGTATCCTGGTGCGGGTTATGATCGAGGTTCACATTGGCCTGCTGTGCGGTTAAAGGAAGCGATATCCCCATGAGAAGGAACAGCAGGAACAGGAAATTTTCCGGGATTCTTTTCTGTTTCTGAAAGGTATTGTGTGAAATGATTTTCATCGGTTCGGAGGTTATTTATTAAGAAGATTATTGAAAGAGCAACTGTGCAAACTGATAGAGCGACCTGCGCCATGTGAGCCACTCATGGGCCGTACCCTGCGATTCGTAGAAGATATGATTGATATCCTGCTTTTTCAACATATTGCGA
Organism: Proteiniphilum sp.; assembly: GCA_015478855.1. Classification (GTDB taxonomy): domain Bacteria; phylum Bacteroidota; class Bacteroidia; order Bacteroidales; family Dysgonomonadaceae; genus Proteiniphilum. The sequence continues at coordinate 3,812 of JADMKJ010000015.1, forward strand.
AAGGCACCGATCGATTGCGGGAATACCTCCGGTTCAGTGGTGCCCACACCCAGCCAGAGCACTTTGATTTGCTCGTTGATGCGGTCGCCATCACTGAAAGCACCATCCAGGAAGGTTTCGGCATCAATATTCGCGGCACTGGGGTAGTTGGCAGTACCGCTGAAGCCGCCATAATAAGCAAAAGTGTCGAGGTTATTCATGATGATGCGCATGGTCTGGTTGGCACCCATCGAGAGGCCGGCGATGGCACGGCTCTCACGGTGATCAATGGTACGGAACTTTTTGTCAATCATCGGGATGATCTCGTCGATCATCACCTCCTCAAACACCATGGCCGGACGGCTGGGGTTGGTGATTTCCTGTTCCTTCTCCGGACTGAAGGCATAGCCATTGTCCATCACGATGATCATGGGCCTGGCCTTGCCCTCCGCGATCAGGTTGTCAAGGATAATACCGGCCTTACCCTGTCCCGGCCATCCTGTCTCATCTTCAAAGCTGCCATGCTGCAGGTAGAGCACAGGATAGCGATTGTTGCCCCCTTCCTCATAGCAGGGTGGGGTGTAGACAAAGCAGCGGCGCCAGGAACAAGTGATCTCCGAGTAGTAGTTGAGCTCGCTGACCAGTCCGTGTGGTACATCCTTCAATGCGTAGAACGCCTGGTCATGGGCTGGGATCTCGATCCCACTGCCCCAGCGTCCGGCGCCATAGAAGTAGCGCGTTCCGGGATCAGGTACGGATGCCCCGTCGATATTGAGCTGGTAGTAGTGGAACCCCTCCTCCTGAGGTGCCGACTCACCGATCCATACTCCCATTTCGTTTTTTGTCAGGTCATACTTCACCCCCCCGATGTCAAGCTGTACATAATGTGCGTCGGGAGCCTCCAGCTGCACCCGTACTCTCCCTTCGGAGTTGACCTGCGGGTACTGTTTACCCGGTTGGTTCACTTCGGAAGGACGAAAATCCTCCTCCACCGTACCCTGGGCCTTGGCACTGCTGAATGTCATAACGGTCATCAGGCATATCAGCCAATAATTTCTTCTCTTCATCATGATATCGTTTTACGCTTAATATTTTCATGTACAGACCACGATACTATAGCTTTCTTGCCCATGGTCATCTCCTTTTCTTTCTCCTGTATTACTTGTGTGTGATGGGATAAGGGATCCTTCAATATGTAGGTGTTTGATTGACGGATCGGGATTGAATCTGTAAATCTGCTTGTTTACAAATCTGTCAACAGTTGTTTATTCGGGGACAGCATCATTTTTTGCTGTGGCATGCAGTCCGATCAGGCTACCTGTGAAACCACCCGCTACATCGGTTGAGAGAATATCACCCGAGACCGTTCCACCCAGATTATGATACGCTGCACCATCAGTAGAGTAATTGAAGCGGTAAGCATCCCCTTCGGCTGTGATCTGCAGGAACAGAGGCTTGTCTGTGCGGACAGGTGTGCTCGCCAATATGATCGATGATCCTCTTTGTGTGCGCTGCAGCACCAGGTGATCCTGCTTCCCCTTCCTGGTGACACCAAAGAGATAATAGAACCGCTCGCTCTGATAACAGACCATTCCGGCCAGATCCTTTTCCGAGGATGGTTTGTATTGCAGGATGGTTGTAGCGGTAAAATGTTGGTGCTGCTGGCGGTGGAAGAGGGTTGAGGTGGGAGCAACCTCTTTGAGGTTGACAGCAAATGGCTTTATGCGTATGCCATCTTTATCTGCTGTGATGAACTCCTCGCGGGGACCCCTCACGCCAATCCAGCGGTAATCGAGCGTTGTGGACTGGAAATCATCTTTAAACGTGAAATTGCCGTTGGGAAAGAACCCCTCTCTGCCGGTTTTGTTTTCCACCCCTTCAGGCATCTTCAGCTTGGGTTCTATAGGTACAAGGCCATTCTCAAAGACGGGATACCTGCCACTCCAGTCAACCGGAAGAATAAACGTTTCACGACCGGTGTTCACCCTGTTCTGTTCATTAGGGCGGATAGCGAGGAACACACCGTAATGTTTCCCATCGGGTCCCTTCACCAGGTCGACGTGACCGGCCCAGTCCACTTTATTCTCTCTTTCGGGATGAAGGTAACGCTGCGACAGGATAGGGTTATTGTCAGCAGGCTTGTAGGGCCCTTTTGGATGGTCACTGGTGAAGATCACCTCGCTATGCCAGTCACCTGTACCCCCTTCAGCACACATCAGGTAATAGATGCCATCTCTCTTGTAGATATGGGGTGCTTCAATCCAGATGGGCTGCTCCGTGATATCAACCCCACCGTCCACGATGATCTGATCTGTGCCGGCAATGACCTGATCCTTCCCCATGTCATATTCCCATATCTTTATCACCCGGTGACCTTCATACAGCTCTTTGCCTCTGTCGGGTGCATCGTTATGAACCACATAGGCTTTGCCGTCCTCGTCGAAGAAGAGTGATGGGTCGATACCACCGAAATTAAGTTTCTGTACCTCACTCCATCCCTTAAAGGGATCCTTTGTCTTCACCACCATGTTTCCGATGTTACCGGCAATCTGGGTGGTGATCATATAAAATGTATCGTTGTGGGGATTGTATTTAATTGCCGGAGCGTATATTCCTGCACTGATCCCGCTATCATGTACGATCAACTGAGACTTCCTGTCGAGTACATGGCCGATCTGCTTCCAGTTTACCAGGTCATTGGAGTGGAAGATGGGTACTCCGGGAAACATGGCAAAAGAAGAGGACACAAGAAAATAATCATCCCCTTTCCGTGTGATGGAGGGGTCGGGATAACAACCCTGCAGGATCGGATTATAGAATTCATCCGGCTGCAACGGATAATTATCATAGAGTGGATCCTCACCCTGATAAATAAATTGACTGAAATTTGGAAGATTCGTGTTAGCTTTCTTTTGTGCGTTGAGAGCGGTATTGACAAACAGCAAAGACAATGCTGTCAGCAGTAGAGGGAGATTCATTTTTGTTTTCATTAGGGTAAAATATTTGGTGCTGAATAACGACAAATATATGAATCTGTATGAAAACAGCATCCATATTATGGATAGTTAATTCACGTTTATAGATAAATCAGCACAATATCACAGCTTGGAAGGGGATTTTCCAAAATATGCCTTAAAAGCCGCGCTGAAATACTTTACACTTGAGAAGCCACACAGTTCACTCACCTCTGTCACTGTATATTTTCCGGTCTGGATTAACTTCAAAGCATGATTCA
>JADMKJ010000016.1:0-10601 GCA_015478855.1 Proteiniphilum sp.
AGATACATGCCATTTCAGTGCTAGGTGCTTGTACTTTTGCCGGGAGAAATCCAACCATCATAAATAAACTTACACAAATAAACATTAATTTTTTCATGATTACAAATTTAGAAAGTGAAACATTATTTAATTAGAGTTTACCGAATTAATACGGTTCTAACGGTATATAAGACAATCCTCCTTTTTTCCTAAATTGTTGGTATTTTTGTTCCTGATCAAGAAAGATAGTGCCTTTGCCTTCCATTATAAATAACCGGGTAAATTCGACAAAATCTGTGTAGAATAGCTTCTCCAGTTTCTGAAATTCTCTTTTGGTAACCGTAGTATAGGGTACCCCTGTAAGTGTCTCTTTTTTTAAGATGAGGGGCATTTTGTATTTTAGGGTTTCAAACCCTTGCAGTAAGAAATGAAAATATCTTTCTTCATCAAAAGCTTCGACGATCAAGCCGGGTAATCCCCAAAGTTTCCATGGTCCGTGATTCAATGGGATTTCCTGTGTGAAACAGACAGTCCATTTTCTTCCCAAGTAATTTGTTGTAGCTTCCCTACAAACATATCCTGCAATTTCTTTTTTCGATTGACTAACTACCCATATAGGGATTGAGAGTTGTTCTTCATAGCAATAATAATCAACAAGTCCATTTGTTACATATATCTTTTTATCCATCATAAGTTTATAAACGATAGACTTAGCACCCTTTTTTAAATATCTGTTTTTTTCGATGATCTCATACGGAGATAATCCCTGATTTATACCTTCCATTGTAACTGAATCTCTTATCTGTTCATACTGGCTGTAGAATTTAGAGGTGTTACTACCGATATCCAAATACATCAAATCAGTTTTGGCATATTCCGTTTGCTCGGGGTTTGTTTTATATAAGAATAAATAACTTGCCCTAAATTTGGTGTTATCTATTATTTCCTGGGCTAAACCTGTATAAGTTGCCAATATAAAGAAACAACTGCAAATTGCTATTTTAATGCATTTATGTTTCATTTTGCTCGTTATTGTGTGTTGAAGAGTAATTATAAAAACAGAGCTATGTTTAGGGCTTTATGATTTAATAATAATTCAATCAATTTTACAATAACATAGCTCTGTTTGAGACGTTAATTAACTAAATCATTTACGGCATCACAAAAATTTTCAGCAGCATCAATAAATGCAATAGCTCTTTGTGTATCTGCAAATTTGTCATTACAGAAGGTGCCTAAACATGTCCCTACACAATGCATTGAAACATCATCTGCTGCGTTCACTTCAGGTAAGCTTGTTGATGCAAAAAAACCTAAACTAAGCAAAGTAATTAGTAATCTTTTCATGGTCACAAATATTAAAAGTGGAACATTAATTAACTCAACTGAAAGTACTGTAAAATAAAGAGGAAATGCAAATAATTTAAGTTAAAAAACATATAATGTGTTGTAGAACATATATATGGTCAGTTGACATAATGACAACCCGGTATTTGTAGACCATATTATCACGAACGAAACAAGGCGATACTGTCTTTCACGATACTAGGTAGGTTTTGCTGTGCACGAAACAATGTAATGACTGTAAGTAGATTGGCAAATATCAGGGTTGTTTTCTTTAAGAGAAAATTTTTATCGTTGATAATTGCTAATACATCTTGGGTATTTCTACAAAAAAAACGATCAATTCTCTGCCTAATCGACATAACCGGCATTTGTGAACAAGTATTTAATGGAGAAAAGGTTGATAATGAATGTCAATTTCTTTTGCATCAGCATGCATATTCAACAAATCAACCGAATATTCAACCGCCTCCTGCAAACCCTCCTCACCGGAATAGGCGTTGATGATCATCAGCAGGTGGGTGGTGCCGGTTGTGATTTTTGTGCGTTCTTCATCACTTGTGGGGGTGCCGATACCGCCCCGATCGTCGCGATAGACCGGCAATCCTTCAATATTGAGCACTCCGCGCCCGATGGCTTCGAACCGCTCATCTGCCTCTCCCACACCCAGTATGAGATCACCCTCAATTTTGTCAAGGTCGAAGCCGCCAATCGAGTAACCCGTTTTCAAGGAGACCAGATTGATCAGATCCACCAGCGTGTTGATCTGGTACAGCTCCTGCCCTTTGAGAATCCTCCTGCAGAGTGCTTCCGCAGAGGGTCGGTAACGGTTGGGGTCTTTACCCAGATTCTTATAGCTCTTCCGGGTAGCATGTATGGCCGGGCGCAGCTTGATCTCCTCCATCCTGTAAGTAGTAGCAAATTGAGTTGAATAGCGATCAATCTCCTTCCATAACTCCTCGTTGTAGGAATTGTTTTTCACCTTGCAGGCAATTGCTGCCATACGAAACGCAGGGCAGACTTCATATAGTCTGTCACTGATTGTTATTTCTCTCAGCACCATCGTCAATCTCAATCAATCTTGTATATTTCAGTTCAATCTCCGACACCTGAAAGTCAAAGTTACAAAATCTCAAGCAAAAGAGCCTAATAATGGACTAAACGAATGAATATTTGAAAAATAAGGGAGATTTGTCTTGTAAAAGTCTGTGGCAATTCTTATATTTGCGTGAATTTTTGTTTTCATACGATTATTTCATTTTTCAAATTATGGTGTGTGAAACGTTTGCGTGAAGTTAAGAGAGCAGGGCAAACTTGACTATGCCATAGCGATCAGACAACGATATGTATTTGATCTCAAGTGGATCATTTATAAAGTGAAATAATTTAGAGGCTCGTTTCAAATGACTGACGAAAATAATAAACTGCTTGTCGACCTGGAAGTACGTATAAAACAGATGATGTTTTTATGTGACACCCTGAAAGAAGAGAACGCCAGATTAAAAACAGCGCTACAGACAAAGCAGGGAGAGATAGATGTGACAGCCACTGAACTGAAGCAACTGAAAACAAAATATGATAGTCTGAAGACCGCGAGAACCATTACGGCTGCTTCTGTAGACGTGGATTCCGCGAAACTGAAATTATCAAAACTGGTGCGGGAAGTTGATAAATGCATAAATTTGTTGAAATAACCTTTGAAGAATTTATGTGATGGGCGACGAGAAATTTTTATTGACATTAGAGATTGCCGGCAGAAGGTATCCGTTGAAAATTAATAAGTCGGATGAGCAGGCATTTCGTGATGCAGCCAAAAAGATAAATACGAAGATAAACCAATACCGCGTTGCTTACGGTGGAGAAAGCTCCAACATGACAACACAGGATTTTATGGCTATGACAGCCATACAGGCATTGGCAGAGAATTTTTCTCTCGGTGATAAGAATAATACGAAACCCTTTGAAGATAAAATTGATTCGCTCATCGGCGAATTGGATGATTATCTGAAAAAATGACCAGTTCTCACTCTTTGTGGGACTTAACAGACGCACCTTTTATGCACATAGAGAATTATGTGTTTAACTGTGTGCGATTTTTATTTTTTGTAAATTGGACAAACAAACTAAAGGTCATTGCTAAGAGAATAGAAGTACTTCCTTTCTTGTATTAAACGAGGAAGTGTATATAAATCAAATTAATCATTAACAATATGGAAATAGTAATAGGAATTATCGGGTTGGTAATCGGGGCGGTTGTTGCCTGGTTCCTGACCGGTAAGATGGCCACCTCCCGTGCCCGGAACATTCTGAGCGATGCGGAAAAAGATGCCGAAGTAATCAAAAAGAAAAAATTACTGGAGGCGAAAGAGGAGACACTGGCTATGAAAGCCGAAGCTGAGAAGCAGGCGAATGCACGAACAACAAAGATTCAGCTTACCGAAAACAGGCTTAAGCAACGTGAAATGACACTCAACCAGAAACAGGAAGAGCTGAACAAAAAATCAGGTGAAGTAGATGAGATAAAACTTAATCTTACCAACCAACAGGAGTTTATTGAGAAAAAAGGTGCCGAGCTGGAGCGTCTGCACCGTCAGTCGGTGGAAAAACTGGAGACCATCTCCAGCCTTTCAGCTGAAGAAGCAAAAGAGCGTTTGGTAGAGTCATTGAAGGAGGAGGCCAAGACTGGTGCTCAGTCGTACATTAACGACATTATGGAAGAGGCCAAGATGACGGCTAATAAAGAGGCCAAGCGTATTGTGATTCAGTCAATACAACGCGTAGCCACAGAGACATCTATTGAGAACTCTATCACAGTCTTTCACATCGATTCAGATGAGGTGAAAGGTCGTATTATAGGCCGTGAAGGGAGGAATATACGGGCGCTGGAAGCTGCTACGGGAGTAGAGATTGTGGTGGACGACACACCGGAGGCAATTGTGTTGTCGGGATTTGATCCCGTACGCCGTGAGATTGCCCGACTGTCACTACATCAGCTGGTCACCGACGGACGTATTCACCCTGCCCGTATTGAGGAGGTGGTGTCGAAGGTGAAGAAACAGATCGAGGAAGAGATCATTGAAACCGGCAAGCGAACGGTGATAGATTTGGGTATTCACGGTTTGCATCCTGAGTTGATCCGCATGGTGGGGAAGATGAAATATCGCTCATCCTACGGTCAGAACCTGTTGCAACACTCTCGTGAGGTGGCCAATCTATGTGCTATCATGGCATCGGAGCTGGGGTTGAACCCCAAGAAGGCGAAACGTGCCGGTCTATTACATGATATTGGCAAAGTGCCGGATGATGAACCGGAGCTGCCACATGCAGTGCTTGGCATGAAGCTGGCGGAGAAATTCAAGGAGAAACCGGATATATGCAATGCGATCGGCTCACACCACGATGAGGTGGAGATGACAACACTGCTGGCGCCGATAGTACAGGTATGTGATGCTATATCGGGTGCACGTCCGGGTGCACGTCGTGAGATTGTGGAGGCATATATTAAACGACTGAATGATCTTGAGAACCTGGCACTCTCATACCCCGGCGTGGTAAAGACATATGCCATTCAGGCAGGCCGTGAACTACGTGTGATAGTGGGTGCTGACAAGATTGATGATATGGAAACAGAGAAGCTGTCTGATGAGATTGCACGTAAGATTCAAACCGAGATGACCTACCCGGGTCAGGTGAAAATCACCGTGATACGTGAGACACGTGCTGTGAGCTACGCAAAATAAACAGAACATTATATGTTACCAATAAAGAAGGAGCCTTAAGGCTCCTTTTTTTATTGGTTCCTGTGTCTGATTTACTTGACTGTTTTTTCAGATTTATTACTTTTTTCCACTAACAACTCTTCATTGCTGCCTATGACGGTTTTCAATTCCATCTGAAGCCGTTTGATCTCCATCTCCTGGTTGTGGATGGTGGTAAGCAACGCATTCAATTCTTCATTATCAACCGTATCAGGATATTGCGCTTTCACACGTCCGTTGAAATCACTGAGCACATTCATGTAATTGTTAAAAGCGTCATAAGGAGACATATAGGGACTAAACTTACTCTCTCCCCCACCGAAATGTTTTGTCGACATGTAATAAAAATGGTCACTCGACTGCAGATAGATCCAGTCATACTTTAAGCGACGGTCGGTGCAGAGACGTACCCTTTCACCCATTTCATAGAGTGATTTGAGCGCACTCTGTTGTAGTTTGTTCCCCAGCCAGGCACTCACATCACGCTCCTCATCAGACCATGAGATTGTATTGGGTACATTGATTGGTCCCACTGATTCATGGGAATCCAGTGCTTCTCCGGGTGTTGTAAATCCGATCCCTTTTTCAAAGGCAAAACGTGGCAATGCTTTGATAAATTCAAAAATGCCGGTGTGCGATGGTTGTAGGTTACCCAGGGTCTCGTAGTTCATAAAGAGGTTGAACACTTTTTCCTCAGGTGAGGTAGCGGCTATCCAGGAGATGAATTTCTCAGCTGTCAGCGGGTACTCATTCCAACTGTAATTGGAGAACCTGTAAGCAATATCTTCACTAAACCGGCTGTTCTTAAGCAAAAGCTTCATGCCGGGCTGAGAGGCGGCATGGTACACGTAATTGGGACTTTTCCACCCGAGAATATGTTTCGCACCTTCTGTAATCATCCTGGTATAGCCCATATCATATACCATCTCAGCAATATCATCGGAATAGATCAGTTCAGTATTTCGCACCACAGTCGGTTTCTGATCAAACAGTACTTCTATTCTCTCGGCATGTTGTTTTATCTGATTGCGGAATTCTTCCGGATCAAAGAGACTGGCAAGTGAGTGGGCATATGTCTCGGTAAGAAATTCAACATTTCCTGTTTTTGCCAGTTCACGAAATCCTTCTATCACCTCCGGAGCATATATCTCCAGTTGTTCGAGTGCCACCCCTGAAATGGAAAATGCCACTTTAAATTTTCCTTTATATTGATTTACCAGATCGAGCAACATACGGTTGGCGGGGATGTAGGAGCGGGCAGCTATCTGCTGCAATATATCCTCGTTGGCATAATCATCAAAATAATAATGATCTCTGCCTATATTGAAAAAACGGTATCTTTTTAACCGGAAAGGTTGATGGATCTGGAAATAAACACAAATTGTCTTCATCTTATATTCGTTGATTTATTTTTGATTCTTACATAAGGTTATCGTAGATGTGGCGTATTTTTTTTCCGGCATCTTCCCATTTAATGTTGTCTACTTCAACTTTGCCTTCAATCTTCAAATGCTCTGCCATCGCGGGATAAGTACAGATAGAGTAAATGGCGTCTGCCATCGCATCCACATCCCAGTAATCGGTTTTGATCACGTTATGAAGAATCTCTGAACATCCCGACTGGTAAGAAATAATACTTGGCACATTACACTGCATGGCTTCCAGTGGTGAGATGCCAAAAGGCTCCGATACGGAGGGCATCACATATACATCACTCGATTTCAGCATCTCGTAAACCTGCTTACCCCGCAGGAATCCGGTAAAATGAAATTTATCGGCAATACCTCTGTCGGCGACTAGCCGGATCATCTGATCCATCATGTCACCGCTGCCTGCCATCACAAAACGGATATGATCGGTTTTGCGTAGAACCTGGGTGGCAGCATCAACGAAAAATTCGGGGCCTTTCTGCATGGTGATTCTTCCGAGGAACGTGACCACCTTTTCCGGTACACCGGATAGTCGTTCAATCGCTTCAATCTCAGGACTGAGTGGATCGACGGCGTTGTGCACGGTTGTTACTTTCCAGTAGGGCTGATGATAGTTCTCAATCACTGTGCGACGGGTAAGATCACTTACGCAGATGATATGATCACAATTGTCCATACCATCCTTTTCAATACCATATACGATGGGATTGGGCTTGCCGCGACTGCGGTCGAATTCCGTGGCATGCACATGAATCACCATTGGCTTTCCCGTCACACTCTTGGCATGAAGACCGGCGGGGTACGTGAGCCAGTCGTGGGAATGAATGACATCGAACTGATAGGTGCGTGCAATCACACCGGCAACGATGGAGTAGTTGTTGGTCTCTTCAAGAATATTGTTCGGATATCTGCCGGAAAATTCAATGCATCCCAGATCGTTGGTGTTCATGTAGGTGAAGTCGGCATAGATGTTATCGCGCATCCAGTAATACTCTTGTGTATCCATGTATTTTCCCAGCCTTGACTGCGCTGTTTCCCAGGAGACATCACGCCATACTAAAGGTGTATTGTTAGCACCAATGATCTTCATGAAGCTCTGATCTTCATCTCCCCATGGCTTGGGTATCACAAAGAGGATCTCCATGTCATCCTGCTGAGCCATCCCTTTTGTAAGTCCATAGCTCGCCGTGCCTAATCCTCCGAGTATATGTGGCGGGAACTCCCAACCAAACATTAATGCCTTCATCTATCCGATATTATAAATTCCTGATGCCTGTATTTTACAGTATATCGATTACTCGTTTATTCGTATCTGTTTATTAAATGCTGTGCCCTCAACAGTTCTCCCACACTCATGGCAAAAGAATAGCCGCCATGGGCAATGAATGGGGGGTTGGAATCGTAGAATTCCGAGATGCTTCCTATACAGTCATTCTGTATTTCTCCCTCCATCTCAACCATTATCCTGTCTGCCAAAGACAATCCACTCATATGAAAAACATTCAGATAAGCTTCAATATAAGCACCCAGTAACCAGGGGAAAGCCATACCGTTAAAATAGGCTTTCTTCTTCTCATTTTCTGAGCCTGTGCAATGAGGGTGAAAAAGGTCACTCTTTGGAGTAACAGTACGTATACCACAGGTGGTAAGTAATTCTTTGGTTACAAAATCAATCACTGATTTTTTTTGACTCCTCTCCAAAGGAGAATGGGGAAGTGAAACGGCAAAAATCATATTCGGACGTACATTCGGATCTTTATAGTTGCCATCAATATAATCATAGAGATAGCCTGCATCATTGAAAAATATCTCGGTGAAAGAGTTGCCTGCCAGTCGTGCTATACTCTCGTAAAAAGTGCCCTCGGCAGTCTTACCCTTTTCTATGGCCACCTCTTCAGCAAACTTCAGTGCATTGTACCAGAGAGCGTTAAATTCTACAAGGTATCCCGATCGGGGAATGACTGGCTTTCCCTCTATCAACGCATTCATCCAGCTGACAGCTTTGTCGTGGCCGTAAGTAGTCAACAGTCCATCCTCCTCATGATAAGCCAGGTTCGGATGTTTTCTTTCTAAAATATAACTGATAATCTCGAAGAGGAAATCGCTGTATTTTTCGGTGAATGCAGTTCTGTTTTCTCTCCAGTATTGTTGCAACGACCAAACAACCCACAATAGTACATCAGGGTCATCTATCTGCTTGAGACAACTTTTGAAGGGCTTGTCTGCCATGAAGTTCCTCAAATGAGGAATGGCAGTATCCATAATTTTTTCATAATCCAGTGGCTTCTTCACTGACAGCGTGCATCCCGGGAGAGCAATAAACTGATCACGTGCTCTCACTTTAAACCAGGGATAACCGGCAAGAAGGTAGTACTCATCCTTGTTGGGGACATAATAGAACTGATGACCTGAGTTCTTCAGACAGTTGTAAAAGTTCGAACGGGGGGTACGTTTGTATATTTCATAATCGAATTCCTTTGCCAGGGTGGAAGTGTCTACAAGAATGTCACCGGCAGAGAAGATGATCACTTCGTCCTTTTCGATGGACATCTCAAAGTAACCGGGCACATAGAGATCTTCCCGGAATGTATCACCTTTTTCCAGATCCTGCAGATACTCAATATCGTGATACCAATCGGGATGATAAACAAATTCAGGCATCTTGCTGAACTGCATGAAGAGCTCCGGATAACCAAAATACATGCAGGTGCTGATACCGTTTTCCACTTCCCTGTAGGACCTGTCCACCTGATCATTTTCATGTGTCAGTTGCGAGATTTTCCGAAATGCCAGAAATGGTTTAAAACGTATTGTTGTAGGTGAGTGTGCATCCAGCAAGGTGAAGCGAATCATTAACCTGTTTTCTTTCGAGGAAAACATGATTTCTTTCGACAGGATCACCCCTCCCACACGGTAAATGGTCTTGGGGACGCTGTCACAGTTGAACTCACGTATATATTTATGTCCCTTGGGACTATAACTATCTCCGGCATATCGGTGAATACCCAGATTAAATTCAGCACCGTGTTGAATAACTGTTTCATCGAAGGAGGAGAGGATTAGATGATTTTCATCATCCATATAAGGCACGGGCATCACCAAAAGACCCTGATATTTAGTTGTGTTGCACCCTGATATCGATGTGTTTTGGTAAGCCCCTCGTCTGTTCGTTCTTAATACGTTTCGGTATAAAGAATATTCCAGATTGATCATCAGGTCTTTGTCGAATTTCAGATAACTCATCGTTGAAAACAGTTTATGGTTAAGTATGTGCCTTTGAATTCACCCGAAAGATAGTAAAATAGAAATTATTGCACAAACATTGAAATGATTAAATTCTTTGTTTCTTTTTTTATTTACAGTTGCTGCGATTTGTTTGTACATTTGCGGTGTGAGAGGAGAAAACGGAAACTTTTAATTATTGGAAATGAACAGAGATAATTCATCCGCCTACAGTTTTGTAAAAAAAAGGATGTGGTTGGCATTGTTGCCTGCCTTTCTGTTTGTGGCTATTATTTGGTTGTCGTTCATTTTCGCGAATGCCGGTGTGTCTGATTGGAACTATTCACGTCTGGGGATTAAACCAGGTGATGTGGGCGGACTGAAAGGAATCATTTTTTCACCTTTCCTTCATTCCTCCTTCTCTCACCTATGGTCAAACACCATCTCATTACTGATACTTATCTGGTTGCTTTTCTACTTTTACAGCAAGATTGCTCTCAATATGTTGCTCTATTTGTGGGTTCTGAGTGGCTCGGTGACATGGATCATTGGTCGTGATTCCTATCATGTAGGAGCCAGCGGACTGGTTTTTGCCATCCTTTTCTTTCTTTTTTTTAGCGGCCTCTTCAGAAAATATATTCCTTTAGTCGCTGTATCGATGATTGTCGCTTTTATATATGGCGGTACCGTATGGAGTATCTTCCCCATAGCGGAGATGGTAGATGCCTCAATCTCGTGGGAGGGACACCTGTCGGGGGCTGTGAGCGGTCTACTGCTTGCAGTTATTTTCCGTAGGCAGGGACCACAGAAGCCTGTGGAGACATGGGATGAGGAGAGTGATGAGGAGAGTGATGAGGAGAGTGATGAG
>JADMKJ010000016.1:10701-42061 GCA_015478855.1 Proteiniphilum sp.
GATGAGGAGAGTGATGAGGAGAGTGATGAGGAGAGTGATGAGTTTTCAGAAGATGAAACAGCCCGAATGGAATAGATCATCCTTTTCATATTTCACCTTTTTGTCTATTTTTGTAATTCTTAATAATAAGAGGTGAGTAGTGGAGAAATAAAACATATTAAAGGAAAATATTTATGTCAAAAAAAATCAGAGCAGCCGTTATCGGCTATGGAAATATTGGTAGATATGTGCTGGAGGCACTTGAAAGTGCACCGGACTTTGAGGTTGCAGGTATAGTACGTCGGGATGCCACAAATGTACCATCCGAACTGAAGCAATATAGCGTTGTGTCTACGGTGTCTGAGCTGACGGATCCGGATGTTGCCATCCTTTGTACTCCTACCAGAAGTGTGGAGAAGTATGCCAAAGAGTGTTTGGAGCAGGGGATAAATACGGTTGATAGTTTCGATATCCACGGGCAGATAGTGCAACTACGTGCATCACTGGATGAAGTTGCCAGGAGAAAGAACGCTGTATCTGTAATCTCCGCCGGTTGGGACCCGGGTAGTGACTCTGTAATACGGACGCTCCTGGAAGCACTCGCACCAAAAGGGATTACTTACACCAACTTTGGCCCGGGAATGAGCATGGGCCATACGGTTGCCGTGAAAGCGATTGAAGGTGTGAAGGCTGCACTCTCCATGACAATCCCCACCGGGACGGGTGTCCATCGCAGAATGGTTTATATCGAGTTGCTGGAGGGGTTTGATTTCGCACCCGTTGCACAGATGATCAAAAGCGATGACTATTTTGTCCACGACGAAACACATGTGTTCCAGGTTGAGGATGTGGAAGCACTCAAGGATATGGGCCATGGAGTATTGATGGAACGTAAAGGTGTCTCGGGAAATACACAAAACCAGCTTTTCCGGTTCGATATGCGCATCAATAATCCTGCGCTCACGGCTCAGGTACTTGTGGGTGGGGCACGTGCCTCCATGAAACAACGTCCCGGAGCATATACAATGATTGAACTTCCCGTGGTGGATTTGTTACCCGGAGAAAAGGAATTCTGGATTAAGAAACTGGTATAATTTTATTAACTTTGCCACAAATTCAAATCTGATGGATATATTACTTTCTGTAACCTGGGATGTTGATCCTGCACTTTTTACGCTTCTTGGCCGTGAAATACGATGGTACGGGCTCTTGTGGGTCATCGGCCTGGTTGTAGCCGTTTACATCGTACAAAAGATCTTCAGACATGAGGATCTTCCTGAAAAGTGGTTCGATTCACTCTTTGTATACATGATGGTGGGCATCATTGCAGGGGCACGAATAGGACACTGTCTCTTCTATGAGCCGGGTTATTATCTGGCCCACCCGCTTGAGATACTAAAGGTGTGGGAAGGCGGACTTGCAAGCCATGGAGGCGTAATCGGTATCATCATTGCCGTATGGCTCTATTCCAGAAAGGTGACAAAGCAAAGCATGCTCTGGACCTTCGACCGGGTGATGGTACCTACCGGATTTACCGCTGCGATGATCCGGCTGGGCAACCTGATGAATCATGAGATATATGGCGGACCTACCGACAAGCCCTGGGGATTTCGTTTTGTAGATAACCTCTACCAATGGATGCAGGGAGCAGAACCTGTATACACCGATCCATCACATCCCACACAGATATATGAAGCTTTGGTCTACCTAGTGGTTTTTGCTATCACTCTCTATCTTTACTGGGGAACGAGTGCCAAAGACAGGAAAGGACTGATCACCGGCGTGGGGATACTGATTATTTTCCTGTTCCGCTTCTTCGTTGAATATATTAAAAATGTACAGGTTGATTCTGAAAATGCCATGCGTGATAATACCGGATTAATTCTCGGTCAATGGCTAAGTATTCCTTTCATCATGTGGGGGATATGGCTCATCTGGGTAGCTTTAAAACGTCCGGCAGAGGTGGCAGATACCCCGAAAGAATCTGAGATGTACAAACCAAAACCGAAATCCAAAAAAAGATAATTTTCCGATTACTCAATCAGAGAAAGAAAACAAATGTACAAACCGCTCGAAATCACGAAAGATATTTTCTACGTGGGTGTGAATGATCGCACCAAACATCTTTTTGAAAACCTGTGGCCTTTGCCGCATGGTGTCTCTTACAATTCTTACTTGATCACCGATGAGAAAACGACGTTGATAGACACTGTTGATATCTGTTACTCTGATCTCTTTTTTCACAAGATCCAATCGGTATTGGGTGATAAACCAATCGACTATCTGGTTGTAAACCATATGGAACCCGATCATTCAGGTTCTATAGGGTTACTTGTGGCAAGATACCCGGGTATTCAGATCGTGGGGAACAAGCGTACCATTGAGATGCTGAAGGGGTATTACGGGATTACCACCAACGTGGTTTTGATTGAGGATATGGATGAAATGAGCCTTGGAAGAGATACACTACGGTTTTATATGACCCCTATGGTGCACTGGCCGGAGACGATGATGACCTATGTGCCGGAGAAGAGGACTTTGTTCAGTGCCGATGCTTTTGGTACTTTCGGGACGCTCGACGGAGGTGTGATGGATAGTCAGCTGAACCCCGAGAGATATTGGGATGAAATGATACGTTACTATTCCAACATAGTGGGGAAATTTGGTTCACCCGTGCAGACAGCATTGAAGAAGCTGGACGGAACAGAGATTGAACTGCTCTGCTCAACACATGGCCCTGTCTGGACACAGCAGGAGAACATCAGCGAGGTAATAGGACTCTACGATAAGCTTAGCAGGTACGAAGCCGATAACGGGCTGGTGATTGCCTACGGAAGCATGTACGGCAACACCGAACAGCTGGCCGAAATGATTGCAGCTGAGGCTGCTGAGAATGGAATGAAGAACATAGTCATGCACAATGTGGCAAAAAGTCACGAATCGGATATTATCCGTGATGTATTTAAATATAAAGGGTTGATCATCGGGTCGCCTACCTACAACAATAAACTCTATCCCGGCGTAGAGAACCTGGTTTCAGCATTGCAGAACCGTAACATAAAGAACCGTTTCTTTGGTTGCTTCGGCAGTTTCACCTGGGCAGATGCATCTGCCAAACAGTTGTTGGCATTCGCTGAGGGTTCTGAATTCGAGTTTATCGCTGAACCGGTTATCATGAAGCAGGGTATGTTGAGAGAGGTGGAAGAAAAAGCACGTGCTCTGGGAAGTTGCATAGCACGGAAACTGATCTCTGGTGATGAAGTAGTACCCGGCAACAAAGTAAACTGTCATTGAGAATAATTTTCCTCCTCCCCCAGAATTCTCCCCTAATCATCTCCGTGATTAACCTTTTTATTTTATATTTAACAGTATCATAGCCTTTTATGCTGAACAAGCTTCCCTGACTGTTTGTTTAGCGAATAGAATCACAGTAGTAATCTCAAAATGAGAGTAAGATGAAATTACACCTCCCTCTCTATATAAGTCTCTCTTATCTTCTGATGACCTCATTCAACTATTCAGGTGAGCAGAATCAAAAGGCTGTAAAGGTGGTAACTTTTGAACAACTACAGCCATTGTTGCAAAAAGAGAATGATACGGTCTACCTTATCAACTTCTGGGCAACCTGGTGTGCACCCTGCCTCAAAGAAATACCCTCTTTTGAACAACTGGGTGAGATGTACAGCGATAAGAAAGTGAAAATATTGATGGTTAGTCTTGATTTCCCCAATCAGCTGCAGGCAAGGCTAATCCCTTTCATAGAGAGAGAGGAGATGAGAAATGAGGTAATCCTTCTGGATGATCCCCGTTCCAACCGATGGATCCCGCTTGTGGACGAAGAGTGGACCGGTGCAATCCCTGCAACCCTCATCTATGGCAACGGTTTTAGTAAATTTTACCAGAAAGAATTCACTTACGATGAGCTGGAGGAGACCATTCTTCCGTTATTGACTGATTAACATTATAAAAATCAATAATTTTTACACGCATGAAAAGGTTATTCTTTATTTTATCTGTTTTTGCTCTCGGTGCGGTTGCACTGAATGCACAACCAATAGCAGTGGGAGAGACAGCGCCTTCGTTTTCTCTGAAAAATATTGATGGCAGTACCGTCGCACTCTCAGACTACACGAATGAAAAGGGAGTGTTCGTGATTTTTTCCTGCAATCCCTGTCCCTACGTACAGGCTTATGAAGAGAGGATGATCCGGTTGCATCAGGAGTTTGCCCCTCAGGGTATTCCAGTGGTACTGATCAACCCCAATGATCCTGTATCGCAACCAGCTGACTCCTTCGACGAGATGAAAATGAGGGCGGCTGAGAGAAACTATCCCTTTCCATACCTGGCTGATGAAGGGCAACAGATATATCCCGCTTACGGTGCATCACGTACCCCGGAGGTCTTCCTCCTGAAGAATATGGGTGATGGAAGTTTCGTCGTCACCTATACCGGAACCATCGATGATAATTATCAGGATGAGTCGGAAGTAGAAGAGCACTATGCCGCCAATGCAGCGTGGTCATTACTGGAGGGAAAGAACCCCGATCCGGCAACAACAAAAGCAATAGGTTGCGGCATCAAAGCCAAAGAATAAATTATTTTAGGTTATCTTCGCAGAATTAAGATGCGGTACAAATCCGTCAGGTCGCTCGCTCATCAGAGAAAGATATCAAAAAGAGATAACTGCTGAACGACCTGACGGTCTATTTTTCAGTACTTCATAGCACAAACATCATACCTTTATTCGGTCTTCACGTTGCTGAAGGTGGGAAGCTCTTTCTTCCTTTTCTTAACCATGCGCCGATAGGCAAAACGGAGCAGTAGAATCATCAAAACAATCAGCAGTACCGCAACCAGGATGGGTGTGAAAAGTGACATGACGGAGAACCCTGTGGCTGCCACGCCCTCACCGGTAGAAACAACCGGGTTGCCTGTTCCCGCCGTGAAGCCGGTAGAGACGAGGCGGGTGAATGCACTTCCGCTCTGTATGGTGGCAGCCGCACCTCCACCCACCACAAACCCCATGATCCACCTGATCCATTCATTCTCGGCTGGAAAGACCGAGGTCATCAGTAACGTACCTGCACCAACGGAGAGTGGTGTGGCGATGCTATCGAGCAGATTGTCTACAAAGGGGATGTAATAGGCAAGCACTTCCACCACGGCAGCCACACCGAAGCTGATAAGCGCGGGAACAGATCCCATCCACCCGAAGCTCTCACCCAGAGGAAGCAATCCGAAATGCGAGGCGATCCCCGCTACAAGCAGTGGGATGAAAACCCTGAATCCGGTGCTGGCACTAAGCCCTATACCGAGTGCAATGGCGCTTATTGTTTCGATGTTCATTTCCATAGTTTAAGTTTAAAGAAGATTCGCAAACAGCAGTTTGACTTACTAACTTCCTTTAGGTTTAACACCGCATGCTTCACCTGTTGGTTCATCCTCAGAGCGATACCAGAGATCACTGTATTCGTCGGGATGCCTTCTGAACTTGACAAGGATATAAGAACAGGATGGAATAACCTGATACTTTTTTTCACGTGAGTAACTGACCATTTCATTAAACAATCTTGCCGCAATTCCCTGTCCTTCCAGCTCGGGTCGTACACCTGTATGATAGGCATTGAGGAGGTTGTCCTTCACCTCAAAATCGAGCTCAGCAATCTGCCGTCCCTCTTTCTCAATAAAAAAGCTGCCCTGGTTTTTGTCGTTTATTCTGAATTGAATATCCATAAATTCTTTATTTTAAATGGTGATTTACTTTTTCATTAACGTTTTACATCTCCTATTTGTTGCATTTTCAATAATGCATATAGTTGATGAAGAGAAAAGTGTACTGGATTACTCACAGCAGACAATTCAATTCTTTTTTTATTTTTTGTATCTTTGGGGGAACATAATCATATAATAATAATACAATGAAGCGTTTTACAATCAGTTTCCTTTTAGCTGCACTGTTTACCCTGGGTGCTTTCTCTGCTACAGTAGATACGGTGAGCGTGTTTAGTGAAAAGATGCATAAAAACATCAAAGCAGTCATTATCAAACCACAATCATATGATGAACAGTCTGCACACCCCGTGCTCTATCTGTTGCATGGCTATAGCGGAAGATACGATGGCTGGGTTAAGGATGCACCGCATCTTAAGGAGCTGGCCGATCAATACGGAATGATGATTGTCTGTCCCGATGGCGGTTACAGCAGCTGGTATTGGGACAGTCCTGTCGATTCAACCTATCAGTACGAGACATTCGTCTCAAAAGAGCTGACCACCTGGGTAGATAAGCAATACAAAACTGTAGCCTCACGTGAGGGACGTGCCATCACCGGACTGAGCATGGGTGGTCATGGTGGCTTGTACCTTGCTTTCCGCAATCAGGAGGTGTTTGGTGCCTGTGGAAGCATGAGCGGGGGAGTGGACATACGTCCATTTCCATACAGCTGGGAGATGTCAAAGCGTCTGGGGCTGCAGAGCGAGCAGCCGGAAAACTGGAATGAATACAGTGTGATGGGTCAACTCCATCTTCTGACACCCAATGCTTTGAAGATCATCGTGGATTGTGGCACGGAGGATTTCTTTTATCAGGTGAACAAACGGCTGCACGATGAACTCCGCTACCGCAATATACCGCACGATTTCATCTCCCGTCCGGGAGCGCACAACAGACCATACTGGAGCAACGCGGTGAAGTATCAGATACTCTACTTCAATGAGTTTTTTAATAATCAGCACTAAGCACCTGGAAAGTAGAAATAAGTATTAAGAAATCAAAACTTTAAAATCAGAGTGATGAAGAAGCAGATTCTCTTTCTCCTTTCGATAATGATCGGTTTTTCTGTTTTTGCACAACAGCGGGAATCGTTCAGCTTCGCACTGATCACAGATACACATGTCGGTAACCCGAACAACGATGAGGATCTGTTTCGTACGGTGAGTGACATCAACAGGCTTCCCGATATTGATTTTGTCATTCTATCGGGTGATGTGACGGAGTTCGGCTCCTATGATGAGCTGCGTACGGCCAGATGTCTGATGGATGAGCTGACCATTCCCTGGCATGTGCTTCCCGGCAACCACGATTCCAACTGGTCGGAAAGCGGGACGAACGATTTCCTGAGGGTGTTCGGCAATGAGACGTTTGGTTTTGAATACCGGGGGTACAGGTTTATCGGTCTGGCATCGGGACCCAATATGCGCATGGGACCGGGGCAGATACCACGCGAGAACCTCACATGGTTTTTTGAAGAGCTGGAGAAGAGCGACACTGATATGCCCATTATCTATGTGAACCATTACCCGATGGACAACGGACTGAACAACTGGTTTGAGGTGATGGATGCGTTCAAACCCTACAATGTGCAGTTGATGCTTTGCGGTCATGGGCATCATAACAAAAAGATGAACTTCGAGGGTGTGAATGGTGCGATGTGCCGCTCCAACCTGAGGGCGAAAGATGATTTCGGCGGATATACGATCATCACGGTGGACAGAGATTCGATCACCCTGCGGGAGCGTCGTGTTTCCGGTGAAACATTGTCACCGTGGCTCAGTTATTCGACAGAACTGCGCCCTGTGTGGGAGAGTAACCCGCCCCGTCCCGACTATACCCTCAATCAACACCATCCCTATGTGGAGGAGGTGTGGAGCCAGCAGGAGAAAAGTGACATGGGAGGCGGGATGTATCTGCACAACGACCGGCTTGTTTATACCAACACCTCCGGTGAGGTCAAAGCGGTGAAAGTGGTTGACGGAAGCACCCTCTGGACCTATCAAACAGATGGTAAGATCTATTCCACGCCCACGGTTTGTAACGATAAGGTGTGGGTGGCTTCGTCCGATTCCTACCTCTATGGATTAAATGCAGACAACGGAAAAGAACAGTTCAAGCTGAAAAATGACAAGGCGGTGGTCTCCTCTCCCGTCTGCTCAGGCAACAGCGTGATCATTGCCGGGGGTGACGGCCATTGCCGTGCGTGGGATAATAGATCAGGAGAGCTCCTGTGGGATTTCGACAGTGTGAAGAATTTTGTGGTGACCCGTCCCCTCGTGAAAGAAGGGGTGTTATTCTTCGGAAGCTGGGGTAACAGGTTTTACGCGCTCGACACTGCAACGGGGCGATCACGGTGGATATGGCACAACGGGCATACAAACCGTATGCTCTCACCGGCACAGGTCGTGCCTGTAGTTGCCCACGGACGTATCTATCTCGCATCTCCTGACAGGTACATGACTGTCCTGGACGAAAAGTCGGGTGATGTGATCTGGCGATACAATGATCCCGAAAACAGGGTGCGTGAATCCATCGGGATATCGGAGGATGGCAATACTGTTTACGCCAAGACGATGGATGGTGAACTGCTTGCCATCGATGCCACTGTTCCTGAAAGAAGGATCAGTTGGATCTCCTCGGGTGAGGATATGGGTTATGAACTGACACCCACGCCGGTGGTGGAGAAGAACGGTGTTGTTTTCGCACCTACCGATAAAGGGTTGATCTATGCCTACCGTGCATCTGACGGTGCTTTTCTATGGAAATACCGGATCTCCAGCGGGCTGATAAATATGATACTGCCCACAGAGAGTGATGAGCTCTATATTTCGGCAATGGACGGGAAGCTGGTCAAGCTGAAGTTAAAATCAGTTCAGATGAATGAATGGTGATCAGGCTCCGGGGTTCTCATGACACCAACACTGTCTTTCCCAGCCTCACATAAAAAACAAATCCCTTCACACCGGGATAGCCCATCTCCTCTATCGTCTTCACATACCGCTCTACCTGACGGATGTACTTCGTATCTTCCTTTTCACCAAACTTGTAATCGGCCACAATCACTTCGTTGTTGCCAATCATCACCCTGTCGGGGCGACTGAACCCGAAGCGGGGATGAAGCATCTGAGCCTCATTGAGTATGCTATACTTGTCGGTGTACCATTCCGTCACATCGGGAAGAGAGAGGACATCACTTAACACCCGGATTGTCTTCTCCCTCTCCTGTTCACTCAGCTCACCTTCAGTAATTTTTCTCTCCACCGCTGCCGGAATATCAGAGACATACTTCACCCTGCTGACGATATCATGCATAAGCGTGCCGAAATCACGACTGCCATCGTCAGTGAAGAAGCCAATTGAATTGAGACGCAACTTCAGACGGTTGTCAAATGGAATTGATTGCCATTTGCCGGTCTGACAGGTGCTTACCGACTGTTGATTGATATCAGCCTCTTTTTTCTCCGGTTTGCCATACACGAAAATGCTTTCGCTGTCACCTTCAGTGAAATGATCACCCAGCGAAATAAGAAGGCTGTCACTGTTTTGTTTATCCCTGACGTCGGTAATACCACGCCACAACAGATCAGCCATAGTGGTGATAGTGTCCGGTTTTCCGGGCTGTGGTGCGAAAACAATCAACCGGTGTTTTGTGCGGGTAAAAGCGACGTAGAGCAGATTCAGGTTGTCGATATAGGTGAATCTTTTCTCTTCCAGGTAATCGTCCCTGAAGATGGTCTCGGCCAGGCTTTTTCCATATTTCAGCGGTGCCACGCTCAACGCATCGAATGGTGCAGCTTTGGGCTTACACCAGATGATGTTGTTGTGCGTTGCCTTGTGATCCACCTCCCAGTTGGCGAAGGGCATGATGACCACTCCGAAGCCCAGTCCCTTCGATTTGTGAATGGTGATAAGACGGATGGCATCCTGATCGTCGGGAGAGAAGAGCGCTTTCTTGCACCCTTTCTCATCCCACCAGTCGAGGAAGTCGTTCAGGTCGGACGATGCTTTCGTGCTGAATCGGAGTGCGATATCAAGAAATGCCTGCAGGTGGGCGTTCTCTTTCTGGTCGAGCGCATCTCCCGACAGTGCGAAGAATGATTCAACCATATCGTAGAAAGGGAGTGAACTAAGCTCGTTGAGACGTGATCTGATCTCGTCGGGAAAATCACCTGCAGCCTCTTCACGAAAGTTCTGCAGCGCCTCGTCGGGGGAGCTGCTCCGGTGGAACCGGTAAAATTCATACACCGCCATCATCAGACGTGTCTTGTCGTTCGGATTACGGAAATGGCGCATCAGCGCAATGACAGCTTTCACACTCTGCGCATTACCGATTAGGAGTGCTTCATTGGATATGATATCATACCGGTAGGGCGACTCAGGGTGCTGTTCCCTGTAATTAAGTAGTGTCTCCGCCACCTCCGTCGCCTCATGGTTCCACCTCACCACGATGGCGATATCTTTCAGCGCGAACCCCTGATCCTGCAATGATTCTATCTCGTGCGGCAGCTGTTCCAGCACCTCGCTCTTCCACTCATCTCCTTTATCTGATTTCAGGAAGGTTATTTTCACCTGTCCGCCGCTCTCTTCTTTATTTTCTGGTACATTTTGATACACATCGACATAGGCATCCGCGATTTGTCTGTTGCTGTTGTCGTCAGATTCACTTTCCGGTGTTTGTGCAACCGCTCTGTCGAAATCATCCTGCAGGATAGTGGCCGCCTTCGTAAAAAAAGCGTTGTAAAAATGGATGATGTTGGCATCACTGCGCCAGTTGGTGTTGAGCAGATGCTTCTGGATATTCTCAGGATGTAAGTCATCCTCCACCTGCTCTTCGAGCAACCGCCAGTCGGAATTACGAAAACGGTAAATGCTCTGTTTCACATCACCCACGATCAGATTAAAGTTGTTCGATGCCAGGCTCTCCTCAATCAAAGGTTTGAAGTTATCCCACTGCATGCGTGAGGTATCCTGAAACTCGTCGATCATGAAGTTGGTGAGCAGTGCACCCGTTTTTTCATAGATGAATGGAGAGTCGGTTCCAGCGATGATATCGTTCAGCAGCTCCGTGGTATCCGAAAGAAAGAGGGTGTTATTTTCCTGTTGCAGCTTACGTAGCCGCAGCTTGATATCATTGAGGATACCCAGGGTGAAGAAGTTACGCAGCAGCTGTTTCGCTGTCAGATAATCACGGTCATTCCGGGAAAGTTGAATGATGTCCTGCACACACGCATTCAGCCCTGCAGCATAGGCTGAACGGATATCATTCTCTTTTTTATTCGCTTTGCCACTGAACCATACATCCACATTATCAACAAGTCCGATGAGGCGTTTGGATGGTTTTTCCACAATTCCGTTGGTCAGCTTGATGAACAACATGAATCCTGATTTATCCCCCCATTTGAAATCGTCATATGCCAGCCCGTGCTGCTCCATCAGGTTCAATGCTTTCACACCGAGCATCTTCGCTTCGTGCTCATAGCTCTTCACGATACGCACAAGCATCTGCTTGTATTTCCCGAGATGTGCCTTGTCCTGAATGATTGCGAAATCTTCGTCCGACAACGATTTGTAGGTTTCATTAAACAGCTGCTTTGAGAGATCCTGCACCTGTTGGTCAATCTTCCAGCTTTTACCCTCTTCAATACGATCCTGCATAAACATCAGTAACCAGTCGGAGAGGGTTTTGTTTTCGGGTCTGTCCAGCTCGGAGAGCATCAGGTCGATGGTCTCCATCAGAAGAGAGGTCTCATCCACCTCAATATTGAAACCTCCGGCCAGTCCCATCTCCCGTGTGAAAGCACGCATCGTCCGCTGGAAGAAACGGTCGATGGTACTGACTGAAAAAGCAGAATAATCGTGCAGTATGCTTTCCAGGATGGTTCCTGCCTGTGAACGTATGCCTGCCTCACTAGTGGAGAAATCACTCTTCAGCTCCTTCAGATAGGGGGACGTTTTTCCCGAGGCCAGCCTGAACAGCTCCTCCACGATACGCGATTTCATCTCATCGGTCGCCTTGTTGGTAAAGGTTACTGCCAGAATATGGCTGTGGTTATTTGGTCTGGAGAAGAGCAGATGAAGGTATTCGCCCGTAAGACGGTGTGTTTTTCCCGAACCGGCGGAGGCTTTGATCAGATGGACATATTGTCGGTCAGATAATACGTGATTTGACATATCCCTCTTTTTGCAAAATACCCAGTACCTTCTCCCGGTGATCACCCTGTACAATAATCTCACCCTCCTTGGCCGATCCGCCCACACCACACTTCATCTTCAGCATCTTGCCCAGCACCTGCAATTCATCGTCGCTGCCCGTGAAACCGGTAACCAGGGTGACTGCTTTTCCCCTGCGGTTTCGTTTATCGAGGCTGATACGCAACAACTGCTTTTCCTTCAGTACCGTTTCCCTCTTCTCCTCTCCCTCTTCCTGAAAATGGTAATCGGGATTGGTGGAGTAGACAATGTCAAGTCGTTTTTTCCAGTCGCTCATGTTGTAATTCGAATTGCTCAGTTGTGCTTCACCTCTATCGTCTCTATCACGTTCATGATATAATCACCCATCCGTTCACATTCGGAGATGATATCTATATAAAAGACACCATTCTGGTATGAGTACAATTTTTGGTTTAGATTTTCAACGTTCTCCCGTTTCAGCTTGTTGCGCATCTCGTTGATCTCGTGCTCGATATGCTTGCTTTCCAGCAGCTCAGATTCGGTGATGGACTGTTTCCTGAGCAGTGCCTGCATATTTTCATGTGCTTTGTCCAGCAGCTCGTACATTGAATTAATGTTGGCGATGATACTCTTTTCAAAAACGACGTTTGCTTCCATCTTGCGGTTTAAATGTCTGGCAATGTTACAACCCGAATCGGCAATGCTCTCAATTTCCGTTACCGCACGGAGGATATCACGCACCCGCTCTTTACTCTGACTGCTGAGTCTGCCTTCTGCCACCTTGCTCAGATAGGAGCCTATCTCCACCTCCATCTGATCGCAGATATCCTCATACTTTTCTGTTCGCTTGTATAATTTAAGAAACTTCTTCTCGGTATGCTTCATGTTGGTCATTTTCTTCACGAAGCCAAACATCTTCCTTACCCGATTGGTGTAGACCTCCACCTCTTTCTCTGCCTGAAGGATGGAGAGCTCATTCGTAGGAGCCATGCCTGTGGAGATGTACTGAAGAATGAATTCCTCATCCTCCTCATCACCCCCCCTGGGCCTGATGACGGTGAGACAGATCTTTTCATACAACCTTACAAACCATATCATCATTGCTACATTGCAGATGTTGAACAGTGTATGAAACAGTGACAGGCCATAAGAGGTGGCAGACTGGTAGCTGTAATAGGTGTCCTGTAATGAGGCCAGCGCTGGGGAGAGGTCTGACTTCGGGAGTGTGGTGATCTGATTATATTGTTCGGGTGTGAGTGAATGGATGAATGATGTCATACCGGATGGATTTGTCGAGGCAAAGTTCGAGACAATCGTATCAGCCATATTCACGAAATACTTGAACACGAACAGCATCCATATCACCCCCATCACATTAAACATAAAATGGGCGAAGGCGGTCCTTTTTGCCGATATGTTCGCAGGGATAGCTGCCAGGTTGGCTGTGATGGTGGTGCCGATGTTTTCACCCATGATCATCGCAGCAGCACTCGAGAAATCGATCCATCCCTGTACAGCCATGATCAGCGTGATGGCAACCGTGGCACTGGAAGACTGAACGATGATGGTCAACACGGTGCCTATAAGCAGGAAAAAGAGTGTGGAGAAAATACCCATATCGGTGAAGTTCTGCACGAAAGACAACACTTCGGGGTTATTCTGCAGATCGGGCATGGCTCCCTTCAGAAAATCAAGCCCCATAAAAAGAAAGGCAAATCCAAAAATGAATTCACCCAGCGATTTGTTCTTGCTCTTCGAGGAGAATATGAGCGGAAGAGCGATACCCATCAACGGTATGGACAACGTGCTGATCGAAAATTTCCCAAAGCCGAACAGAGAGATCATCCAGGCTGTCACCGTGGTACCGATATTGGCCCCCATGATCACACCGATGGATTGAATGAGGCTCAGCAACCCTGCATTCACAAAACTGACAACCATCACAGTGGTGGCCGAGGAGGACTGGACCAGGGCGGTAATCAATATGCCGGTTAAGACGCCCATCATCCGGTTTTTTGTCATTGAAGACAGGATACCTCTGAGCTTGTTACCTGCCAGTTTTTGCAGGCCTTCACTCATGATTTTCATCCCATACAGAAAGAGGGCCAGTGAGCCTACAAGCTTTAATAAATCGAAGAAACCGTAGTCCATATCCAAAAATTAGTATTCAATAACGTGCAAACTTAAATAAAAAAGTCGAGATTTTATGCAGAGGCCCTGTAAAATAAGTCTCCCTATGTTTGATCTATCCGTAATGGTTTCATTAAGGTATTAAAGATTAATATGAAATTATCCAAGCTGTAATCCATCAGTCGCCCTGAAATCCAAAAAGATACATGATTTCCCCTGTGAAAGAGAAAAAATGTATCTTTTTAAAATCAATTTAAATGCTGTTCAGTGCTTAGAGGCCGAGCACCTCGTAACCCGCAAGTTGCTTTTCAAGGGCATAGGCAATTCCGTTGTCTACCACCTCAATCTCCGGTGGCAGCAGTGTGGTATCCACCTTCTGCCCGCTGACGGAGAACCCGCACGCTTTCACCTCCAGGTTACCTTCGGCAATCGCTTTCAGTATCGGCTCCATCACCTCACTGTTTGTCAGCTCCGTCACTGTTTGTCCGCAGATCACCACCTCCATCTTGCCGTAGTTGTAAAGGTCATTTTTCTGCATGATCTGTGCTGCATGTGCAATGGCACGTATCTGCTGCACGTTGCTTGTCAGCGTCAGGTAGTCAGTTTTTTTCTCTTCGGCTCTTTCCGTGGTTGTCTCCGTCTGCTCTTGCGGCTTTTGTGTTTCGTTACATGCTGCCAGTAGCAACATGGACGAAATCAGCACAATAAAAATTTGTTTTGTCTTCATTTTGTTTTTTTGTTTTATGAATATTATCTGTTTACATTCCGCCTGTTACCTGAACTGATAGTCAGTACCCGGCAGGGTTGAGAAGTTTAAGGGGCCCAGATCAGTGGCAACGGCTCTTCCATCCAGCCTGGGAGCTACAGGTGAGAACGCACCCAGGTAGTCGATCACCGCATCATGCATGGTGTACGATTTTGATGTTACATTCTTCACATTTTTCATGCGGCAGAGCATATCCTCCGGATCACCCTCGCGCGTACAGGCCGAGATGGTATACCTCCTGCTGAGGTCCAGCGGTTCACCGTTGATAAGCACCGACTCAATCCTGCTCCCTCTCTCGCGGGTGCTGTTGAGCCTGACCTCCATGCCGGAAAAACGTACGAACCAGCCACCGAACCTCTCAGTGGGATTCTTGGCGAACACGTTGTGTGCCTCTTTCTCCAGCCATTCCTTCAGCTGCTCTCCGGTCACCTCACCTGTTTTCACGTAATCATCAATCGGCAGCATATTCCATATGTCGTTACGGGTGATGGGCGCAGGTTCACCGTTATGAGGTACGATTGGGTTGCCAAAACGAAAGCCGTTGGAGAAGGAGATATCCACGCCTGTTTTCCAGCGCATCGCATCGGTGATCATGTTGTCCATCGCATTCTCCACCACCAGATAACGGTAAATGGGTTCAGATGTGTATCCTACAACTTTTTCCAGCTCTTCTTCGTAAGCGGCTTTTTTCTTGTCAATAAGTGATTGCAGTGCTTTATCTTTCGGGTATTTTACCGGATCCACTTCAATCAAATCATAGTCATCGGAAATGAGGCGTCCGTTTTCGAAATGGAGCGTCAGCTTACCTACGAACGAACCGAAAGCCCCCGGCTCCATCACTTTGGCATATCGGCCCTGAATAGGCTTGCGGATACGTTCGTGCGTGTCATTACCGAGAATGTAATCAACATGCCTGCTGATGGGGTTATTTGCCAGGTCCACCTGCTTGGCCAGGCCTATATGTGTGAGCAGGATGATGATATCTGCCTTCTCACCGAACTTCACCCTCTCTATTGTCTCCTCCACCTTGCTGTCAACACCGTTGAACAGGATGCCCCTGCTGTAGCTCGGTGCCTGCCTGAAGGGTATATCGGGGTCGTTGATGCCGATGAAGCCGACTTTTATTCCATCGATCTCCTTGATCCAGTAAGGAGGGAACAGGTTCTTCCCATCCGCTTCGTGACGCATGTTTTGCGCGATAATCGCTGTGTTGTACCTCTTCATCACCTCCAGCATGATCTCTTTGCCGTAGACCACCTCCCAGTTTCCCGGCATCAAGAGGTCGTAGTTCATCTCCCTGACAATATCGGAAAAGATTTTTCCTTCCGAAGCGGCTGCATAGCCACTTCCCTGGATCAGGTCACCACCATCTACTACGATCGTACGTCCTGGATTTTTGGCTCTCTCCTTCTCAAAAATGGTCTTGATGACGGAGAGTCCTCCCCGTTCTTTGAAAACGACATCGCCCTTTTCCACGAAAAGTTCCTGGTGCTTGTACAGTTGCCCGTGGATATCAGCTGTCTGAAGAATGGTGATGGTTGTTTTACTGGTCATATCCGGTCTCTCTTTTTGAATTTTTGTGGGTTTGGCTGCAACAGTAATCAACGTCGCAGCAAACAGTAAGAATAGTTTTTGTCTCATAATATATTGTAAATTGAAGCCGCGTACATCAACATATCTGCATTGATCTGTATACGCAGTTCAATAAACCTGTAAGTTTTCGGGTTTATAATATCTAATTTTTGTCGTAGCGAAGTGATCGGATCATGCTCTGGGGGGCATGCCCAATTCTCCGATATAAATATATTCCCGATCTATGGAGCAATCACTGAAATGTAAAAGGGAGGGGGTTAACAGGGGATTATAAGGCGGTTGCAGTTGAAAAGTAATTAAGGAACAAAACCTGGTGACAAACAGCTGGTTAAAATCATTGTCTGTCTCTGCAGCATTGATAATCGGATAGTCACTCTCCTGCTCATTCTCTCCCATTCTTTTGCAACTCTTACCTACTACAATGGTGTCAGCACCACTGCTCAGTGTCTGCCAGGCGCTTAGTTCGCTCACTGATAAACTTACCAGGAAAACGAATAAAAGGAGGATTGATATTTTTTGTTGCTTAGGCACAATACACTGGATTGTTTTCTTTGTTCAGAGAGTAGAACGTCTTCTATTGGTGTAATGTTTATAATGCATTCAAGTTTTGAGGATTTTTTGCATATAGGGCAATGAAAAGGGGATAAATCTGCAAAAAATGGTGTAATTTAGTGACCGGAAAAAAATGTGAATGATATGAGAGATACAGTGAAGGTTCATTGTCTGAACACGGGTGAACAAAGAGAGGTGCCGGTAGGCTCAACGTTAGAGGAACTAATTGAAATCTTAGGGGTTCAGTCACCCTATCTGATCGCGAACGCGAAAGTTAATAACAAGACTGAATCCCTTGCATACAGGGTCTACAGGCCGAAAATGATAGAATATGTGGATCTGAGTGATTCCTCAGCCATGCGTACCTATGTGCGGTCGCTCTGCTTTATACTGGCTAAAGCGGTGGATGATCTGCTGCCCAATGCTGAGATGTATATCGAACATGCTGTATCAAAAGGATATTATTTTCAGATTGAAGCAGATCTGCCGGTGGGAAAACCGGAGCTGGACGCCATAAGAGAAAGGATGCATGAGATCGTGAAAGCCGATATTCCTTTTGAACAGGTCGAGGAAGAGACAGCGAAGGTGGTGAAACTATTCCGCGAACGTGGGATGGAAGACAAGGCACTGCTCCTGGAGACATCCGATCTGATCTATTCCCGCTATTCGATACTGGATGGTTATATCGACTACTTTTACGGATGCCTGACACCCTCTACCGGTTACATCAGCATGTTCGATATTCAGCCCCATAACGGGGGATATCTGCTGCGGGTGCCTAACCGTGAGCATCCTGTGGAGCTGGAGCCTGAAGTACAACAGGAGAAGCTGCTCAATGTATATCGCGAACACCTGAAGTTCCTGAAGATTAGTCGTCTGGATAATGTGGGTGACCTGAACAAAGCAAAACGTGAGGACCGCATGTCTGAAGTGATCCAGGTGGCAGAAGCCTACCAGGCAAATCAGATAGCGAATATTGCCGAGGAGATCACCCGCAGGTTTGAAAAGGGTGTGCGTGTGGTATTGATATCCGGGCCCTCCTCCTCGGGGAAAACAACCTTCCGGAAACGTCTCGAAGTACAGCTGCTGGTGAATATGCTGAAGCCGGTAGGGATCTCCCTCGATAACTACTTCGTGGAGAGAGAGAAGACACCTCTTGATGAGCATGGAGAGATGGATTACGAGTCACTTCACGCACTCGATCTGGAGTTGTTTGAACAACATATGATCCGGCTGATGAAGGGTGAAGAGGTGGAGCTGCCGGTCTATAATTTTGTTACCGGTAAACGGGAGTACAAAAAGAACTACCTGACGATGTCGGAGAACAGTATCCTGATCGTGGAGGGTATTCACGGGCTGAATCCTGCGCTTACAGCGCATATTCCGCCCGAGAAGAAGTTCCTTGTCTACGTCTCGGCGCTCACCTCCATCTCGCTGGACGATCATAACTGGATCCCTGCTTCCGATAACCGTCTTCTCCGGCGTATTGTACGGGATTACCGATACAGAGGTTACTCGGCTGAGCAGACCATCTCACGCTGGAACAGTGTGCGACGCGGTGAAGATAAATGGATCTTCCCTTATCAGGAGAATGCCGATGTGATGTTCAATTCGGCCATGATCTATGAGCTGGCAGCCATTCGTCGTCATGCCGAGCTGATCCTTATGCAGGTACCCCGTACCGCACCGGAGTATTCCGAAGCTTACCGGCTGCTTAAGTTTTTAAGTTATTTTAACTATATTACCGATCGGGAACTACCACCCACCTCGCTATTGCGTGAATTTCTGGGAGGTAGCAGTTTCCGCTATTGAACCACTATGTCTGACATTATTTGCGCTATATCCACTCCTCCCGGTATGGGAGCCATTGCTGTTATCCGCCTCTCGGGTGAGGGGAGTGCTGCCCTGACAGATCAGATCTTCCGCTCTCCCTCCGGGAAAAAATTATCTGAAGCAGCAGCCAACACGGTTCATTTTGGCAGGATTCTCTCCGACGGAGAGGTGCTGGATGAGGTGCTGGTAACCCTTTTTCATGCACCTCACTCCTTCACGGGAGAGGAGAACGTGGAGATATCATGCCACGGTTCCCTCTATATACAGCAGAAGATGATGGAGCTGTTGCTGGCCAACGGAGCACGTATGGCACAGGCAGGTGAGTTCACACGACGTGCTTTCCGCAACGGTAAGTTCGATTTGAGCCAGGCTGAGGCGGTGGCCGACCTGATAGCCTCCTCATCACGTGCCTCTCACCGGGTGGCGATGAACCAGATGCGGGGTGGTTTCGCACAGAAGCTCACCCTGCTGCGCGATAAGCTGTTGCAGTTCGTCTCGCTGATCGAGCTGGAGCTCGACTTCTCGGAAGAGGATGTGGAGTTTGCCAACAGGGAGAAGCTGCATGAGCTGACGCATGAGATAGAAGAGGAGATTGTCCGGCTGACAGACTCCTTCAGGCTGGGTAATGCCATCAAGAGCGGTATCCCGGTGGCAATCATCGGTGAGACCAATGCGGGTAAATCAACCCTGTTGAATCTGCTACTCAACGAGGAGCGTGCGATCGTCAGCGATATCCACGGTACCACACGTGATGTGATTGAAGATGTGGTGAACATGGAGGGTGTGACCTTCCGCTTTATCGATACGGCGGGCATCCGTCAGACCACCGATACCATCGAAACACTCGGCATTGAACGTACCTATCGGAAGATCGAACAGGCTTCCATCATACTCTGGGTGATCGACCTGACCACACCTGTCGACAAGATCGAATCGCTGGCTGCATCACTCATCTCTAGAATGAAGGAGAAGCATCTGATACTACTGTTTAATAAAGCCGATCTGATCCGGGAAGAACAGCGTGAAAGCATTGTAAATATGCTGCCTGAAGTGAAAGCCGACAGGCTTTTTATCTCTGCCAAACAAAAGCTCAACACCGGACAACTGCAGCAACTGCTGGTAAAAGCTGCCGGCATCCCATCAATTGGTGAGGAGGATCTGATCGTGACCAACCTGCGTCATTATGAGGCGTTGAACAGGGCGCTCGAAGCGATCCACCGCGTGGAAGAGGGACTGGAGACTGGCATCACCCACGATTTCATCTCACAGGATATACGCGAATGCATGTTCTACCTCGGTGAGATCACCGGACAGATCTCCAACGACGAGATCCTGGGCAACATCTTCAGTAAGTTTTGTATCGGAAAGTAAACCTGTGATTGATTTTATTATTTTGCCGGAAGAATGCGTACCATACAAACACCACTAATCTCTTTTAGTTTTTTGCTGATCGACTGGTCTACTGTTTTTTGGGTGACATCAATTATATTGTAGGCAATGCCATTGTATTTGCGGTTCAGCATGCTGTCGATATTGATGTTTTCTGAAGCCAGGACACTTGAAATCTGGCTGACCATGTTAGGAATATTTTTGTTTGCAATCGTAATGCGACAACCATCGTGACGTTCCATCGCGGCAGCCGGGAAATTTACAGAGTTGGTGATGTTGCCATTTTCCAGAAAATCGATGACCTGATTTACTGCCATTACCGCACAATTGGTTTCCGATTCTTTGGTGGAAGCGGCCAGGTGTGGAATGGCAATCACCCTGTCCATTTCCAATACCTCCTTATCGGGGAAATCAGTGATGTATTTGGCTACTTTGCCCGATGCGATAGCATCTTTTAAATCGTTCAGATTGACCAGTCCACCGCGTGCGAAATTCAATATACGCACGTTATTTTTCATCATCTTCAGTTTGTCTTTGTTGAGATAACCCTCTGTCTCGGGCGTAAGCGGGATGTTGAGTGTAACATAATCGGCCTGCGACAGCAGAACCTCTATCCCCTGCACCCAGTTCACCTCGTTACTTAATTTCAGGGCTTGTGGCACTGAAATGTACGGGTCATAACCAATCACATTCATTCCTAATGCTTTGGCGGCATTGGCCACTAAAACACCGATTGCACCCAGCCCGATTACGGCGAGTGTCTTGCCTTTTATCTCTTGTCCGGCAAAGTTCTTTTTGCCTTTCTCTATGAGTGTCGGTATCTCGTCACCTTTGCCAATAAGCGATTTAGCCCAGACTGTGCCATCGATGATGTCGCGGGAAGCAAGCATTAATCCACCTATCACCAGTTCCTTGACACCGTTTGCATTTGCACCCGGCGTATTGAAAACGACGATACCTTTTTCCGTACATTTCTCAATTGGAATGTTGTTGACGCCTGCCCCGGCTCTTGCTACGGCTTTTAGTGACGACGGAAGTTCCATCTGGTGCATTTTATAACTGCGCAACAGGATTGCGTCGGGATTGGGGAGCTCGCTGGCGATCTCGTATTTACTTAAAGGGAAGATTGTTAGACCTTCAGGATCGATAGCGTTTAACGTTTGAATCTTAAGCATCTGGTGTGTTATCTTTAATGTTGTTGAATTGTATTTTTCTACTAAGAGACAAAGATCACAATTTTATCTCTTAACAGCGCAAAAATAATGAATTTTGTTGTGAAATGGCTCCGATTTGTGTACAATTGATACTCTATGTGAGGAATAGATCACATGAATGATTTAATGAATTGAGATGCCTTCTTACTTCTTCAATTATTATTAGTAAATTTGTTGCTTAGAATTGAATTACAATGAAGAAAGCATTTCGTTTTTTAAATAAACCCTATCCGTTAAATGATGACTTAAAACATAATGCCAAGATCATTCTGTTTTTAAGTATAGGAATATTCGCTTTCTTGTTTGCCTTTCAGCCGATCGGGATCAGCTCATTTACAAAAAACGAGATCATTTACCTGGTTTTTGGTCTCGCAGCAACCATATTCTTTATTCTCACGTTGAATCTGATTGTTCTTCCAAGCATGTTCCCCAAATTTTTCAACACCAATAAATGGGACATCAAAAGGGAGATTTTCTGGAACATATGGATGTTACTATCAATTTCAAGTAGTGCGCTGCTGGTCTATTCAAAAATATTGGGAGAGATTGATATCCAGTTTTCGGATGTGTTGAAAATAATTTTGATCGCTTCTATCCCAGTGGCCTTGTTAATCACTATCAACCACGACCGGTTATTACGTTCCCACCTGAAATCAGCCCAACTTCTTAACAAGAAGTTGATTGAAAAAAAGGAGCAGTTTCAGAAACTGGTTCATTTTGAATCTGAATACAAGAATGATGATATCACACTAAAGCCGGATGCTATCTCTGTGATTAAATCAGCAGACAATTATATTGAGATCTATTACGAAAGAGATGGAACACTCCGTAAACATATTATCAGGAGTACATTGAACAAAGCCGAAACAGCCACACGTGAATGTGATTTTCTCATTCGATGCCACAGGAGTTATATTGTTAACATTAAGCGTATTAAAGAGATTCAGGGTAATTCTCAGGGGTATAAGTTATATTTCGACAATATTGATTTCCCGGCTCAGGTATCTCAAATGTATATTTCAGAATTCAAAAGGCATATAGAGTAGCCTTTTTTCACCACTAAAGGTCCGCTTTTCACCCCTAAAACAGCTATCCATCCCTATTATCAGAAGGATGTACCCATTTTTTTGTCATGTAGTATTTCATCCATATTTTTATTGTCGGAATAAGATATAACTTAATTGCCGGAGTGATCATGTATCAATGGTAACCAGATTGATACGTTAGAATAGATATAATATAATATAATTAATTAACTATGAATGAGTTAAAAATAGGAGATCTGACAGCAAAACTACCAATCATACAGGGAGGAATGGGGGTTTGTGTGTCAATGTCAGGATTGGCTGCCGCCGTAGCAAATGAGGGCGGAATAGGTGTTATCTCAGCAGTGGGAATAGGTATGTCTGAACCGGATTACCGGAAGCATTTTCGTGCATCCAACAAAATAGCATTGAGAAAACAGATTCAAAAAGCGCAGCTGAATTCGAACGGAATCATCGGAGTGAATATTATGATGGCAGTTTCAGATTTCGATGATCTGTTAACTGTGGCACTTGAAGAGAAAATTGACATTGTCTTTATTGGTGCAGGACTACCATTAAAGATACCTGCATTTCTGGAAAGTATCAACCAGGCAGAAACAGCTACAAAATTTGTACCCAAGGTATCCTCCTCCAGGGCAGCAAAACTGATATTCAGACATTGGCTGGAGAAGTACAATAAAATACCGGATGCTGTTGTTGTTGAAGGGCCTCTTGCCGGAGGTCATCTGGGATTCGGCAAGGATGTGCTGAATAGCAGTAAGCAATCACTCTATTCAATCGTGAAGGAGACAGTCGATGAAATTGATGTTTTTCAGCAATTGACCGGAAAAGAGATTCCTGTGATAGCCGCAGGGGGTATTTATACAGGCATGGATATGTACAACATCATGCAGACAGGGGCAAAAGCAGTTAAAATGGGAACACGATTTGTCACAACCACAGAGTGTGATGTGTCTGAAAAATTCAAGCAGAACTATCTTGACTGTAAAAAAGAGGATATCGTGTTGATAGATAGTCCTGTAGGACT
Organism: Proteiniphilum sp.; assembly: GCA_015478855.1. Taxonomy (GTDB): domain Bacteria; phylum Bacteroidota; class Bacteroidia; order Bacteroidales; family Dysgonomonadaceae; genus Proteiniphilum. The sequence continues at coordinate 34,174 of JADMKJ010000016.1, forward strand.
CCCCGGGAGAGTGATCATCAATGATTTTGTCCGGGAGATTCAGCAAGGAGAACAGAAACCGGTGAGATGTCCCTGGAAATGTCTGAAAACATGTGACTATAAGAAAGTGCAGTTTTGTATTTCCGAAGCACTGTTCAATGCAGCACAAGGTAATTTTGAACATGGTTTCTCCTTTGCAGGAACGAATGCCTGGTTAGCCAAAGAAATAATCTCGGTGAAGGAGACAATGCAACAATTGATGGAAGAATATTCCCATGAAGAGATGCGGCTAAAAGAGGTTGAAGTATGTGAATACTAACTTAGATGTTTATATCTCAACACAATGAATAACCGGACTCTGTAAACACAGAATCCGGTTTTCTGATTTGTATTCAGTTGAATGAATTTTAAAATTATGAAGAGTATATGTGCTGTAATATCAGTGAATTAATTCTTGTATCAAAGGTTTATCTACTCTCCTAAAAACTATTTATTTGTCCGACTGTTATATTCAGAGAAAAGTATTATTTAAATTAGTTCTAAATAAACAGATAAATGACCGATAACGATTTACCTGCTATATTTCGTGATTACAATCCACTAGACGATAAAATGCTGCAAATCATCGACAATGAGGGCAATATCATCCACAAAGAGCTGATGCCTGATCTGGATGACAAAACCATTATAGATGCTTATCAGCAGATGCTTTATGAACGGATAGCCGACGAAAAGGCTGTCTCGTACCAGCGCCAGGGACGCATGTTTACCTATACACCCAATCTGGGACAGGAAGCGATTCATATCGCTGCCGGTATGCATATCCGACATGAAGATTGGCTGGTACCCGCGTTCCGGGAGATGGGCACCCTACTGGCTAAAGGGGTCACCATGAAAGAGATGTTTATGTTTTACAACGGGAATGAACATGGTGGCAGCTTCCAAAACGCGCACCATGTGCTCCCCATCGCTATCTCCATCGGGACCCAGTTACAGCATGCCACGGGTATTGGATACTCCATCAAGTACAGGAAGAAAGATGAAAACGTGTTCACCTTCATTGGCGACGGCGGTACATCGGAGGGTGATTTTAGCGAAGCACTTAATTTTGCCGGTGTGTGGAAGGTTCCGGTGATTTTTACCATCCAGAACAACCAGTACGCCATCTCAGTACCCGTGAAGGCACAAACCAACTCGGTGAACCTTGCGGTAAAGTCGGTCGCTTTCGGGATCCCCGGCATCAAGGTCGACGGGAACGACTTCTTCGCCATGTACCTGGCTTATAAAACCGCATCCGAGTATGCCCGGTCGGGCAGGGGAGCCGTGCTGATTGAGGCGCTCACCTATCGTCTCGGGGCCCACACCACCTCCGACGATCCTACTAAATACCGGAAGAGGGAAGAGGAGGAGCTGTGGGGACTGACAGATCCGATGGTTCGATTGAAGCGCTATATGGAGAATCAGGGTCTCTGGAATATCGATGAGGAGAAGCTAAAGGAGAGATACAGGCAGGAGATAGATCAACAGTTTTTGGATGCGGAGAAGCACAAATCATATCCGCTGGAAGATGTGTTTCAGTATATGTACAGCGAAATGCCGGACGAGTTGAGAAGACAGAAAACGGAATATGAACAGTTTTTAAGCTGGAAGGAGAAGAGGGTATGAGTGTGATGACAATGGTGAAGGCGATCAATAGCGCGCTGGATATCAAATTGAATGAGGATAATACGATTGTAATCTATGGTGAGGATGTAGGAGTTGAAGGAGGTGTCTTCCGTGTCACCGAAGGATTGCAGAAGAAATATGGTGTTGAACGTGTCTTCGACTCTCCGCTGGCAGAGTCTGCTATCGTGGGTACAGCACTGGGTATGGCTGTCTCCGGTCTGAGGCCAATCGTGGAGCTGCAGTTTGAGGGCTTCACCTTCCCTGCCTTTAACCAGATCCTTTCGAATGTAGCACGTATACAAAACCGTTCAAGGGGTAAGTATACTGCTCCCATGGTGATCCGCTTCCCCTATGGCGGCGGTGTGAATGCACTGGAACATCACTCCGACAGCCCCGAGGCGCTGTTCGCACACATCCCCGGACTGAAGGTGGTGATTCCCTCCACACCCCACGATGCGAAAGGGATGATGATCGCTGCCATCGAAAGCAACGATCCGGTCATCTTCATGGAACCTAAGCGGATCTATCGCGCCATCAAGCAGGAGGTGTCGGACGAAAAGTTCACCCTACCCCTGGGCAAAGCACGGGTGGTGCAGGAAGGGTCTGATATAACAGTGGTGGCCTTCGGTGCCATGATCCGTGAGTGCCAGAAAGCAATTACCATGGCTGAAGAAAGCGGCATCTCGGTGGAGCTGATCGATCTGCGTTCCATCTATCCTATCGACAGGGATACCATCCGAGAATCGGTAAGGAAAACAGGGAGAATGATTGTCGTGGCAGAGGCTCACAACTCTTTCAGTGTGGGGGCGGAACTGGTTGCCATCACCAACGAGGAGGCCTTCCTTTATCTGGAGGCACCCCCGAGAAGAGTGATGGGCTTTGACACTGTGGTCCCCCTGGCACAGGGCGAAAAATATTATATTATTTCGCCTGAACGGATATTTTATGAGATAGAAAAAAGTGTTCATTTTTAATCTGAAACCAATGAGCTATACATTTAATTTCCCCGATTTGGGTGAAGGACTGGAAGAAGGAACCATACTGGAGTGGTATGTGAAAGAAGGAGACATCGTGAAGGTGGGTGATTCCATCGTGCAGATGGAGACCGATAAGGTGGTCGCCGATATTCCTTCACCTAAGAATGGGACTATTACAGCATGTTACGGCACTGTAGGTGATGTGATCCATGTAGGTGCGCCACTGGTTGAGATTGAACCAGAGGGTGGCGTGAGTGAGCAGCAGGTTACAGAAAAACAACCGGTTACGGTGCCTATATCTGAGCCGGAAGAGGGTGCCGCTGTGGTCGGCACGATGGAACTTGCCGGTAATGATGGGATCCTTGCCGCGAGTGACGAGGGATCATCAGCGACAGGTGACATCGGGGGTGATTCACGTAAGGTGCTGGCAACACCCGTAGCCCGTGCCCTGGCAAAAGAAATGGGGGTTGATATAAGGGATGTCAGGGGAAGTGATCCCTCCGGAAGAGTTAAGAAAGAGGATATATTGAATTTCAGATATAAGGCTGAAGCAGAAAACGGTAAGACCGAAGCCGCCCTACCACCAGCCGGTGATGAGACCTACTTGCCACTTACTCAGATCAGGAAGACCATCGCTAGAAACATGATGCATTCCAAGCATAATGCAGCACATATGTCGGTCTTTGAAGAGGTGGAGATCACCGGGCTGATGCAGGTGATCGCGAATTATAAAAAAATATTTGCTGATAAGGGGGTGAAGCTGACCTACCTGCCTTTCATTGTGAAAGCAGTGGCACAGGCATTGAAGCATCACCCGCAACTCAATTCACAGATAGACAGCGAAAACAACCGGATGATTGTACGCAACAGGTATCATATTGCCATCGCCGTGGATGCTCCTGACGGATTGGTAGTACCTGTGATCAGAGATGCTGACCGTCTGTCAGTCTTTCAGACAGCTAAGCAAATCGGCGAGCTTGCCTCCAAGGCAAGAGAACGTAAGCTGACTATGGACGACATGAAAGGAGGCTCATTCTCAATCACCAGTTTCGGCTCCATTGGCGGCATCTATGCCACACCTGTCATCAACTACCCACAAGCAGGCATACTGGGCATCGGTCGTATTCTTAAAACACCCATCGTCAGAGAAGATGAAATCGTGATAGGAAATATGATGCCCCTTTCGCTCACGGTAGATCATCGTATTGTAGATGGTGGGGAGACCACACGTTTCCTTAAAAGAGTGATGGAATACCTGGCTGATCCTGTCTCACTGATTATGGAGTAATAACGATACCAGTTGTTCAGATCACACAGCACAGGAAGACCGGAATTTCCGGTCTTTTTTTCTGTGGTTTCTGTTTATCTGTCGAATCATGTTTCATATCATGAGTGACATTAACGTAAATTAATATTATATCGCCACATTACCTGTAAAAATTTGTTACTTTTAAGGATTGAAAAGGGATGTTGCAGTCATGATTTACTACTGCATATGGAAGTATCGTTTGACCATTCAATTTATTTACTTACTTAAAGAACCTTATCATGAAACATTTTTTTGTATGCTTCCTGCTCACATTTACTTTTTGTGAGATCTATTCACAGGAACCTGTTATGCAGGCACCGGAATATGCGTTGATCAGACTCGCGACAGCTGACAGCTCCTCCGATCATTATTATCCCCGATTACTGGAAAGGTATGAAGCTTTTGATTCCACGTTGTCGGTAACGGATTACAGATATCTCTATTTTGGTTACATCTTTCAGGACAATTACAATCCTGAGTGGAAATCAAAAGATGAAAAGAAGATTGAGAAATACTTTCGGGAGGCGAAAAAGGATGAAAGCAATTATGACAAGGTAATAGATCTGGTAAACAAATCGCTCCGTGAATTTCCATTCGATTTGCGTACCATGCAATTTCTTTGTTTTCTCTATCATCAAAATGGAAATATAGAGATGGGCCAAAAAGCATCACACAGGTTTCTCTCCGTCATAGGAGCAATCTTGTCGTCTGGAGACGGTGAAAGCTGCGAAACAGCCTACCATGTGATCTCTCCCCTGCATGAATTGAATATCCTTAAAGTGTTCCAGTTTGAATCATCAGCTCAGAAACCATTTGGGGACTGTAACTACCTGGAACTGAAGGAAAATAAAAGAGGTGTGAAGGGTATCTACTTCAAGGTACCAGGCCAATGGAATTAAATAACGCTACACTCCTCTTGTCGACTGAAAACGACTTCAACCAACACCTTTAGTATAAGGGCACCGGCTGTCATCAACCTACAGGTGCTGGTGCTTTATGATCGTGGGGAGGGTAGTCTTTGGTGATTCGTCAGACTTTTTTTGCCTCATTGGTGGAGTAATCTGCTGATGAGGTTTTTTGCCGCTTTAGATATTGAGATAGGGTCAGTCCATGTTTGTGCAATTTGTCTGTGCAGATTATACGATTTGATAATCAAAGTGCAAAAGATAAAATTATTTTTGTTCAGGATTGGAGATGTAAGAATGGCTACTAATGATAAAAAACCTTGCCTATGACGTTGATTGATCGATTCCATTAACCAAAATCACAGACTGTTCTATTAACCAACACACACACTTATGAACAAGAGGAAATTTTTACCTGGCGCCCTGTTCAGCCTGTTTCTCTCCCTGTTTTTTTCACTGCCCGGTTGCAGTGAGGAGGATCAACCAGCTTTCGTAAAGCACAGCCAGCAACTTTCAGCCACCATTGTGGAGGAAGCTTCAGGAACAAGAACAACATTGGGTGATGATCCCACCAACAGAAAGGTCGATGTCTTATGGCACCCGGGTGATGCCATCGGTGTTTTCGGAGCCGACGGGGGCTCAAACGTTCGCTTCACCACCGAAGGGGTTGCTATCTCCCAGGATGGCAGAACGACCGTTTTTGAGACAACGGAAACGACCCCTTCGGGCGATCTTACTGCCTATTATCCTTTTCAACAGGAGGCTGCAATGATTTCAGGCGGAGGACTACAGCTTACCATGCCGGCCACACAGAGCTATGGCACTAGTCAGACCGGTATTGTGCGGCCTGATCCTGGAGCGAACATGATGGTCGGCAAAGGCAAAGATGGTACTATTGCTTTCCGCAATCTGTTTGCCATCCTCCGGTTCACCCTTGGAGGCAGCGATGGTCAATTGGTGAAACAGGTTGTCTTTTCAGATCTCTCTGGTAAACCGGTCTCCGGTAAGTTCTCAGTGATCTGGAACGACGATCTGCCCGAAGCCCTATTCCCCGAAACGGCTGGTAGTAGCGATCAGCGGATCCTACTCATGTGTGGCGATGGGGTTCCGCTCTCCACACAAACACTGACCAAGTTTTACCTGATTGTTCCGGCTCGTAACTACAGCAAGGGGTTTCAGTTGGAATTCATATTTGCTGATGGTACGAAGATTACCAGGACCATCGGGACTACCGGAGGGAAAAACCTGCAAAAGAATATGCTGTACCCTGTAGGAGATCTCTTTCCAGACCAGGACGATAAGATAAGCTACAAGATGCATCCCAAGGCATCAGTGATCACCAATGAACGGTTTGATCTGATTCGGTCTGCATCACTCAACAAGGAGAGCTACGCCTTGACAATCAATGTGATGACGGGTTTTGCACCTCAGAAAGATGAGATGATCCTGATAAACAGGACTTCTGCCGACCTCCCCAATGGCTATGTAGGGAGGGTGAAAAGTATCAGCGGTTAGACGGTGATATTGGAACCGGTAACAGACATTACGGAGGTATTTGAGGATCTCAGTATCGGTGATCCTCTCTGGAGCAGTGGTGGTGTCGCTAATCCTTCAGGGAGCTATGCTATCGACCTGACCCAATATATCACCTCCATCGAGAGACCTGATGGTAAACCGGTAGAATATTCAGTTGCCGGCTCATCGATCTCGATGGAGGTTCCCATCACCCGTGCGGAGGCAGAGGTGGATACAAAATTCAGCATGCCGGCATTGAGCCACACCTTCAAGATTGACGACGGGAAAAATGCCAACAACAGCTGTGCGCTCAAGCTGGGGGTGCAGATGGATCTGGCAATGTATTTCCATATCCTTATTCAGGGATGGAGCTTGAAAGACCTTCATTGCCGTGTCAACCCCACGGTGAACCTCTCTTCCGAATTCAATATTGACTGGATATCAGATTCTGATCTCTTCGGCACCGAAATCCCGTTTATCATCATACGTACTGCTCCCATACCGGCAGGTCCGGTGATGATTATTCCCCTGATCGAGTTTTTCCTTACCTTCGACCTAGAGGGCAAGGTGGGTCTGTCAGCACAACTCACTTATAGCAAGGAGTTCTCTTTCGGAATGGTCTACAGGAATGGTAAACTGAGCAACTATAGCCAGGTGGAGCAACAGCAGGCTGACGCATCGCCAATGACCTTCACACCGAAGGTACAGGTGGAAGGCAGTTTCGCCGCCGGGATCGCTCCGAAGGTGGGCTTCTCGCTCTGGGAGATCATACGTCTGGATACCCGTGTATATACCAAGGTGAAGAGTGGTGCCAACCTGAATTTCGATTTTGCGTCTCCCTCCTTTGATCCCTCTATCTACAATGCCGTCAGTGGCTCCAAACTCTTTTCGCAGCTTGAGTTGTTCATGAAAGGCGGTGTCTTTGGATGGAAGAACCGCGAACTGGCAACCACCGAAAGCAATACGCTCGAGTATCCCATCTGGGAAGCCTATTTCGTCCCCAAGCTGGAGAACTTCTCCGTCACCGCCGGTGGAGGGGAGATGGAGATCGGAGTGGATATATCCAACAAGCTTTTCTTTGATGCCGAGATAGGAATGAATATCTATGAAAAAGATGGGCAGAGCGGTAAGTTTACGCTAGAGGTCGGGAAAATGGAGTTGCATGAATACAGCCGACCTCCTGCCGGTGAGAACAAGTATAAGTTGAGGATGAAGGAAGCAACCAGCCTGCCTCCCGGCAAGGAATATGAAGCTTGTCTGACGGTGTCGCTTGATGCACCGCAAGGGCCTTATACGCTAGAAACAGATGTACGCACCCGATTTATCCCGCAGGAGGCTAGCATGACACTGACCACCTCCAATGCAGTGGGGAGCAAGATCGGATTGAGCATGCTCTCTAAATATGCAGGTCCTACCGGCAATGAGCGTCTGAAGGTGTGGATCGATCTAAACAACAATCGAAAAGAGGATACAGGTGAACTGGTCAACTCCGATTTATCGCATGTGGAGTATACCATTCAGTCACAAACAGTAACCAT
>JADMKJ010000017.1 GCA_015478855.1 Proteiniphilum sp.
GATTAAATTAAAAGTAGAGTTTTATGAAAAGAAAATTAACTATGTTTTTATCCCTCTTCTTTTTGGGGATGGGAATTTTAACTGCTCAGACTCAGATACGGGGAACCGTGGTGGATGTAGCAGGTGAACCGGTTATCGGTGCTACAATACAGATTGTGGGAACCTCTCAGGGCACTGTGACCGATTTTGACGGTAATTTTAGGCTGTCCGCACCCGCCAATGCCAGTCTGGAAGTCTCTTACGTGGGGATGCTCACGCAAGTGGTAGCCGCGAGTCCAAATATGAGAATCGTGCTTGAGACTGATACCAGATTGTTGGACGAGGTGATGGTGGTTGCATATGGTACAGCCAGAAAGTCTACATTTACCGGCTCAGCAGCCACGGTGGATACAGACCAGATAACCAACCGCTCAATCGCTAACGTATCGAAAGCGCTGGATGGGACCGTGCCGGGTGTACAGACTACATTAGGCAGTGGACAGCCGGGCTCAAGTTCAGGGATTGTGATTCGCGGTTTCGGATCCATCAATGCATCCCAATCACCTCTCTACGTGGTTGACGGAATTCCTTATGATGGTTCTCTTAACTCAATCAACCCAAACGATATTGCGAGCCTTACCGTTTTAAAAGATGCTTCAGCTTCTTCACTCTACGGTTCACGTGCTGCCAACGGTGTGGTAATGATTACTACCAAATCTGGACAGAATACTGACGGGAAGGTGAATGTGAACTTCAAAACCACGATTGGTGTTGCATCGAGAGCAATTCAAAGGTACGATGTAATGAACACTCAGGAATACCTGGAAACAGCATTTCAGTCATATAAAAATGATGAGATCTTCGGCTTAGGTGCAAATGAGCAGCAAGCTGCGATCAATGCCGTTAATAGAATGAAAGGTACTGTTGACGGGATCTTCGGCGTCAATGAACAGTATAACCCTTATGGTGTACCTGTTTCAGAGTTGTTCGATCTCGCAACCGGAAAGATCAATCCTTCAGCTAAGCTGAGATGGACTGACAACTGGATGGATGAGGTAATTGCTTCATCTCCTTTACGCCAGGAATATCAGTTTGATGTTTCCGGTGGTAATGCTAAGATGAAGACATTGGCTTCATTTAACTACCTGAATGAGGAGGGTTTGTTGAAAACTACTTCTTTTGATCGTTTTGCCGGTCGTGTATCCACCGACCTTCAGGCAACAGACTGGTTCAGAACATCGCTGTCTGCCAACGTTGCAAAAACGACCTCCAATATGCTCGATAGTGACGGATCTGCTACTTCTAACGTTTGGTACTCTGCCGAACAGATGGCGCCAATTTACCCGATTTGGGAGAGAGATGCCAATGGTGTGATTCTGAAAAACGATCTTGGAAACCCGCTTTTTGATTATGGTATTGACAGAGCTTCTGGTGCACAGCAAAATTTCAACTCAATAGCTACACTCTATGATGACAGATATTATGACAGCAGCGAGAATGTGAGTGCCAGAGGATTGGTTGAATTCAATACAAACGATGAGAAATATGGTGCTTTCCAGGGGCTTACCCTTACAATGAATTTGGGGGCTGACTATGTGAACGGCAGTTATACCTTTTACTACAATCCGCTATTTGGTAATGCAGCCGGATCCGGTCGTCTTGGTAAAGAGGCCAATAAAACCTTCTCATATACATTCAATCAGGTATTAAACTGGAACCGTACATTTGATCTGCACAGCTTTGACCTTATGTTCGGACACGAGTTCTACAGTTACAAGTTCAATCATCTGAGCGCCAGTAAGACAGGGTTCCCATTCCCTGAAATATATGAACTGGCTCCCGGTTCATCAATCGCAGATGCCACATCTTACGAGAACAACGAAACGCTCGACTCTTATTTCTCCAGATTGAACTACGACTATATGGATAAATATTATCTTTCGGCAAGTTATCGTCGTGATGGTTCTTCACGCTTTCACAAAGATTTCCGATGGGGTGACTTCTGGTCATTGGGTGCATCATGGCGTGTTTCTGAAGAGTCTTTTATGGATAATGTTGACTGGATAGATAACCTGACAGTAAAAGCAAGTTATGGTACCCAAGGTAACAATCGTGTAGGACTTTATGCATGGCAGGCATTTTATGACTTGACTTGGAGTAACGCCAACTCAAATGGAGCAAAGGCTTCTTCTGTTGAAAATATGATGGTGTCATGGGAGAAGAACGCCAGTTTCAATACCGGTTTCGATGCAGTGATGCTTAACTCCAGATTAGCGGTTGGTTTTGACTGGTATACCAGAAAAACTACAGACATGTTGCTTAACAAACCTTTGCCATTCTCTTCCGGTTTCACTGGCTACAACGACAATGTGGGTGATATGAAGAACTGGGGTTTCGATCTCTCAGTAGGATATGATTTTATCAGGACAAAAGATCTCGTTTGGAATGTTACTGCAATGGGATCAAAAGTGAATAATGAAGTAATCCGCCTGACTGACGAGCAGGATGAAATTATTGGTGGAAGCACCATCATTCGTGTTGGAGAGCAACTGAATACATTCTTTATGGCACGTAGTGCCGGTGTTGATCCTGCTACCGGAGACCAGCTCTATTGGGTTTTTGATGATAAAGATGATGAGCATGACCGCAGCAAGCATTATGTCTCGAGTGATAAATCAAAAGCTGCTTCCAGCCGTGTACTCCTTGGTAGCCGTATTCCTGATCTTTATGGTTCACTCTCAACCACACTTGCTTACAAAGGATTTGACTTTTCAATGATGGCTACCTATTCATTAGGTGGAAAAATCTACGATTATGTTGGATACAACTACACCAATCCGCTATATATTGGTAATAACTGGACAAGAGAGGTGCTGAGGGCATGGAAACAACCGGGTGATATTACAGATATTCCACGTATGCAGAAAGGACAGACCCATACACTTAACGATCGCGCTTTGGTAGATGCCTCCTATTTCGCATTCAAGAATATCGCTGTAGGCTATACATTCCAGTTGAAAAATGCTGGTATTGAATCAATCAGATTCTTCGCACAGGGAGATAATCTTGCTATTTTCTCCGCACGCCAGGGTCTGAATCCTCAGTATAACTTCAGCGGATCAACTGACTTCGCTTATACTCCGAACAGAGTTATTTCAGGTGGTCTCAATATTAAATTTTAATACAGACAGAATATGAAAAAAATATTTTTATCACTTTTGATCATCTCATCCACGATCATCTTCTTTTCGTGCAGTGATGATAATTTGGAAACTTCGCCCACAGACAGAACATCGGGTGCGGAGTTGTTTAAGTCTACAGAAGGAGCGCAGGTAGCAATGAACGGGATCTACCGAATGCTATTTACCTCTGGCGACTGGACAACAGGTAATACACATCAGAATTTTGGAATACTCTCTACCAAACTTTATACGTCGCTTATGGGAGAGGATCTATTGCAGGATGCACAGGGTAACGGCTGGTTTTACTTCGATTATCGATATGATGTTAGAAGCCGATACACTGCAAGCACGTGGAGACCATATGCAACCTGGAATTACTACTATCAGATAGTAAGTAATGCGAACTATGTATTGGGATCACAAGAGATTATCTCGGGAGATCAGGTTGTAATTGATAACATCATTGCACAAGCCTATACAATGAGGGCATATGCTTACTTTATCCTTATTCAGTCCTTCCAGCAAACTTATAAAGGACATGAACAGTCTCCCGGAGTTCCATTGTACACCGAGCCTACAACAGCCACTTCTGAAGGTAAGGGCAGAGGAACTGTTGAGGAAGTTTATCAGCAGATTAATTCTGATCTTGAGAATGCGATTACTCTTTTTTCAGGAGATAAGAGTAGGCAGGAGCACATATCCCATGTTGACTATTATGTTGCCAATGCGATCATGGCCAATGTGATGATGGTGCAAAACAAGTGGACAGAGGCTGCCGGTTACGCCGATGAAGCACTTTCAAAACCCAATCTTAAAATGGCAGGTGGAAATGCTCTGCATACCGGTTTTAACGATGTAAAAATGCAAGGTGTGATGTGGGGTGGTGAGATTATCCCAGATCAGTCCGGTATTTATGCCTCTTTCTTTGCCCATATGGATGCCTCTGCCGATCGTTACGCCCGCAGTTCAAGGAAATGTATCTATAATTGGTTGTATGATAAGATTCCTGCAACCGATACAAGAAAGCAGTGGTGGAACGGTCCTACTGATGGTGGGACGAATGTTACAAAACCCTACAATCAGATTAAATTCAGGTATTCTGAAGTAAGTACTGACCTTGGGGATTATATCTTTATGCGTGCTGAAGAGATGCAGCTTGTGAAAGCCGAGGCACTCGCTCGTGCAAGTCAATTTACTCAGGCCAAAGATGCTTTGGTAGAACTGATGAAGCTGAGAGATCCTTCAGGATATGAGATGTCACTTGCTGGATTGACTATGTCCAACGAACTAACAATGGGTTCCATCGGTAACGTCACAACAATTTTAGATATGATTGTATTACAGCGTCGTATTGAGTTATGGGGTGAAACTGAACGCATTTTTGACATTCTGAGAATGAAGACCGGCTTCGACAGGAATGCAACCGGAAGCAATCACAGTCAGAAAATTCCGAACATCAATACTCTTCAAGTGGATAATAAAGAGTTTATTCTTACTATACCGCAAAAAGAATTTGACAGTAATCCTGCAATGGATGCAACGACAGATCAGAACCCGATGTAATAATTCAACAATTAAGAAAATATGAAAAAATATAGTAAATTTTTATTCATACTCCTCGGCATAGTGATTTTCGCTGGATGCGAGGACCCCGAAGGAGCATTGTATTCGGGAGAACCCAATAAGGTTGGTTTTCTTGGTAGTTCAACCAACCAGGTGATGGGTGAGGGCCCGATCAAGGTGCCTATAGGCAGAACATCCACACAGGGTGATTATTCTGTTTCAGTTGATCTGACTGCATCCGGTGCAGGTTATACAAATGTTTTCAACGCTGCACAAGCGCAGTTTTCTGCCGGATCCGCTAAAACATTTGTAGAGATAACCTATTCAAATCTTGCATCTATCGACCCAAGCACACTCTCCATTTCAACTGACGGTATGGATGTGAATGTAGGACTAGCTTATCCATTTACTTTAACTGTTGCAGATGATGCTGCTTCCCAGGCTGGTAAAAAGTCAATCAACGTTTTGGCTGCCAACGCGCTCGCGTTTGAGTCAATTGGTACAGCCGTGCTTGATTCGAGATTTGGCTGGTGGGGTGGTGAAACGGAAGAGGATTTTCTTAATCCGGTGATTCACAAAGCAAGCGGTGTTAATGTATATAAGTTGATTTCACCTTTTTATGCAAATAATATTGCTTTTATGATAAAAGCAGACAATACCATTCTTATGCCGAATCAGATTATTGACAACCATCCAAGTTATGGCCCTGTAACAATGGGTGCAGTGACAGGTGAATACTTGCCTGAAGATAATGCTGTGATTCTGAATGTAGGTGGTTATACTGTTGCAGCCGGATCTTTTGGTGGGGGTACAGAAATCATCTACCTTCCATAAAAATGCAAGATCGTTTTATTAACTAAAAATTAAACGGGATGGCTATTATGTCATCCCGTTTTTTGGTATGTCGGGTATGGTATTAAGCTGGCAGGATGCAAGTTCCTGCATGTGCCGAGTTGATAGGAAACATTAGCGATTGGCAAGGGTGTTGCGGGTAACTGCAAATCTGAAAGAAGCCATCAGCAAATCTGAAGTTCTGACGCACAGAAACCTGATATAAGGCTCACAAGAGGGGGCAACCGAGCAATGGATTGGGAACGCCCAAAATTCAACCGTAACTCAAGTAGAGTAAATCAGGCAGAACGCAGAGAAAGTTTAATATCTTATCCCGAGAGATCTTGCAGGATGCACCAACAGTGCAGGACGGGCAGTGATGTACGTTCATGTCCTACAAGAAGTCAGCAGAGGACATAGTACTCCGGAGCAGGAACAGCACGGAGGAAGGTCTGAATCTTTTAATTTAAGGAGCAGTCAGTTCAAAATTTGTTTTATGGAGCAACAGCAAGCAATAACTTACCAGTACGACCTGTATTGTGAAACGGGTCAGGAGGTTGATCGCCCTTCCCTCAGGAGTGAAGCCGTATGTGGAGCTCAGCCGGCAAAGGCGTTGCAAGTAAAAGAAGCAGGCGGACAGGGATGAGCCTTAGCCCCGGATTTAATGGGAGCGATATTGTGTCACAGCAATATCAGACAAGCCTACAAACAGGTAAGGCAGAACAAGGGAGTAGCGGGAATCGATCAGATGGCGGTAGATGAATTTGCCGTATGGTATGCAGGAGATGGAGAAAGTCTACTGGGCAAACTGTACAACGGGACCTACCAGCCCCAAGGGGTCAAGCAGGTCGAAATACCCAAGCCCGACGGTGGTAAACGCAAACTGGGTATCCCCACGGTAACCGACAGGATCATCCAGCAGGCGATAGCACAGGTGCTAAGTCCGATCTACGAGCAGAAATTTTCCGAAAACAGCTATGGCTTCCGCCCCGGTCGGAGCGCCCATCAGGCGTTGAAGAAAGGGTGCGAATATGTAGAGGAAGGAAGAAATATCGTTGTAGACATGGACTTGAAAACGTTCTTCGATGTCGTCAACCACGACCGTTTAATGTATCGGCTGTCAGAGACCATTGGTGACAAAACGCTATTGAGACTGATACGCAAATACCTTCAAAGTGGAATACTGGTTGACGGGGTTGTAAGTCAACGTACCGAAGGCACCCCCCAAGGGAGCCCCCTGTCCCCGCTCTTATCCAACATAGTTCTGGACGAACTGGACAAGGAGCTGGAGCGCAGGGGACACAAATTTGTTCGATATGCGGACGATTGCAACA
>JADMKJ010000018.1 GCA_015478855.1 Proteiniphilum sp.
GCGAACTCCACGGTGATATCCTCGTTCACCCTGCCGGTAGCCGACGCAGTAACATTATAGAGTGCCGGCGTCTCCTCAACCACAAATCTCACCATTGGATCACTGTCAGTGCCCGTGATCAGGATAACCTCCTTGTCAAACTCATCACTCCTGGAAAGACATGAAGAGAACAGCAGCGCGGCGGCAGCGAAAAGGAGTATTGTTTTAATATATAGCATTTTCATCATTCTAAATTGTTTTTTCGTTAAACAAATCATTACGCAGCATGACTATTGGATTGCCGGGTTGGCCATCCGTATGGCACGTCTGGTATAATAGTAGGGTATCCCCCTGTTCGAATAGTAGTCGCGATCCACATAAAAAGCCCCGAATCCGCCTTTTTTGCCTTGTAGCGGATTCCAGCGAGCCATCCCTTCAAGAGAGTGCATCCTCGATCCGTCAGAGGAGAGGGTGTTGCCATCCACCTCAACGAACGGTGATCCTCCATTCTCGAACCAGCTTCCCAGGTTCTCCGTAACGATGAACTTCTCGGGTGATGCCCAGCTGATGCTGTTGTAGTAAGACTGAAGCCTGCTGGCCGTGTGCTCCGTGAATCCCTGGGTATACGCCTGCCGTATATAGTAGTTGACGTAAGGATCTGTCTCCTGTGGCGGATATTGCGAATAAAAATCGAC
The DNA here is from genome assembly GCA_015478855.1 of Proteiniphilum sp. Taxonomy (GTDB): domain Bacteria; phylum Bacteroidota; class Bacteroidia; order Bacteroidales; family Dysgonomonadaceae; genus Proteiniphilum. The sequence goes on from JADMKJ010000018.1 coordinate 675, forward strand.
AATAAGCAGCTTGTCCGGATCGCTACCCTGCGGTCCGAAGAACTGACCAATATACTGCACCAGCTTGGTGAACTGCTCACCCTGCAGCCAGTCTCCTTCCGGCTCATAATCAAGGTCGATACCGTCAATATCCGCATCCAGCACCTGATCAACAAGGTACTGACCATAGACGGCAATGCCCTCATCGTTTTGGTTTGCTGATAAATCATACTCGGTACCATCCTTCAACGTGATCACCTTGTTCATACGCACGATCGTGGGCGCCACAAAGCGGGTACCTTTCACCTCCTGCACAAACCGCATATCATCGTACGCTATAGGTGCATAACTGTCACTGGCAGGGTCGTTGGAGGGTATCCCCATCCATAAGGAGACAATATCAATGCTGTCGGGCAGTCCTATAAGCCGCTCACCCCACGATGCGGGATCTTTATAACCCGAGACACCCTCGAGAGGAGCATAGGCAGCGTACCACACAAAGCTGAGGGTATGATCACTCTGTTTGTAAGCCCTCAGGTTCTCATAATACTGTTCATCATAACTCTTCAGTTTCTGTATCTCCAGCGGCAGCGCTTCTGTATCACAACCCACTGTTACAACAGCCAACAAAAGGAAGATCAATGTCCGGTATATTATTTTTTTCATACGATTAAAAATTATTCTTTTAACATTATTTCTTATCCCACCAGAGTCTTGTACCTCCGTTATCCTGTCCGCCCAGATGAGAAACACCTGTCTGTACCCCCTGCAGATTGTTGTTGTATTCCGATTGCGGATAGGGGATCCTTCTCACCTGTATGTTCGTATCAATTGATCCGTTACTGTTGTTGGTCACCACCGGCAACAGTTTAGGGTATCCGCTGCGGCGGAACTCTGCCCATCCTTCCGGTCCGTCGGGATAGAGCGCGATCCACTTCTGGGTAACTATTCGTTCCAGGTTCCTCTCAAACGATTCGTCTGCACTCCAGGCAATGGTGATGTTGCTCGGTGCCGCAGCGTTGAAGCTCGACCCCTCGGCATTGTCGGTAAAGGCGGCGGGTGTACTGCTGTTATCGGAGATGTACGCTTCGGCGCCGCTCACATTGTGCTCTTCGAACGACAGAGCGATGCCTTCCTCATAGAGCTCAGCTGCTGATCCACCCATGTTCCATCCTCTCAGTGCACCTTCCGCACGGAGGAAGTAAGACTCCGCAGCAGTCATCCAGACGATTGGCGTAGAGCTATTATCCACATTAATGTTCGAGATGTTCGCTCCCACATACCTCGACCATACGGAGGTGCTTATACCCAGGCGCACGCCATGGAAGCCTCCATCAGCCTGTGCAGGCTTGAAGTATGCCGGCAGGCGCGGGTCGTTGTATCCGTTCATGTATGCATCCATTGATGCACCCATGCGCACCTCGCCCTCGTTGAAGTTGTATGCGATATCGTAGAGAGGATGATAATAAAGCAGATTGGTCGATCTCTTCAGCGTTGCCCTTTCATTCACCTCGCTTATCAGGCCTATGGTGTTGCTGACCGACTTCTCCGCTTCGCTCCGTGCCATAGCAGGGTCGGCATAGACAACACGCAAGGCAAGCCTCATTCTCAGCGTATTAGCGTACTTCACCCATTTGGTCACATCACCCTCATAGATCATATCATATTTCTGCAGGAGGGTAGCCCCCGGGTTACCATCAATAAAAGCGGTGAGCACTTCAATCGATTCATCCAGCTCTTCAAAGAATTTCTTATAGATATCAATGAGAGGGTCATAGTTATTCTGAAGGGAGCCATCACCGTAACTGATATAGGGCACCGGACCGTAGGCATCGGCCACGCGATGCATCGCCGCCACCTTAATCACTGTGGCCAGTGCCGCCACCTCCGGAAGCTCCTGTTCCGTAGCAATATCCACTATCGAACGCCATGCAGGCATGATGCTCGAGAAGCCCGATGTAAAGGTCTTCTCAACCCATCCCGATATAAAGTAGTAGGAGCCGTTGTGCACTCCCGCGTACCATGAGCCTGTAGGCGCAATGTACCCGGAGTAGAGATCACTTGTCAGCCCCTGTGCCACCTGGTAGTCGCTACTCAGGTTGGTGCCATCATCGAAGAGCACCAAATTGCGCTGCATCTGTGAGAAGAAAGCACCTGTTTTCAGGTTATCATAGGTCATCATCTCCTCCGTCGCTTCGTGCTTGTTTGTGTTCATATCCTCAAAAGAGTCAGTACAAGCAGTGCCACAGATGATCAGGACGACTGTCATCGTGCCTATTTTTTTCAAGGAATTTTTCATTTGATCAATCATAATCTTTCAGTATTGGATGGTTAGAATTGAACTTTCACTGAGAACCCCAGATTTCGAAGGCTGGGCAGCATAAAATAGTCCACACCCTGGTAGTAAGTACCGGTGTTGGCTGTGATCTCAGGATCATAGGGTGCCTTGTTGTGAATAAAGAAGAGATTTCTTCCGATGAAGGAGAGGTTCACTCCTTTTATCCAGTTGTTCATCCTGCCTACCGGGATATCATACCCGAGGGTCAGTTCACTCAACCGCACATTGGTTGCACTATAGGTGTACATCGATCCTATTCCTCCCGTAGGTCCGCCACCCACGGTCTGGTAGTACTCCCTCGCCGGTATCGGCCTGCCGTTCACTATGGCACCGCCATTATCACGTGCATCGGCAGAGGCTTGGGAGACACCGAAGGCATCCATTATCGCCTGTGTATTAGAGACCACCACTCCCCCTACGCGGGCGGAGAGGAGGAAGCTCATCGAGATCCCATTCCAGCTGAAGTTATTCCCCCACCCCACGTTATATTTGGGACTGCTGTTACCGCCATAGACATAATTGTTCGTCTCACCCACCACCACCTGGTCGGTAGGATGAACGTAGATCGCGCCATGCTCGTCAGTACGCAGGGTGTTCACATAGATATCCCCCATCGAACCGCCCTCTTTCAGGATCATCTTGTAGCTGCCTGTACCTCCCATATCCAGCTCGGAGAGAGAGATAATCTCCCCTGTCACGGGGTTCTCCCATTCCGGCAGCAGTTCAACAATGTTGTTTCGGTTGAGCGAGTAGGTAAGATAAGAGGTCCAGTTCAGTTTCCCCAGCTCCTCATTGTAGCTCGCGGTAATCTCCACACCCTTGTTGTCTATCTGTCCTGCATTCACAATCACGCTGGTGTACCCCGATGTGGAGGAGAGCGTCGGCTCAAAGAACTGATTGAAAGTGCTCGATTGATACAGCGTAGCATCAAGCTTCAGCTTGTTGTTGAAGAAATAGAAGTTGGCACCCGCCTCCCACGATTTGGTACGCTCCGGCTTCAGGTCGGTATTGGGCATCCTGGTCTGTGTCTGTGGGTATCCCCCCGTAAGTGAGTAGGTGGGTATCGTGAGAAAGAGTCCCGGTTCGTTACCCACCTCTGAATAGGAAATCCTCAGCTTCATATAAGGCATCAGATCAGATCCGGCGTGAAAGATATCAGTGATGATCCCCGACAGTCCTATCGATGGATAGAAGAACGATTTATTGTCCGATTCGGCAAGAGTCGAAGCCCAGTCGTTACGTGCTGTCAGGTCGAGGTAGACCATGCTCTTGTAACCCATCTGCGTGCTGGCGAAGAGCGATTGCTTCTGCTTGTGGTAGCCTGTCTGTGACGACTCAGAGGTGGAGGTGTTCACATTGCCAAAGGTGAACAGGTTTGCCACGCCGTGTAGTTTCCCTCCATACATATGCTGATCGTACACGATATCCTCGATACTTGAGCCGATGTTGGCAGTAAGATGGATCTCCGGTCCGGCAAAATATTTATTGATATTCAGCAATGCTTCGCCATAGACCTGACCTGTTTTCATTGTGTTGAGAGCGTAGTATCCGTTCTCCGATGCAAAGAGTGTATTGGTGGAGGCGTTGTATTTCTTTTCAAAGTTCTCACTGCTCTTGTCAATCTTCACACGTCCCGAGAGATTGATCCAGTCCGCAAAATTGTACCTGAGCGTAGCGTTGGTCATATACCGCTCCTTGTTGTTCAGGAACTTGTTTCTCTCAGTGATCCAGTATGGGTTCTGCATGGAGAGCCCCTGGTCACCGTAGGGCCAGAACTGTGTTTTGAAGTTCCTTGAGATGTTGTACCTCTCGTAGATCTGCACCTTCGAAAAGTCATCCCCCGGGGGAAAGAGGTAAGCTGCTACCAGCGGATTGAAATACTGTCCCTGTGCAACCATATTCAACTCTTTCACGTTGCTTGTCATGAAGCCAAGGTCCATGGTCATCTTCTGATCAAAGAAGAGAGAGGTGTTACGTACCGAGAAATTATACCGGTCGTAGTTGTTATTATGTATCACCCCCTGTGCGGTCACCGTCCCGAAGGAGACGTAGGTCTGATTGTTCTCCGAGCCTGTTGAGAGGCTCACCGAGTTGCTTATGTTCATCCCTGTCTGGAAGATGTCACGCGGACTGTAGTCCGAGGGTGTCTCCAGTTTCTCGCCCCAGCTATAATAACTCCCCCTTTCGGTGGGACCATAGCTGTTTTGAAATGTGGGAAGAATGAGGGGATCGGAGAATTGTGTACTGTTGGTCACGTTGATCGTCAATCTCTCTTTCACTCCTCTTTTGGTGGTGATCATGATCACACCGTTGGAGGCAGAGCTGCCATACAGTGCCGCAGCGGAGGGACCGCTCAGCACGGTGATGCTCTCAATATCCTCGGGGTTGATATTCGACACACCGTCACCAGTCTGTCCCGCCCCTTCGAAAATACCCTGGGGCTGTTCTTTCATCAGGTCAGGCATCGGTATCCCGTCAATCACATAGAGGGCGTTGTTATTTCCTGAGATCGATTTCACACCGCGCATCACCACGCGTGATGAACCACCTACACCTGCCGAAGAGCTGTTGATCGTCACACCGGCAATCTTTCCGCTCAGGTTATTCACAAAGTTGACATCGCTGATCCTGTTTACTTCATCACCGCCCAGTTGTTGCACGTTGTACGTGAGGGCTTTCTCCGATCGTCTGATCCCCAGCGCGGTGACAACCACCTCATCGAGCAGCTCGCCATCCTCGCCCATCACTATTCGGAGCGTTGTGACACCGGCAGTGCTGACCGACTGTTGGGTGTAGCCAATATAGGAGAAGGTCAGTCTGCTCCCTCCGGCAACAGGCAGTGAGAAGCGCCCCTCTGTGTCGGTGGCGGTACCAGTCCCGGTATCCTCCACGATCACGTTCACACCTATCAGGGGTTCGTTGCTTTCATCCACCACGATCCCTGACACAACCTTTCTCTGCTGTTGCGGGGTAATCTGTGTCGCCCCGGCATCTCGTCTTGTCACCACGATATAGTTGTCGGAGATCACGTAGGTGAGATCCTCTCCGGCATTGCTCAGGAGAGTGTTCAATACCTCTCCCACAGGCCTGTTGTTCATATCAACAGATACCCGCTGGTTGGGGTTGATGTCATCTATGTTGTAGATGACCGACAGGTTGGTTTGTTGTTGTATACTCTTAAATATCTGATTGATAGGCGTTTCAGATGCTTTAAGTGTAACAGTCTGATTTTGTGCAAATAAACCGATGGCAAACCCTGTAAACAGGATGAGGCCCAGCAGCAATATTCTTTGAGTTCTCAGAACTCCGATGGCATTACATCTCATGTGTCTTTAATTAAATTGTTAAACAACTCTACAAACAGGAAAATCTCATCATGTCATAGATCATTATTCATCTCTCTCTTTTCTTTCATCCATTCTCTTCATTTTTTTTTCAATCACTTATTTCATCTTCCTCTCTTAATTGGACATTATCAACACATCGCGCTGATCGATCGTGTGGGTAAACTTGTTTGTCATCTGAAGAATGGAAAGGATCTGGAAGATGTTATCCGCCATATCAAACTCAGCATTGAAGCGCAACTCTTTCACCCTGGCATCAGCAAAGGAAATATGTACATTGTAATGCTTCTCAAGGCTTCGGGCAATCTCTTCCAGTGAGCTGTTCTCGAAGATCAGCCTGCCGTCGATCCATGCCGTTGCCTCTTCCACCAGACTGTTCTCCTCCACCCTGAATCGATCTGTCAGCTTGTCAACGATCAGACGCTCCGACG
>JADMKJ010000019.1 GCA_015478855.1 Proteiniphilum sp.
CTACTATTCCTGAAAACATATATATGATGTGATGATGTGATGATGTGATGATGTGCCCTCAGTAACCGCAAGCGTCTGTAAAGGCGTTTACCTTTTACCAGATGGATGCACGCTTTTCTTTCGGCAGATACATCGGGTCGGAAGGTTGAATATCAAACGTTTCATACCAAACTTCTATATGAGGTAACGCGCCGTCAACGCGCCATTTACCCAGTGAGTGTGGATCGATCTTCGTCAAACGCAGAATTTCGGCATCCCGTACATTGCCTGCCCAGAGATTTGCATAACTAAGAAAGAAACGTTGCGCCGGGGTGAATCCATCAATCACCTCCCTGCCGGCAGCCTGTTCGGTATTCAGAAAAGCATGATACGAGACTTGCAACCCGCCGTGATCGGCAATGTTTTCCCCTAGAGTAAATATTCCGTTGGCATGAACTGTATCAAGCACCTCGATGTTATTGAAATAATCAGCCAGCACTGCGGCTCTCTCATCAAATCGCTGAGCATCTTCGGCAGTCCACCAGTCTGTCATGTTTCCCTCCTTATCGTACTTGCGTCCCTGATCATCAAACCCATGCGTCATCTCATGTCCTATCACCACGCCAATACCTCCATAATTGATCGCATCATCTCCATGCATATAAAAGAAAGGAGGTTGTAATATGCCCGCGGGAAAGCAGATCTCGTTCGAAGAGGGGTTGTAATAAGCGTTCACCGTCTGTGGCGACATATACCATTTGGTTCTGTCCACCGGCTTACCCAGCTCCCCAATCATCTCGGCATATTCAAATTCCGATGCACGGACCCTGTTCTGCCAGTAGGAATCATCCTTCACCTCCAGAGAGGTATAATCCTTCCATTTATCGGGATAACCTATCTTCACGATAAATGTGCTTAGTTTCTCTGCTGCCTTCGCCTTAGTATCATCGCTCATCCACTCCAGCTGATTGATCCTCTCTCCCAGTGCCACCTGCAGATTATCCACCAGCCTGACCATGCGATCCTTGGCTTCAGGCGGAAAATACTTAGCCACATAGAGCTGACCCACTGCCTCGCCTAATGCGCCGTTCACGACATCAATTGTTCTCCTCCAGCGGGGACGAAGCTCTTTACTGCCACTCAGCATTTTTCCGTAAAATTCAAAATTGGCGTTGACAAAATCATCGCTCAGATAGCCAGCAGCGGAATTAATCACCTTCCAGCTCAGATAATCCCGCAACGGCTGTACAGGCTCTCTCTCGATAATGGCAATGGCTGCCTTCACCGGTTCAATCTGCGAAACATTCAGGCTGTCAATACCGGCGGCTCCCATCTCCTCGAAATAATAGACCCAATCAAAGGGAGCAACCTTACTGTCAAGATCAGCAACCGGCATTTTATGATAGTTCAGCTCAGGCAGACGAAGCATCTCCCTGGTGATATGTGACTGTGCCAGCTCAGTTTCAATCTTCATCACACTGGCTGCAGCCTGCATCGCCTCTGCTTCAGTGTAACCTGCATTACGGAATTGTGTCTCCATCAACTTCACGTACCCCTCACGTAGCATCCGGGAGTGATCATCCTGCTGCAGATAATAATCTCTGTCACCCATACTGATACCTGATTGATATATTTGCGCGATGTTCATCGTACTGTTCTTATCATCAGGACCGACATAAAACCCGAAAAAAGGATTGGAGGCATACCGGCTTATCTCTGACATCAGTCGTACGATCTCTTTCTTTTCCGTGGCTTCGGCAATCATTTCCAGTTGTGAACGAATGGGCGCAGCGCCATCACTGTTCAGCTTAAGACTGTCGACACCCATTTTATAAAGGTCACCCACTTTTTGGGCATTGGAACCGACAGGATGAATCTCTTTTTCGAGCTCTTCAATCAGCGATTGAATCTGTGCCTGGTTCGCTTCCCGCAGCTTGTCGAACGACCCGTAACGGGCATGTTCATCAGGAATGGGATTGGCTTTCTGCCAGCCACCAGTAGCATACTGATAGAAGCTCTCACCGGGGGCAGCGATTGTATCCATGTTGGCAGGATCGAGACCAGCAGGCAATTGTGTGGTCTTTTGATTTGTACAACTTGTTGTGATCATTACGGTTAAGACGATGGTTGTAAATAAGATTCGTTTCATAATAAATAAGATTGATTCTTGGCAATTGCAAAAATACAAAAAATTATTCCGGAAGATGCATTACTCAGCTAAACTTAGCCAGTTCTTTCTGAATCTGTTGAGATACATGCTCACTTACCGGAACCAAAGGCAGACGAAGCACATTCTTTACCATCCCCTTTATATTGAGCATACACTTTACTCCTGCAGGATTCCCCTCCACGAACATCAGTTGAAAAAGCCTGCTGAACTCCTCTTCCATCCTGGCACGGGCATTTGCGGCATTCCCTTCCATGGCATTATGCACCAGCCAGGCCATCTCCTTCGGGAATGCATTACCAAAGACAGAGATCACTCCTGTCCCTCCCAGTTCAATCACAGCAGTCGTCACGGCGTCATCACCCGAGATCATGTTGAAACCTTCAGGCGCACCGCCAATAATGGCTTTTATCTGGTCGATGTTACCCGAAGCCTCCTTCACAGCAACAACGTTACTGCACTGGTGTGCGATACGAAGAGTTGTTTCAGCGGTCATGTTCACTCCGGTTCTTCCCGGCACATTGTATAAGATAAGAGGTAATGGCGATGCCTGCGCAAGAGCGCAGTAATGCCGAAAAAGCCCCTCCTGTGTGGGTTTATTATAATAGGGTGTAACAGACAAAACTGCACTGATGCCGGTGAAATCGGTTGATTCCAGCTCATCTACCAAACAGGCTGTATTGTTCCCTCCTATGCCCATTACTACAGGAATCCTGCCGTTCACCTTCTCCACAATAAACCTGACAACCGCCACTTTCTCCTTGTCCGACAATGTAGGTGTTTCAGCCGTCGTCCCTAATGCAACGATATAATCGGTGCCATTGTCTAATTGGAAATCCAATAACCGGGAAAGCGCTTCAAAATCTATAGAACCCTCTTCTTTAAAAGGAGTAATCAACGCTACTCCCAAACCCTTTAAATTAACTTTTGACATGAAATGATAGTTTTTTCCTGCGGTTTATTTTTGAATAGAATATTTTTAGAACAAAATGATTCAGTATGGCAAAGGTACATATTTTTCAAAAGGCATACCAACATAGTGGATAAAAACATTTTCACTTATGTCAGCAAGTGGTTATGTCAGCGTAATATTCAAATATTTTGTTCATGTAAAGGAAATGAAAAGTGGGATTAGAGAATTAATCATTATATTTGCTGTAGGTTTTAAATCACTCTATCTCTATGCAATTCAGACCTGAAGTATACCGTATCCCAGATATCCCCATGCAGCCGTTCATCGACTGTGAGGAGATCCTTGAATACCTCGGTAACACCGTTTCTACCCCCGCAAAAGTCAGAGATGTGATCGACCGGTCTCTGCACAAAAACAGGCTGAACCTGCAGGAGGTGGCAACACTTATCAACGCGACCGACAGTGAGTCGGTTGATCTTATCAAAGAGGGAGCCCGGGAGCTGAAGAAAAAGATCTACGGTAACCGCATCGTACTGTTCGCACCCCTCTATGTGGGCAACAAATGTTCTAACGACTGCACCTACTGTGGCTTCAGGGCTTCAAACAGGGAGCAGGTGCGCAAAACACTCTCACAGGAGGAGCTGGTGAAGGAGATTGAAGCGCTGGAGGATAGCGGACAGAAGCGATTGATCCTTGTCTACGGTGAGCATGCCGAATACACACCACAATTTATCGCTGCGTCGGTGCGTACCGCCTACAGCGTGAAGAAAGGCAACGGAGAGATACGCAGGGTGAACATCAACGCCGCCCCTCTCGATATTGAAGGGTTCCGTACGGTGAAGGAGGCGGGCATCGGCACCTACCAGGTATTCCAGGAGACCTATCACCGGGAAGCATACAAGAGCTACCACCCGCGCGGGAGAAAGGCGGATTACGATTACAGGCTAACATCGCTCGACAGGGCACAGGAGGCCGGGCTGGATGATGTAGGCATCGGAGCGCTCTTCGGGCTGTATGACTGGCGCTTCGAGGTGATGGCCCTCGTACGTCATACCAATCATCTGGAAGCATGTTATAACGTGGGACCGCACACCATCTCGTTCCCCAGGATCAAGGATGCCTCAATGCTCCATATGGGCGACTGCTATTTTGTCTCTGACGAGGAGTTCACCCGGCTGGTGGCCATTCTCCGGCTGGCGGTGCCCTATACGGGGATGATCCTCACCGCCCGTGAGCCGGCCCGTCTACGCAACGAGCTGTTACAGTACGGCGTGTCACAGATCGATGGCGGCACCAGGATAGAGCTGGGTAGCTATGTGGAGAAAGAGACGAATCACGACCTGAACAAAGGTCAGTTCCTTATAAACGATGACCGGTCACTGAATGAGATCATCGATGAGCTGCTGCAGCAGGAGATGCTGCCCTCGTTCTGTACGGCCTGCTACCGCCTTGGCAGGACAGGTGAGCACTTCATGGAGTTCTCCGTCCCCGGCTTCATCAAACGCTTCTGCACACCCAACGCCATGCTCACGCTGGCGGAATATCTCGTCGACTATGCCCCTGAAGGGACCGCAGAGAGAGGATGGAAGGTGATTGAGAAAAATATGGAGCACCTCAATGAAACGGTACAGGTTGAGGTGCGTGACAGGATAGAAAAAATAAAACAAGGTACCAGAGATCTCTATTTTTAGCGTACTAACCGGGTTCTTCACTTCATACTGATCAACATTTGGTCGTTCGCAGTAAGCGGACAGCTTTTGTCCCTTATCAATTGAAGAGTGAGTTCAATTTTGAACTTCAGAAACTACACTTTAAACATCTTTATCAATGAGCAACAATCAACTACATATCGGCATCTTCGGCCGCAGGAATACAGGGAAAAGCTCGCTGATCAACATGCTCACAGGGCAGGAAACAGCGATTGTTTCCGATTTTGCGGGAACCACTGCCGACCCGGTAAAAAAGTCGGTGGAGATATTTGATATCGGACCTGCTATCCTGGTAGATACTGCCGGTATTGATGATCTTGGAGAAATAGGATTAAAAAAAATTAAGCGATCGGTGGAAGTGATCAGCAGGGTCGATTGTGCCATATTGCTGATTGCAGGAAACCAGTTTGGTGATTACGAAGTGAAGCTGATCAATCAGTTCGTGGAGCAGGAGGTCCCCTACCTCATCGCCCACAACAAGAATGATATCAACAAGATCGCCACCATCACCCGCTCATCCATCAAACAGCACAGCAAAGCGCAGATCATCGATTTCAACACCTATGACTCCGCGAACAAGGAGAAGCTGATCAAGGCATTGAAACGGATCATTCCCGAGACTGTTCATCAGCAGACATCACTCATCGGCGACCTGGTGAAACCGAAAGATATCCTGTTGCTGATCACGCCCATCGACAGCGAAGCACCCGAAGGAAGGATGATCCTGCCGCAGAATCAGACAATCCGTGATGCGCTGGACAACCACTGCATCACCGTGGTGGTCAGGGAGACAGAGCTGGCCGACTTCCTGAAGCGGGGCATCACCCCCGCCCTGGCGGTCACCGACAGTCAGGTGTTCGGGTATGTAGCTGAGACACTCCCCGAAAAGATACCGCTCACCAGCTTCAGCATTCTCTTTGCCAGGATGAAAGGAGATTACCAGCTCTATAAGGAGGGTACAGATCATCTCTCCCGCCTGAAGGATGGGGACAACATCCTGATACTGGAGAGCTGCACCCACCAGACCAGCTGTGATGATATAGGCCGCGTGAAGATCCCGGAACTGTTGAAAAAACATACCGGGAGAGATCTCCGTTTCACAGTTGTCTCCGGCCTTTCGCCGCTCCCCGAAAATATTGAATCGTTTGCACTGGTCATTCAGTGCGGCGGATGCATGGTCACACGCAAGCAGCTGGCCAACAGGCTGAGGCCTTTTGTAAAAGCGGGGATACCGGTGACCAACTACGGCATGACACTCGCATGGCTCAATGGCATCTTCGAACGGGCGACAAGAATTTTCGGGTGATCATACCCCGGTGAATCAGCAGCAGCAAATGAATAAGACAACCCTCAGCAGCAACCTATCAAGAGAGGAGATCGTGCATCTTCTCTCCGTCACGGGAGAGGAGGAGCAGCAGCTGTTTGCCCACTCTTCCGCGATCAAACAACAGCATCTGGGCAACAGGGTCTATCTGCGTGGTCTGATCGAGTTCTCCAATATCTGCGGGAAAGATTGCTACTACTGCGGTATCCGTCGTTCAAACCGGGAAACGAACCGTTATACCCTCACACATGAGGAGGTGATGCACGCCGTCAGGAGTGCCCACAGGCAGGGGTTTGGCTCTGTGGCGATACAATCGGGTGAGATTGCCACGAAAGCATTTATCGAAAAAATTGATGCGATCATCAGAGAGATAAAAAAAGTGACCAACGGTGAGACAGGCATCACCCTCTCCTGTGGTGAGCAGACGGAAGAAACCTACCGCCGCTGGTTTGAGAGTGGCGCGGACCGTTACCTCCTGCGCATAGAGACCTCATCAGAGAAGCTTTACAAGCGGCTGCACCCCGACGATGCACTGCACAGTTATTCCGGAAGGCTGAAAGCACTGGAAGCACTCAGCAAGACAGGCTACCAGACAGGCACAGGCGTGATGATCGGACTGCCTTTTCAAACAACGGGGGA
>JADMKJ010000020.1 GCA_015478855.1 Proteiniphilum sp.
TTGCCGAACTCAGTAGTGGCAACTCCAACCTGGAGAGATATAAAATGCAGATCTATCTCCATTATCAGACAGAGTGGCTTGCCACCGGCGCGCGTTATGACGACATGATCGGCGCACTCTGGGTGAACCCCTCAACCTGTAAGCCGGTGGGATCAACCATCGCCCATGAGATAGGACATTCTTTCCAGTACCAGGTCTATGCCGATCTGCTGGCTGCAGGTGAGACGGTGAATGATTACTCACGCGGCTTCCGATACGGTTTCGGTGGCGACGGTGGCAATGGCTTCTGGGAGCAGACGGCACAGTGGCAGTCGTTTCAGTCCTATCCTGCGGAAGCGTTCGAATCTTATAACTTCGGTGTCTATACTGAAAATGCACACCGGCATATCTGTCACGAGTGGCAACGTTATGCCAGTTATTTCATTCACTATTACTGGAGTGACCGCCATGGTGTTGATTTTATCGGAAAGCTGTGGCGGCAGGCAGTGCGTCCTGAGGATCCCGTGGAGGCTTATATGCGGATGAATGAGCTGTCGGTGGAGCAGCTGAATGATGAGATGTATGTGGCTGCCACCCGTTTTGTGACCTGGGACCTGGAGGAGATTCGCACAAGAGGCAGCTCCCATACAGGCAAACAATCATGGAAGCTTTACCCCCATGCGGAGGGAGGCTATCAGGTGGCCTACAGCCACTGTCCCGGCACTACAGGCTACAATGCCATACCGCTGCACATCCCCGCTGAAGGCACCACCATCACTGTCACATTTGGTGGAATGACACCGGGCTCCCCGCTGGCATCAACTGATCCTGGGTTGGCCCTGAAAGGTGAGCAGCGCGTGACCGTGGAGAACTATAACACTTCAGATGCTTCTGCTGCCGGCTGGCGTTACGGCCTTGTGGCGCTAATCACAGGTGGTGAAAGGATCTATGGTGAGATGCAGAACGACCGCAACGGTACTGCTTCATTTGTCGTGCCGGCGAACTGTGAAAGAGTGTGGTTCGTTGTGTCGGGAGCACCCACCAGATACCAATCGCATGCCTGGGACGAGGATGAGCTAAATGATGAACAGTGGCCCTACCGTCTGCAGTTCACCGGCACTGACCTGCTGGGGAACATCACGATTGACCCGGACGCGGAGCCGGAGGATATCACGCTTACCTATAGTCTCTCCTTCCCGGCAGATGCCAATGCCTACTCGGGAACAACTGTGGATCTCATCAGCAACAATGATCTGATAAAAGTGGCAGAAGCATTTAAGATGCAGGGTTCAGCCATCAGCGGAATGATGCTGGAGGCCAAAGAGACTGCCCGTGAAGGGAAAATTGCCTTTGCGGCAGTAGAACCCGGTGGCGGACTCAATTACCACACCACAGCCAACGGATACGGGTTCTGGTTCGACAGCCAGGGGCGTGTGATCGGGTGGGGCAGCGACAATGACAGCAAGCTTTTCGCCGAGTTCACAGCTCCCGCCTTTGTGTTCTCCATAGGCCAGTATCCCGGTAAATGCAAAGCAGGTGATAGCTACACCATCCGCGAGGCGCTGGTTTATACGAATGAGGGTAAGCAGTACCGTGCAACATTTGTTTTTAATATAAACATCACACAATGAAAAAAACTATCTTCCTACTTATCTGCCTGGCAGCGCTGCAGATGAGTTGCAGCAATCAGCAAAACAATAAACAGGAACAACCGGAACAGCTGACACCGCAGGAACAACCGGCAGAGCTCGCTGAGATCACAACTCCCCCGACTGAGCTCAACCTCGATACCTTCTATAGCAAGTATATGAATGTGAATGGCATCCATGTGGTCAGTTCATGGCGTGTACCCGACAGCTGCTTTCATGCAGCCTTCGTTACGGTGAATGCACTTACCGGTATGCTTCCGCCTGAAGTACTTGCCTCAATGACCGAAAGAGATACACGTATAGGCATCATGGCGCGATATGAAGGTACCACAGATATCCCTGAGCATGCCTACCTTGCTGCCGACACTACACTCAACTGGGATGTGCGCGCACGTGGTTTGGGCGGAACGCCGGAGCTTCCCTTGACCACCTGTGCCGAGGAGAACATTCTGGCCTATCAGATTGATAAGTACCATGCGGAAGATATCCTTATCCATGAGTTTGCCCATACCATTCACGATGTGGGCATCTCCCCGGTCTACGCCGGCTTCAATGAGCGCCTGCAGCAGGCACTGGATGCTGCCATTGAGAAGGGAAGATGGTTCAACACCTATGCTGCTACCAATATCTGGGAGTACTGGGCTGAGGGAGTGCAGAACTGGTTTAATGTCAACGCCGAAGTGGAGCATCAGCAGGGTGACGGAAAACATAACCGGGTGAACACCCGGGAGGAGATGAGGAGATACGACCCCGCCTTATACGAAATCATTGCTGAATTTTTCCCTGCGACGGACAATCGGATCAGCCGTCATCAAACAGTTGATCTATTTCCTTTTGAAGAATAAAAAACAGACAAAACCTAGATAACTATGAACAGATTGTTGGTCACTTTTTTCATCTTGTGGAGTATACTCTTTGTTGCAGGAGCACAGTCTCCCTGGGAGAGAATTGCCCAAAGACCCTCCACTCTCAATGCTGAACAGGGTGAGATAAAGTTCACTACGAGATCATTCTCACTGAGCCTGGTGAAAGCTTCCCAAACGGTGAAACATTTAATGCCGCACTCAGACAGTTCATTCGATTATACGCCCTCCGACAGACTCAACCAAAGAGATAAAGACGGACTCTATCATCTGGGCGATATCAACATCACCCTCAGGGGTACAGGTGAGCGTGAATGGAAACATTATTCCACAGCTCATAACCGCAAACCGGTGGAGATACTGCCTGTCAATGGTAATATACTTGTTGCAGCCAACCTTGCATCCACACTGCCGGCAGATATACCTGTCAATATAAAAAGATACTGGGAGACAGAGCAGGGTGACCTGGTACTCCGTTTTGAGATCACCAACAGATCGACGGCTGCCATTGAGATTGGATCACTTGGCATTCCTTTGATATTCAATAATATCCTTGAGGGTAAGGGCCTTGACCAGGCACATCATGACAACGTTTTCTTTGATCCCTATATCGGTAAAGATGCGGGTTACCTCCAGGTGAACCGTTTGCATGGTAAAGGAGAAAGCCTGCTGGTACTGCCTCATCAGAATGCCGGTTTTGAGGCGTATAACCCTTTGAACGATGATCCTACACCTAAAGGTGTCGTCTTTGAGGGTTTCCACGAATGGCTGATACACAGCAGGGCCAATGCCGAGACAGAGTGGGGTGGTGCAGACCCCTGGAATGAGCCCACCAGCATATGGCTGGCACCCGGAGAACAGAAAAGCTATGCCCTGAAGTTTGTGCTGGCACCCTCCATCCGGGAGATCGAACAGGAACTGATCGACCGGGGCAGACCGGTAGCAATAGGCTTACCCGGGTACCTGCTGCCAATGAATGAAACAGGGCGATTGTTCCTGCACTATCCCCGAAAAGTGAGTGAGATAACAGTCTCCCCGGAGAATGCGATGAGTGTCTCCTGCAAGGGCGAGACACCCAACAGCTGGTCGGAATATGAGATAAAAGGGAAACAGTGGGGGCGGGCACGCCTCACTGTGACGTACGAAGACAATACAGTGCAGACGATCAGTTACAAAGTGATCAGGTCGCAGGAAGAGACCGTCAACAACCTGGGGCGGTTTCTTACCACTGCACAGTGGTATGAGAACGATAAGGATCCCTTCGGGCGCTCACCCTCGGTGATGAACTATGATTATGAAAAAAAACAGATTCTTACACAGGAACGTCGTTCCTGGTTCGTGGGCCTGAGCGATGAAGCAGGTGCCGGCAGCTGGCTGGCAGCGATCATGAAACAACTGGTCATCCCCGACAGGGAGGAGATCGGAAAAATCAAAAGGTTTATGCAGGAGACATTGTGGGGAGGCATACAACATGATGCCGATTCCACAAAATATGGGGTCCGGAAAAGTCTCTTTTATCATGAGCCGGAGTTGATGCCCGCGGGAACTTACAGTGACTCTGTACAGTTCCGGGGATGGGAAGCATGGTCGCAGGAGAACGCGGAAGATCTGGGAAGGTCCTATAACTATCCACATGTGGCGGCAGCTCACTGGGTGATGTACCACCTCGGCAGAAACAGGGGCTTTGATGAGATTGACTGGAAGCTCAGCCTCGAAAATGCCTATCATACGGCTATCGCCATGGTGAAGTTCGCTCCCTGGTACGCCCAGTTCGGACAGATGGAAGGTTCCGTCTTCCTCTTTATCCTGCTCGACCTGCAGCGCGAAGGTTTCACTGAGATGGCATCCTCCCTGGAGAAAGAGATGAAGAAAAGAGCCGATCACTGGCAATCACTCGACTATCCTTTTGGCAGTGAGATGCCCTGGGACTCTACCGGTCAGGAGGAGGTGTACATGTGGACTTCTTATTTTGGGTATGCCGACAAAGCGGATGTGACACTCAACGCCATCCTTGCATACATGCCCACACTCCCGCACTGGGGATATAACGGCAGCGCACGTCGCTACTGGGACTTTGTCTATGGCGGCAAGCTGGCCAGGATTGAGCGTCAGCTGCACCATTACGGATCCGGGCTGAATGCCATCCCGGTGCTGGCTGCCTACAGGGATCAACCGGATGATTTCTATCTCCTGCGTGTGGGTCATGCCGGCTCCATGGGCCCACTGGCCAATATTACTGAAGATGGCTTTGGGCCGGCTGCTTTTCACTCCTTTCCCTCCACGCTTGAGATTGACGGCTATGCAGGTGATTACGGCAGCGGCTTCTATGGTTATGCGGTGAACGCGGCTACCTTTATCCATCACCATCCCTGGTTTGGCTGGACAGCCTTCAGCGGCAATATTGCGCAGGAGGGTGAGTGGATACGTACCGAGATCACCACAGCCGGTAAAAACCGCCTCTTTATCGCTCCTGAATCACTGAACATGGAAACGGTGGCAGGCCGTATGAAGCAGGTGGACTATAACCCCCATACGGGTGAGGTTATCCTGCTGCTTGAGGGAGAGACATTACTCGATATAACCCTTCCGGATGCGAAGAGGATGATTCTTCCTCCCGGCATCACAAAAAATGAAAGAGGATATTACGAAGTTGTGCCCTCGAGAGGAAAAACCACCTCCCTCTCCATGAAAATAGCAGGAAAGTGAACCGATAACTGATAAACGAATTACCCGTGAAAGGATTTGGAAAGGTTTCACGGGTGGTATCAAAAAATATAAGCAAAATGAGAAGTAGATATATTATTTCAGCTGCCCTGCTGTGCACCTTACTGCTGCTGTCACAGTCGGTATTGGCTTTCGGTGTTCCCGATGAGCCCGCACACCCGTCCACCGATACCAGAACCATTGTGGATGTTGAACCTGTAGTGGTCGATTGTCCGGTGGGTACAGCCCCACGGTTACCCTATCGGGTGTGGGTAACATACTCCAACGGGAAATCGGAGTTCCGCCAGATCAGGTGGTCCAATACGCCACGTAATGTGGAAGAGGACCAGGCCAATCCTGGTACGCACCCTGTAGGTCATCAATACAGTATCAAAGGGTTTGTCACCGGCGACAACAGCACCCCCCACGGCTATCCCGTCAAAGCACATATCAAAGTGGTTGCCGCCGTAGAGACTGTTCCTTCTCATATTCCCGTGGCTGAATCGGTGCCGTTACACAAGGTGACAATCACCGGTGACAACAGGCTCACCTCCAACAGGGAGCTGGCTATAAGTGAAATCATCAGCTGGGATGTGTCCCAACAACTTTATAACTACAGGGATACCTATAGCCTCTCTACAGAGGGATATACCATCTCTGACGGCTGGGACTCACCCACTACCAAGCTGAAGGGACACGGTTCGGGACATTACATGTCTGCCCTGGCCCTGGCATTTGCCAGCGCCACCGAGCCGGAGCAGAAAAAGAAGCTGCGTGCAAATATGACCCGGATGGTCAACGAGTTGCGTGAGTGCCAGGAGAGAACATTTGTATGGGACGATGAGCTGGGCAGGTACCGGGAAGCACGTGACTTTGCACCGGAAGAGGAGCTGAGGGTGATGAAGGGAAGCTGGGAGGACTTTGAACAGCATAAAAAAGAATGGACGAAATATGGATACGGTTATCTCAATGCTATTCCCGCGCATCATGCCGCACTGATCGAGATGTACCGCGCCTATAACAATGAGAGCTGGGTATGGGCACCTTACTACTCCATCCATAAACAGCTGGCCGGGCTGATCGAAATTGCTACCTATGTAGATGATCCGGACGTGGCCGCCAAAGCGCTGCTGATTGCCAAGGATATGGGACTCTGGATATGGAACAGGCTCCATTACCGTACCTATATGAAAACAGACGGGACGCAGGAAGAGCGCAGAGCCGCGCCAGGCAATCGTTATGAGATGTGGAACATGTATATCGCCGGTGAAGATGGGGGTACAGGTGAATCGCTGGCCCGTCTATCTGAAATGGTGAGTGATTCCCTGGAGAAAGCACGTCTTCTCGAAGCTTCAACCTATTTCGACAGTCCTGCTTTCTACGAGCCACTGGCAAGAAATATCGATGATATTCGCACACGCCATGCCAACCAGCATATTC
>JADMKJ010000021.1:0-2007 GCA_015478855.1 Proteiniphilum sp.
TCACCATCGTCAGATGTTGCGTTATAATTGTAATGGATAAACTCTGTCTTCAGGTTGAACCGGCCGAAATCGCCTGTCAGGTGCGCGGCAATGGCGGTGGAGGTAGTGCTCTTGTCGAGTGTTGTGTTATATAATCCTCCCACCTGCGCGGAGAGACCTGCCTCCCAGTGCTCAGTGAACCGCCACGCAAGGCGGGCGTTCAGCTGATCCTTCTCACGCAGTGATGCCGCAGCACCCTGTATAACACCGTCACCGTCGACGATGGCGCCTGTGCCGGGTAGGATATCATAGGAGTACCTCCCCTGCCCCACGTTGTTACTGCCGGCTATGGGACCTTCAGGCTCAGCCTGACGATAGTAGGCAAGTGAGAGATCCAGGTTGTCAGCAGCCTTTATATCAAAACGCACACCCATGTCGTAGTCATCTTCCAGTCCCAGGTAGTAAGGGATCTGAAACCACCATGAGTGAGAGGCAAAATCACCGATGCCGAAAGGTACCTGCGACACGCCCAGCTTCATATATACTTTCTCTGAAAAGCCGTATCCCAGGTATCCGTGGTGGATAAAACTGGTTCCGCTGGTTGGATAGAAACGGTATTCAAAGCTCAGATCAATCCCCGACAGGGATCCGTCGACGTTAAGACGCCAGGTATCCCATGTCATCTGTGGATTGAGCTTGCTCCCCCCACTCTCATAGTTTGTCGACAGTATATTATAACGAACAGCCCCTCCAATCTTAAAACCATCCTCCTTGTCACCCGTCTGGGCGATTGTGAATAATGAGAAAACCAATAAAGTGAAAATGAAAACAGCTCTTTTTAAAACCATAAATAATATTTTGAATGTTACAATGAATATGCGTGACAGCATACGTTCAGATATTCGGGTGAAAATCCCGAATAAAAGTGAAAAGCATATCGGTACGCTTTCACGAAGGGCAATAAACCTAAAACAAAAAAGCTTATTTGGAAAAACGGTTTTATAAAGGGATGACTATGCCTGAAGTCATCAAAACCAGCCCGGGATGCGTCAGAATTGTTGGTTGAATTCGTAAAACGCGGTGCAAAGGTAGCGAATTATAATTGTTTTAACAAATCGACCGCTCACCGGCGCTCTCCGCCACATAGCAAAACCGGCCCGAAAATTATCTGTTCGAGCCGGTTTTGTAGTGTACCGGATTGGAGAATTTAAATTATCCTCTTATTATTTCGCAACCATCTTCATGATCGGTATCTCACGCTTCACACTCTGGCTGAGAGAGATCATCGTCTCGGTGGCAACCACCCCCGGGATCTCCTGTATGCGGTTGTTCAGCAGGTCCATCAGATGTTCATTATCGCGGGCGTAAAGTTTCACAAGAAGGGTGTAGGGACCGGTGGTGAAATGACATTCCGTCACTTCGGGGATCTTATCGAACTCGGGGATCACATTCTTGTACATCGAACCCTTCTCAAGCTTCACACCTATGTAGGCACTGGAGGCATAACCAAGCACTTTCGCATTCACATGATAACCCGAACCGGTGATCACCTTGTTCTCAATCATCCGCTGTACACGCTGATGAATGGCAGCACGTGAGACACCACACTGTTCAGCTACATCCCTGAAGGGGATGCGGGCATTTTGAGAAATAATCTCCAGAATCTGTCTGTCTAGCTTATCAATTTTTTCCATGGGAAGTAAACTTTGAATAATTACTTCAAAAGTAATAAAAATCTATCATATTATGACAAAATGAAATCTTTTTTTTGTAATTATCGTGCATTTTATCCAATTCACTGCAAAAAATGCGGTATACTTATCTTTTTGGCATTAATTTATCATACTGCGCTGCAATGATGAAATCGAAGGGAGTGGTAATTTTTATATTGCTCTCCTCACCCTCCACGAGCATGATGTGCACCCCGCTCTTTTCCGCTACCGAAGCATCGTCGGTAAATGAAGGATCATAGTCGGTCATATATGCCTTTTTCAATGCAGCGGCAGGAAACACCTGGGGTGTCTGCAC
>JADMKJ010000021.1:2107-30723 GCA_015478855.1 Proteiniphilum sp.
TGATGCTCGTCGCACAGCTGCTGCCAGTACGACTCAAAACCCTCCGGCAGCACCACGACGATGCGCATCTCGCTGTCATAATCGTAGAACGCCTCAATGCTGCGCATCAGCATAGGCTTGCCGCCGACAGGCTGAAACTGTTTCGGCAGCTCACCACCGGCGCGGGCTCCTTTGCCGCCGGCAACGATGAGGACACTCCGTTTCTTATCAGGGATCATGAGATATCATCCAGTATCTTCTGGAGCTCCTTGTCCGTTTTGGTCAGCTTCTCCTTACAAAAACCAATCAGCTGCGAGGCTCTTTTCACCTTGTCGGTGAGTGCATCTACATCCAGCTCACCCGTTTCGATGGCCGTGACAATCTGCTCGAGCTCTTTTTTTGCCTCCGTATAGGTCATTTTTTCCATATGCTTTATTGTATGCTTGTTCTCAGGTTATTCATTCTTATTCATCATGATGAGGCATCTCCCTCTGTATGATCGAGCAGGGTGATGACCGAGGTGCTGACCCCATCCCTGAATTGTGTCTGTATGATATCATCCACCGACAACCCCTTCAGTGAGGTGATGATCCTGCCGTTCCTCGTCGTGAGGGTATATCCCCGCCTGAGGATATGCTCAGGTGACACCATTTGCACGTACTGCTGCCTGCTCTCCACAAAATGGTGCTCCCGCTGCAGCTGCTGCCTCAGTGAGTGCTTCAACGTTCCCGACAGTTGTGCTACAACGGCTCTCTCTCTCTGCAGCAGGAGCGTGGATTGATGGATCACCTCTTTCGACAGGGTGAACAGCTCCGATTGCTCCCTGACCATCACCGTCTCACTTTCAGAGACAATCCGGTCCTGAAAACCGATCAGCTCAGTGGCTGTCCTGGTCAGATGGTTGATGAAGAACTCTGCCACGGCTGTAGGTGTCTTGGCACGGGTGTGTGCCACATGATCGAGCACGGTGACATCCCGTTCATGGCCGATGCCGCTCACCACGGGGAGAGGGAACTGTGCAACGTTGGTGGCAACAGTGTAGGAGTCGAAGCAGCTCAGGTCGGAGGTGGCACCACCACCACGGATGATCGCCACGGCATCGAACAGGTGGCTGTATTGAAACACCTTCTCCAGTGCCGCGATGATCGACACTTCACTTCTGTCGCCCTGCATGACCGCGGGAAACAGGCGGGTGTAGAAGGCAAGTCCCCCCGGGTTCTTCGACAGCTGATCACGGAAATCCTCATATCCCGCGGCTGTGGGTGAGGAGATCACCGCAATACGATTCGCCAGTTCAACCAGCGGCAGCTCCCTGTTGAGCGTCAGCACCCCCTCCTCCTCCAGCTGCTTCAGCACAAGCTGCCTGTTGCGGGCTATCTCACCCACGGTGAAAGAAGGGTCAACATCCACCACGGTGAGGGAGAAGCCGTACAGCTCGTGAAACTCCACCGAGACACGTACAAGGACGTTCAGTCCCGAGGTGAAGGGCTGGCCGGTCTCCGTCTCGAAATAGGCCGACAGCATCTGGAAGACGTTCGACCAGATCATCCCCCTGGCTTTCGCCACGATCGAATGCGTGGCGGCATCCTTTTCAATGAACTCCAGGTAGCAATGGCCGTTCTGATTGCGCCGCACATCGCTGGTCTCTGCCCTGATCCAGTAGGTCTCAGGCAGATGATCGCGGATGGCACTCTTCACCCGGCGATTCAGTTCAGATAGTGAAAATGATTTTTCTGTCATGGCTTCTGTTTGCATTCATCAACAAAAATAACACAATTTCATCGATAACCGAGCACCCCGGAGATGATAAAACCGGACAAACAAATGTTCATCCGGTCTATGGAATCAATGAGAGAGCATCTTTTAAGCCTGTTCTTATGCGATCAAGAGATCACTTTTTATTGAAACCACTGGTCATCTGCTGCACATCCTGCAGCGTGAAATTTCCCAGAAGCTGCATGATCACGCTCTCCTCATCCTCCACGATCATGATCAGCTCCTGAATATTCTCAGGTTTCCCTTTCATGAAGAAGTTGACAAGCTCACCATCATCCGATTTCACACGCATCAGCAGCTCGTAGTTGTTCTCAGTTATCCCTCTGTTGGCGATGGATATCATCTGCCGGCCAATCTCTTTATTTTCAGATGTGATGATAAGCAGGGAGGAGAGCTTATTGACAAAGCTGCCCACATCGACGCCGTTATACTGCATATTGGCCTGTTTGGGAAAAAGCGAAAGCATATTTTGTGAGATATAGACCGACGTTACGCCATCCATATCGGTAAACCGCTCAAATGGATTTTTCTGTGCAAAAGCGGTGGAGGTGGCAAGGGTGAGCGCGAGAAGAATAATTATTTTTTTCATCTTTCCTGTTTTTTATCGTTTTACTTATCTTTTTATTTCATGATGGTCTCCTGTGAGGTAGCATTCTCATTCAATGATTGATTGATGATCTCCAGCGTTGCTTCAATCTGTTTATCTACCTTCCCGACAGATTGGGTCCCTTTGGAGAAATTCTGGGAAAAGAGCTGCAGTGCGTTGAGGGCGGCATCATGTGCCTGTTGCGGGTTGTCATAGGTGTCGGCCAGCACCGGGCTGTTGCCGTCGTCACGGAAATAGGCCCATCGTGCCAGGCCTGCCACAAGCATGATTGAAGCGACCAGGCCGATGACACGTCCGGGGAGCACTTTCATGACGGGACGCCTTGCAGATGTCTTCTCCTTCTCCTTCTCCTCCTGCTCCAGTGTGTCGATCAGCGTGTCCATTTTATGATTCAATCCCGAGGGCACCTCCCCTGAATAACGTGAGAGTGCGTGAAAAACCTCACTGTCATGATCACTGTCGGATGAAAGAGGGGACTGCCTGAAGTATTCGGACAGATATCGCTCTTCCTCCAGATCCGTTTCACCCCGGTAAAATTTATGCAACAGCTTATTTATATCGTTCATATTCATATAGTTTCTCTACTTTTTCTTTGATCGTTCTTCTGCCCCGTGACAAGAGCTGCCGTACATTCAGTTCCGACTGCTGCATCGTCTCAGCTATCCGGGAGATGGGTAAACCGGCAAAATGTCTCAGCCTCATCGCCACCTGTTGTGAGGGAGGGAGCGTGGAGAGTAAGTTCTCAATATGCTGCACCATCTCTTTCTCCTCTATCATCTTCTCACCCTCACCCTCATCACCGGGATCATGTGCAGCGGTAAGAGCGTTCATCTGCTTCCGTGTTCTTGCCCGGCAATGGTCTAATGCCATATTCTTAGTGACAGAAAGGATATATGCCTCGTCGCTCTGCACGGCTGATAAGCTATCCCTTATCTTCCACAATTTCTCAAACACCTCCTGAACAATATCCTCGGCTTCAACGCTATCTCCTGTGATAGTGAATGAATACCGGAAGATCAATTCACTGAATGAGAGAAAACGACGCTTGAATTCATTTCCGTCCATCCCTGAGATCTTCTATATCAGAGAGATTTATTCTCCCTTTCAAATGGACCAATGCAGGATTCTCACCCATCGTCATCACCACCATCTCACGGATCTTGTTATTTTTAAACTTCAGAAAAAGTCGCACTTTCTCATCATCCTCATTTGAGCTTAAAAACAATTCATACTGATTGTCATCGAATTGAAGGAGAGAATGATTGAATCGCTGTTTGACAGCATCTGAACAATCCTCGAGCGACATCACACGGATGCTTGATATTTTACTATCCGTCTGTTTCTCCATGAACGGTTTTGCAAAAAACATCACCACTCCGTTAAGATTCACTTTTGATACATTGGACTCATGTGAGAACTCCCGGTAAATTTCATTCAACGTCGTCTGTGAATGAAGCGTCATTGTCATGATGCAGCAGATAAGCACCGTAAAGATATGTTTCATACAATCAGCAATAATGGGTTTGTATAAGGAAGACGTACAAGCAGCGGTTTTGTGACAGGAAAAATATTCTTTTTCAACCTGTCATCACAGAAAAGGGAATACAACGAAGATCACATCTTTATGCGGATCGTTCTTTGCGTAAACGGCGTTATGAAAACCAGATGAAGGAACTGCTCCGTCTCCCTTACCGAAGGAGGAACAACAATATGCAGCTGCTCCTTCTCAAAAGTATAGGCTGCGATGAGCCTGCCCGATTCAGCGAGCAGGTTCACCTGATAGGCATCTACAGAAAATATGGGCGCTGTTAAAGTGATGAAGAGGTTGTTCTGCGAGGGACGGGAGAATGTAAAGTCATCCACTGTGACTGTATCTTCTTCCACTTTCAGTTGCGACAGCACCTTTGTCATCGCCTTCTGAAAATCGGGGATACCATGACCGTACACTGAATCAGGAAGGGCATATCTGTCGGAGGAGGCAAGAATAATACCGGTCAGCTCCGAGCGATGCAGGTCGGGGTTGATCGACCAGAGTGATGCAGCCAGCCCCGCCAGAAAAGGCGATGAGAGTGATGTGCCGCTGGTGAAACCGATCAGCCCCTCCTGGCCGATGGTGAAGGTGAGGCTGCCCACGGAGACAAGATCGGGCTTGATGCGCCCGTCGGCAGTGATGCCGTGGGAGCTGAACGATGAAATGAGGCTGTCGGTGCCCACAGATCCTACGGTAAGTACATTCTTCGCATCACCGGGTGGTGTGGATTTCTGCCAGGGTTTATTGCCCTCGTTGCCGGCGCTCACCACCACCAGCATGCCCTTCTCATAAGCCATATCGGCAGCGATGGACATGATGGAGACATCACCCGTGAGATCGGCGTGGGTATAGTTCAGCAGCTTATCATCGAAATGATTGTATCCCAGTGATGAGTTGATCACATCCACCCCCAGGCTGTCGGCATACTCTACCGCCCGCACCCAGTAATCCTCCTCCACCGGAAATTCACTGGTGACATCCTCAGAACGCAGGAGCCAGTAATCGGCCTCCGGTGCCGACCCCATCAACAGACCAGGCTGGTTGGTGGCCATCGTCGACAGCACCTTGGTACCATGATCACTGGAGGCGAAGATATCACCTTCAGGCACAAAATTCTTCCAGCCGCGCATATTCACCGATGAGAAAAGGGGGATCACATCAAAATTGGTGAAGCCGGCATCGATCACCGCCACATCAATACCTTTACCGCGAAAGCCGGCGAGAGCCAGCTGTTCGGCATTATGAATGCTGAACTGATCTTCCGTGAACCCGAACAGGTTCTCTGAAGCTCCTGTATCGATGCTCTCCATCATCTCCAGACGGGGACGCATGCTGTGGTGATAGGAATAACCGGTACCACGCCATACATACTTCACAGAGTCCACAAAGGGAAGCGTGAGGAGCTGGTCTATTTTCAGGCTGTCAGCCACCTGCACAGTCAGCGTCTGCATCCATTTACTGTATGTCACCACCGTGGCTCCCGTCTTTTCAACAAGGGTGAAATAATCGGGAGAGATGGGTAGGTCAGATGCATCGATCACCACTGCCTGTCTCTTTTTCCTCTCTATCGCCTTTTCAGTAAGGAACTTCTCAGGCTCAGCAAGGGAATAACCGCTCTCCCCCTTGTCGCTCAGGTAAACACGAAACCTGTATTGCAGCGGCTGCATGGCGGGCAGCGCTGAGGAAACAGCAGACAAGAGCAATAACAGCAATGTAAAGAGATATTTCATACGACAGGTGCTAATGAATAGACAAAAGTAACGATGTTTCGGCAAAAAAAGAAAACCCGTATTCCCTTTTTTAAGGATACGGGTTCCGTGGTCTTCTTTTCTTTTTAATTGACTACTCCTTCTTGTTGAACCGCTCCCTGATCTTCTGCTTCCTCCTCAGAATAAAAAAGAGCAGCACGGCAAGCAACAGGCTTACACCTATCACAGCATAATATTCGTTCCAGTCGCCTGACGCCTCATACCTCGGATAGGTTATGAAAGCCAGTACTGTCACATATACAAGCAGTAATGCCGGGAAGAGAATATGTTTTCTATTGTTCCCCTTCATTTGCTGTTGAGATCATATTGGCAAAACGTTCAATCTTCTCTTTCGATAGCGCAACCACAAGATCCTCCTTCTCGATCATCTGCTTCGTGATAATGCGCTCCCAGAAGCTGAGCTTCAGTTCATCCACCTCACCGCCAAAGTAATCACGCACGACGGCCTTCTGTCGGAGCGCTGCAGGAAAGGCCTCATCAAGCTGCTGCTCTGCCTTGCTGCCCGAATAGAGGCAATTGATAAAAAGGCCGAGGCGTTTGCCTGCAAGCAGATCAAGGTAGTCATCGCAAAAAGAAGCTATCACATCCTGAATTTTTCCGGAATGAATAGATCCGCCCACAATGATGGAGTCATACGTGGTGAGATCAGGTATAAACTCACGCTGTTCAAGATCACACATGTCCACCTTACCCTCTAAGAGTTGGAAAAGCTCACGGGCACATTTCTCCACTGTGCCGTGATCTGATGCATAAACGATGAGTGTATTGTTCATAAGGGCTATTTCAATTTCTCAAGTATCGTAATCAGGTAATCATAGGAGTTACCTACTGTATCTATCTTTACCGCTTCATCGGGTGAGTGGGCACCTGTGATCGTTGGCCCAAAGGAGACGATATCGAGCTTCTGCTCCACGTTCGACTGGATGATGCCGCATTCAAGACCGGCATGGATCACAATCACCTTAGGGCGTTGATCGAATTTCCCGAGGTATATTTCCTCCATCGTATGCAGCAGCTCTGAGTTAGCGTTTGGCTGCCACCCGGGATAGTCACCATCGAACTCCACTTTTGCTCCTGCCAGCAGGAAGAGGCTCTCCACTGATGAGCAGACCCACTCTTTACGGCTTTCGGAGGAACTACGTACCAGCAGCTTCACCTCTATGCTCTCCTCTGTGGACTCTACCAGTGCCAGGTTCAGTGAGCTCTCCACCACGCCGGGGAAATCGGCCAGGTAGCTGATGACTCCATTGGGACATCCCTCCACGGCATTGATGAGGTCATCCTGGATCTCTTCGGGGATGATTGTCTTTGGCAGATCGGTTTTCTCTGCCTTGAAGGAGATCCCATCTTCGATACCTGCAAAATCTTCGCGGAACAACCTTTCATACTCGGCTACCAGATCCAACAGGTCGTCGGAGAGCTGTCCGGGGATGGTGAGCACGACCGACGATTCGCGGGGGATGGCATTACGTAACGATCCTCCCTTTATGCTTGCGATACGGCCCTCATAGTTCTTCACCACATCTTTCAGAAAACGGTTCATCAGCTTGTTCGCGTTGGCACGTCCCAGGTGTATCTGCACACCTGAATGACCTCCTTTCAACCCCCTCAGATTGATGTTATAAGCCAGATCATCTTTATCGATCAGGGTGTCCGGTTTAAACCTGAAGGCTACATTCACATCCCTTCCTCCGGCACAGCCGATGCAGAGCTCACCATCCTCCTCCGTATCGAGGTTGAGCATCAGAGAGCCCTCAAGCATACCTTTCTCCAGACCGTTCGCACCATCCATACCCACCTCTTCATCGATGGTGAAGAGCGCTTCTATTGCAGGATGATTCAGTGTTTCATCTTCAAGCACAGCCATCATCATGGCACAACCAATACCGTTATCGGCACCCAGCGTGGTGGATTGTGCCTTCACCCACTCACCGTCGATATATGTACGTATAGGATCTTTGGTGAAATCGTGTGCCACATCGGAGTTCTTTTGCGGAACCATATCGAGATGTGACTGTAATATCACTGTTTTGGCACTTTCATATCCTTTTGTCGCCGGCTTTATGATGACCACATTACCCACCTTATCCTTTTTTGTCTCCAGATTAAGTGCTTTACCAAAATCCATCACAAACCGCGTCACCTCGTTCATCTGTCCCGTGGGACGAGGTATTTGGGTAAGTGAATGAAAATGTTTCCAGATAGTTTTCGGTTTTAAACTAAGAATTTCTGCTGTAGCCATATTATTGAATTATTTAATTGTTTTCTGCTGTTACTCTCTCCAGATTATCCCGCTTCACATACGACATGGCGAAAACACCAAAGAGACCATAAAGAATCTGCCATACAGATTGAATTGTAAACACTGCTCCCGCAAAGGCGAGCGCTTCATTTTCGGCTATACCCAGTATAACGAGCGAGGAGATCACCATAAAATGCCAGGGGCCAATGCCGCCCTGCACAGGTACTGATATACCTATATTGGTCATTGCAAACACGATCAGACCTGCCAGCGGTCCCAGCTCACTGGTGAAATCGAATGCATAGAAGCAAATGTAAAAATACAAATAAAAACAGAGCCAGAGGAGTATTGTGTAGATTATTATGCGCTTTTTCTCCTTCATGACGGAAAAAAGCTTGAAATCATGCCTCAGGGTAGCGATGAACCTCCTGATCTTCAACATGATGAAAGTGCGCTTAAAGATTGTAAGCATCAGCAAAACTGCCACCACCATTGCCGCCAGCACAAGATATATCCATACTGAGGAGAAGAGATGTGTCATGTTGTCTGCGAACTGCGGGTTATTGTTGAAATAGGAGATGAAGAACTCTATATAGAGAAGAACGCTGATAAGGATGACCGACACACCTGCAATGATATCGATCAACTTATCGATAAGGAATGTCTCCAAGGTTTTTGAAAACGGGATCTTATCATATTTACTTACCACGGCACAACGCCACACATCACCTGCACGCGGCAGCACAAAATTCACCGCGTAATTGCCGAGGGTGGCATAGACAAGACTGGCCCGGGGAGGATGATAGCCCAGAGAGTTGACAAACAGCTCCCATCTCAGGCCCCTGAGTATGTTGCCTATAAGCCCGAAAAGAAGAGAGAAGGCAATGATGCCGAAATGGGCCGATTTAGTGATCTGCCACAACTCACCTATATCGGTGTCGCGGTACATAGCCCAGATAATAAACAGTCCCAGCAGCAAAGAAAGCAATGTCTTCAGCAGGTTCTTTGCAAATTCAGCATTTATTTTCACCTCTTCACCGTTTAATTTCTTATACAACCAAGAAAGATTCTATTGAGAGAAAGTGCACTCGGAGGCAACAATCAACAAATCTATCTGCTTTTTTTAGAAAGCGTTTGACCAATAATATATAATAAAATGTTACCTTTGCGGCGGTAAAGATAGGTAATAATTGGCATATTGCAATGTTTCAGGTAAGAGCAAAAAAAAGCCTGGGGCAGCATTTTCTGAAAGATGCTGAGATCGCACAACGTATTGCGGCAACCCTCGACAATTTTGCCACACTCCCTGTACTGGAAGTGGGGCCCGGCACCGGCATGCTCACGCAGTTCCTGCTGCAGAAGGAGAGAGATCTCACCGTGGTGGAGATTGACCGTGACTCGATCGCATACCTGAACGAGCATTTCCCTCTACTGAAGGGCAGAATCATCGAGGAGGATTTTCTCCGTATGGATTTCTCCAATCATTATAATGACAGCTTCTGCATTATCGGCAATTACCCCTATAACATCTCGTCTCAAATTTTCTTTAAGGTGCTCGACAACAAGGAGTCTGTTCCCTGTTGTACGGGTATGATACAGAAGGAGGTTGCGCAACGTATCGTCGCTTCACCCGGCAGTAAAACATATGGTATCCTGAGCGTGCTCCTGCAGGCATGGTACGATGTGGAGTATCTGTTCACCGTGGACGAGCAGGCGTTTATCCCTCCGCCCAAAGTCAAATCGGCAGTGGTCCGTCTTACGCGTAACAAGCGAAAGCAGCTCAACTGCAATGAAAAATTATTCAAAACAGTAGTGAAGACAAGCTTTAACCAGCGACGAAAGATGCTTCGCAACTCGGTGAAGTCATTACTGTCAGAAGAGAGTCCCATGCCCGATGACCCGATGCTCACAAAGCGACCTGAGCAGCTCTCCATAGAGCAATTCGAGCAGCTCACCAACCTGCTGGAACCCCTTATCAGGCAGGC
Source organism: Proteiniphilum sp. (assembly GCA_015478855.1). GTDB lineage: Bacteria > Bacteroidota > Bacteroidia > Bacteroidales > Dysgonomonadaceae > Proteiniphilum. The sequence goes on from JADMKJ010000021.1 coordinate 11,997, forward strand.
TCATCCGGAAGTGACAAAGGACTGATTATTCACGATTAAAAAATGAGACATCATGGCGGAAGTAAAATTATTCTATCATAAAGAGGGAATCGTAAGATTAAGCCGCAGCCTCGATTTCCTTAAATCAAACCCCATACATAACTTTTTATGGATCGACCTCAATGACGTGGACGAAGAGGTAGAGAACGAGCTGGAAGATTTTCTCAAGATATATATCCAGGAGGAGGAGGAGATGATCGAGATTGAGATGTCGTCACGCTATATCGAGACCAACGACACGCTGGTGGTCAACTCCAACTTCCTGTTGTCGAATTTCGAAACCGATCCCGTATCGTTCATCCTGAAGAACAACATCCTGATCACTGTACGTGGTGAAGAGCTGATCTCGTTTCATGAAACGGTGAAGAAGATATCGGCCAACCCGAAGAACTACTCCACCGGTGCACATGTGCTTGTGGCGCTGCTGGAGACACGTGTCGAGTTCGATGCAGACATGATTGAGAACATGACGCAGAAGATCACACAGTTGAGTAACTCTCTTACACTGCAGGAGGCCGATGCGGAGTTGCTGTCGGAGATCAAGAACCTGCAGGAGAAGACCATGCTGCTCAGGGAGAACATCATCGACAAGCAACGTACCGTGTCGAGCATGCTTCGCAGCGAGTTCATTCCGGCTGAGCTGCAGCCCAAGCTGACGATCATCATCAAGGACATCAACTCCCTGGTGGAGCATATCAAGTTCAGCTTCGACCGTCTCGATTATCTGCAGGACACCTTTCTCGGTTATGTGAACATCGAACAGAACAAGATCATCAAGATCTTTACCATCGTCTCGGTCATTTTCATGCCTCCCACGCTTATCGCCAGCATCTACGGGATGAACTTCACCATCATGCCCGAGCTGGACAAGAGATGGGGATACCCGGCGGCTATCCTGCTGATGGTGTTCTCATCGCTCTTCATTCTCTACTACTTCAAAAAGCGGAAGTGGCTGTGATAACTCGTGCAGCTACACCAGCCCGGCAGGTGCCATAGCGGCAGGTGCGACGGTTCAGTCTGCCGCACCGCTACTGTCAGCGTGATAACTGCTCCAGCAACCTCTTACCATCCTGCAGCAGCTGTTCAAGCTCATCCGTTTTCTCCAGGATATTAAAACGTACCAGCATCTCCTCCAGCAGTACCATCTTCTCCGGCTCTCCCTGCAGTTGTGCACGTAGTAACCTTATCTTCTCCGCATCCTGTATACCTTCACGCAGACGCTCAAAACGGATGGAACTACGTCCGCCGGGATAGACAGCATACGTGTCGCCGGCAGGCCAGCTGCGGAAACGGGAGTCCACAAGCGGATCTTTCACCCAGCTGTTATAGGCCCAGCGCAGGAACCCATCAAAGCCGGCGGCGGTGGTGTACCAGCCAATAAAAGCAGCTTCGGCAGGGTCGGAAAAGGTAAATATATTGGGGAAACGATCGGCACAACAGACATACCAGGTGGTGACATACCCCTTCTCAGCGCGGTAGGTCTTGTCTTCAGCCTCCACCACGGCACCGTGGGCCACACAGAGGTCGGTGAGCTGATCAGGGTACTGCCTGTAGCTCTTATGATTGTCGGCCAGGGCAACGCCCATGCCGGGAGCGGTCTCCTCCAGCAATGCCAGCATCGCTTTCATCTCTGTGGGGTTGCGCTCGTCCATGGCGATACGGGTGATCTCACGCCATCCCATTTCATCGAGATGTTCTACGAACGCCTCCAGAAAGGGCACCCACAGTGCGGCATACTCCTTACTGCCGGGGGCGGCTGCCACCCTGACCTCCTCACCTGTTGCCTCATCAAAATAGAAGAGATAGTTACCCCACGGCACCATCGAGTAACAATTGATCTGGCTGGTGATGCCCAGCTTCATCATGAACTGCACCCACTCATCAAAAACAGTATAATCATACACCCAGTCGCCATCGGTTTTCTTTGTCCAGCCGATCATCGACTCGAAGGCATCCTCGGTCTGACCGTTCCAGGGACGTTTATTCAGGGTGGCGGTGATCACTTTCTGTCCCGCATCGGCCAGCATCTTCATGACAGGGCGGAGTGCTTCCCAGTGCTCCTGTGACCAGGGCTCCACCCCCTCCACACGTGCCACGGCATAGGGGTTCTGCCACAGATCGAGATGAAAAGCCCATTCAGTGGGGGGAGGCAGCGTTTGAGGCAGCACCTCAAGCTCCAGTGTGATCATCTCCTTTTTCTTCTTGCCGGCATATAACTGTAGGGTGGATCTGTAGACTCCCGGCCGTGCAGCTGACGGCACATCGATGGTGATCCAGAGGGGGCGTGTCGTATTGGGTGAGAGGCTAAGGCAGGATATATTGTCCAGCATGTCGGCACTGAGTGATGAAGCATACTCTTCAGGCCGGCGGTGGCCACATCCATCCGCAAACTCGTCGGTGATCACATATCTCACAAAATGCACCGATGCAGCCTCAGCAGGGAAGATCTCACCTGTGGAGGTGACAAAATCAGTGAGCTCACCACTGATGGATGTAAGCGTGTCTCTACTCCAGACAACCATCTGCGCTGAGACACGTTCACCTCTCCATGCCGACCCCTGCCATGTTTGTTGCTGCGTCACAGCCGGGATCTCATGTTTCAGGTAACGCCTGTCTGTTGACCCCACGGAGAGCTGCAGCCCTGCCGGGACGGTCTCCCAGTCTGACTCAACCACTACCGGCAGTACAGCCTCATCGAAAGTTTCACACCTTGCGGGATCACTTTTTTGTTGAGAGCAGGAGGAGAGAAGGAGAAGGGTCAGAAAGAGTCCCTTCAGGGTAAGGAGAAGCTTGTTCATTTTATTTGATATGATGGTGAGCGACAAAAATAAGCAAGTTTTTTATAACCATCAAACAAACAGCAGAATTGGGTTACTCGAGCATAAAGTGCATCTGAGGCTTTTTCTCAGGGAAGAGGGAGCGGAGAGGTTCTCTCTTTTCAGAGGTGTGATACCCAAGGAGGAGTTGCGTCAACTCCCTTATATTCAGACTGAATAAGGGCTCTTCAGGAAGGGTGGCCCGATAAGCTTTTCCACCCGAGAGGGTAAACAGACCGTTATTTATCTGAATCATCTCATCCTTCAAGTGCAGCGAAAAGTGTTTCCCTGTATACCTGTCAGCAAAGAGTGCGAGGAGTGTCTCTGCATCTGTCACACGGGCCATACCCGTAAGGTTCTTTTTTGGCGGGAAGTCGTAGAGTGCTGCCTCCTCAACCATAGCGCTGAAATCATCGAATGATTTCTGCAGGGTCATATCGTTCTGCCGGTAGATGGTATTGAACTCCCTGTATGCAGCATGCAAATCACCTGGATGGGCATCTGTCAGCACCCTGAGCGATGGCAACGGTTCGTTCCCTGCATCGAAGGTCTGTGAGAAACCAAACTTATCATAGTATCGCAGCAGCCACGACTCCTGCGGGACAAGCAGCATCAGCGGGATCTCTCTTTCTGTTGCCACTGCGAAGCTTCTCAGCAGCAGCTGATGCATAAACCCTTTCCTTCTTGCTTGCGGCAGTGTGCAGAGGCCGGAGAGGTAGATCACCGGTATCTCAGCACCACAAAAGGTGAACCGGTAGGTCAACATCTGCAGTGAAGCCACAGCCTTGCCTTCATCCATATAGAGAAGTGTGTTTTCATTCCGGTATTTATGCCGGAAATAGATCTCCATATAATCATCAGGATCACCAAAACAGGTTTTCCACATGTCCCACACCTGCTGTTTTGTCGTGTTGTCGGCAAACTGAATCATCACTCTTACTCCTTGAATCGTGCGTTAAACTTCTCAAGCAAAATATCAGGCTGATAGGAAAGCTTGGCCTGACGCAGATTGTCAATGCCCATATCCTCTTCACGATTGATATAGGTGAATCCGGCAACTTCATTCTCTGCAAACTGCTGGTTGATGATGGTGTAGGCACCGTGAATGGAGGTAAATGCCTTTTCAACGTGCACCACAACCGTATCCTCCGTGAGCGGTTCACCGATGGAGAAAGCTGCAATCTTATTATCCACGCATATCAGCCCGCCCCTCAGTCCCAGGTACTCAAAGTTGTCGAGCATCAGCGTGGTGGCAAAATCATCATAGAGCAGTGAGGGGTCTTTCTCCTCAATGTTGATATCCATCCACTTGTCGAGCATTCTCTTGCACTCTTTCACCAGCTCCGGGTTCCCGGTAAGAGACTTGTACTTCCATTCGTTCTCACGTTTGAACCGGTTGATATGATTGCGTTTACTCTGCAGCTTCTTTCCTTTCAGGTGGGTCAGCTTCTCAGTAGTGTAGATATAATCGGAGACACTCCTGTTCAGCTTATAGTCGAAACTGTCTGGCATGGCCACTTCAATCTCATCGATCATCTCCTGTGTCAATCCTCTGATCTGAAAAACGGTGTCGAACTGTTGATGATCCTCCCTGATGATGCCGATACCCTCCTTGATATCACCGGTACCGATGGGTTTCAGGTATGAATTCCGTTTGTTGTTGTCTTTGAATCTGATAAACAACCAATCGTCTGTTATAGCAAACTGTGTGTCGAACTTTTTACCCCAACAATAGAGGTTGGTGAAGCAGAGGTCTGAAGCTCTGTAATTTTGTTTTGCGAGATATGCATTGATCATATCCCTGTCTTTTAACTCTATCGATTTAAATTGCAGCATAAATAGGTTGCTTTCTTTGTCTTTGAATTTATTTGGTTAAAACCATTCTGCCTGTTTGACTGATGCCATGACGAGCGAACATCTAACAAGGTTGAACAATCAGCGCTGAGAAAAGTTTAACAACAAAAAACGGAATGATCCGTTCATTCCGTTCAATGTAAATATCTTATTCTTTAAAAGCCCCTGAAGCCGACGATCTCTCTCACATCACTGATGGTTTTCGAAGCGCTCTCTCTTGCCATCTCAGCCCCTTCAAGCGTCACCCGGCGCAGGTATGAATCATCTTTCTCTATCTCCAGTATCCGTTCACGGATGGGTGATGTCACCTTGATGATATCCTCCGCCAGCTGCTTCTTCAGGTCACCGTAGCGTATCTCACAGCTGTTCCATTTATCCTCGTAGTGTTGGGTCACCTCAGCTGTGGATACCACTCGCAACAGGGTGAACAGGTTCTCAATATAATCAGGCTTCACTGAATGGGGAACGGCGGGACCGGCATCGGTGAGTGCTTTCTTCACCTTCTTCTCGATCTCTTTCGGACTGTCGCTCAGATAGATGGCGTTACCTTCCGACTTGCCCATCTTGCCACTGCCATCCAGTCCCGGGATCTTCACCAGCGCATCACCGAAGTTGTAAGCCACCGGCTCCTTGAAATAGTCCACCCCGTAGAAGTTGTTGAACCGGCGGGCAAACTTACGTGTCATCTCCAGGTGCTGCTCCTGATCTTTTCCCACAGGCACCTTATCGGCATTGTGAATAAGGATATCTGCAGCCATCAGCGTGGGATAGGTCAGCAGGCCGGCATTCACGTTCTCGGGTTGCTTGCGTGCCTTCTCCTTGAATGAGGCTGTTTTTGCCAGCTCACCCATGTAAGCATGCATATTGAGATAGAGGTACAATTCCATTGTCTCACGCAAGTCACTCTGCACGTATATGACCGATTTCTTCGGATCGATGCCTGCCGCCAGGTAGTCCACGAGGACGTTCTTCACGTTTTCATGCAGTAACTGCGGGTCGGGATGCGTGGTGAGTGAGTGTATATCGGCAATAAAAAAATAACATCTGTTCTCCTCCTGCATACGTATGAAGTTACGCAGTGCACCAAAATAGTTACCCAGATGCAACTTACCGGTTGAACGAATACCACTTAAAACTATATCCATGTGCTGTGTCGATTGATTTGAATGTGCAAAGATAAGAAATTATCGGCAAAAAGAGATCACGGTCTGAATACCCACTTTTACGGTTTATATCAATACCCGTTCTAAAATAGGCCCATTAAGGAAATATTTCATCAAATCGTTCTTCTTTGATGTTTAAAATTATTATTTTTGTAGTCATATTTTAAAAATCGCAAAAGAAGAAGTGAACAGACAACCCTGTTTTCAATCTATCGTCAAGTGAAAAAATTCAAATCATCTAAATAATTAAAAAAAAGAACTTTATGAGTTGGTTAATCAAATCATCTATCGGGCGGAAGTTTGTGCAAAGTATCTCCGGCCTTTTCCTGATCTTGTTCTTACTGTTCCACATGTCTATGAACCTGGTGCTCATATTCAATTATGAGACCTATAACTTCCTGGCAAATGAAATGCTCGGAGCAAACTGGTGGGCAATTCTCGGAACAGGAGTGATCGCACTGGGTTTCGTGGTGCACGTGGTCTATGCCATCATTCTCACATTGCAGAACATGAAGGCTCGCGGGAATGACAGGTACGCTTCCTCCAGCAAGTCGAAGACCACATGGTCATCACAAAACATGTTCGTGCTGGGTCTGTTCATCCTTCTTTTTCTCTTTTTGCACCTCTACCAGATGTGGTATCAGATGCAGTTCAAAGAGCTGTTCATGATTGAAGGTGCCCGTCACGACGGTGCCCAGCTGGTGGAAGAGGTGTTCTCACAGCTCTGGGTAGTGATAGTCTATGTGATTGCCTTCATCGCTCTCTGGTTCCACCTCACACACGGTTTCTGGAGTGCACTCCACAGTGTGGGATGGAATAATACCGTATGGATGAAACGCCTCAAGGTGCTTGGCAATATCATCTCCACCGTTATCTCACTCGGCTTCATTGTGGTGGCGATAGCCATTTATCTAGGATACTCCAACATATTAGGATAACTAAAGAAATTGAATATTATGAATAAATTTGACGCTAAAATACCCAAAGGGCCTCTCGCCGATAAATGGACCAACTATAAGAACAACCAGAAACTGGTCAACCCCGCCAACAAACGCCGCCTCGATATCATCGTGATAGGTACCGGGCTGGCAGGAGCCTCTGCCGCCGCGTCGCTGGGGGAGCTGGGATTCAAGGTACATAATTTCTGCATTCAGGACTCACCGCGACGTGCACACTCCATCGCAGCACAGGGAGGCATCAATGCAGCCAAGAACTATACCAACGATGGTGACTCTGTCTACCGTCTCTTTTATGATACAATCAAGGGTGGTGACTATCGTGCCCGTGAAGCCAACGTCTATCGCCTGGCAGAGGTCTCCAACAGCATCATCGACCAGTGTGTGGCACAGGGTGTGCCCTTCGCCCGTGAATATGGCGGCCTGCTCGACAACCGTTCCTTTGGCGGTTCACAGGTATCACGTACCTTCTACGCCCGGGGACAGACAGGACAGCAGCTGCTGCTGGGAGCCTACTCCGCCCTGAGCCGTGCCGTACATAACAAGCAGGTGGAGCTTTACACCCGTTATGAGATGGTTGACCTGGTGATCATCGAGGGCCGTGCCCGCGGTATCATCGCCCGCAACCTGGTGACAGGCAAGCTGGAACGCTTCAGTGCACATGCCGTGGTGATCGCTAGCGGCGGCTACGGAAACACTTTCTTCCTCTCCACCAACGCGATGACCTCTAACGGATCAGCAGCATGGCAGTGTTATAAGAAAGGGGCTTATTTTGCCAACCCATGCATGGCACAGATACACCCCACCTGCATCCCGGTGCATGGTGAGTTCCAGTCGAAGCTCACGCTGATGTCCGAGTCGTTGCGTAACGACGGACGTATATGGGTTCCGAAGAAGCTGGAAGATGCACAGGCTATCCGTGAAGGAAAGCTCAAAGCGACCGACCTGAAGGAGGAGGATCGCGACTACTACCTTGAGCGTCGTTATCCTGCATTCGGTAACCTCGTACCGCGCGATGTGGCATCGCGTGCCGCAAAAGAACGCTGTGATGCAGGTTATGGTGTGGGAACCACCGGGCTGGCCGTATACCTCGACTTTGCCGATGCAATTGAGCGTCTGGGTAAGGATGTGGTGGAAGCACGCTATGGCAACCTGTTCCAGATGTATGAAAAGATTGTGGACGACAATCCCTACGCCACACCGATGATGATCTATCCGGCCATCCACTATACCATGGGCGGCATCTGGGTCGATTATGAGCTGATGACCAACATCCCGGGGCTGTTCGCTATCGGTGAAGCCAACTTCTCCGATCACGGTGCCAACCGTCTGGGAGCATCGGCGTTGATGCAGGGGCTGGCTGACGGATACTTCGTACTACCCTACACCATCCAGAACTACCTGGCCGATCAGATCAATGTGCCGCGCTTCAGGACCGACACGCCTGAATTTGTACAGGCAGAGAAAGAGATCAACGACCGTATTGAGCGATTGATGAACATCAAGGGAAAACATTCAGTGGATCATATCCATAAGGAGCTGGGACACGTGATGTGGGACTTCGTAGGAATGGGCCGTGATGCCGAAGGGTTAAGACAGGCCATTGAGAAGCTGAAAGAGGTGAAGAAGGACTTCTGGACCAACCTGCGTATTCCGGGAAACAAGGAGACACTGAATGTAGAGCTCGAGAAAGCGTTGCGTCTGGCCGATTTCATTGAGATCGGTGAGCTGATGGCACACGACGCCCTCGACCGCGAGGAGTCGTGCGGCGGCCATTTCCGTCTTGAACACCAGACGCCGGAAGGTGAAGCATTGCGTCATGATGATCAGTTCGCTTATGTTTCCTGCTGGGAATATCAGGGAGAAGAACAAGCTCCGGTGATGTACAAGGAACCACTCGAGTACGAGTTTATTGTTCGTCAGCAGAGAAACTACAAATCTTAAATGGTTGATAGTATAAGCGTATAATTAAAACAACAAACAATCATGGATAAAGATATCAACATAAAAGTTAAAATTTGGCGCCAGAACGGTCCTAAAGAAAAAGGGTATTTCGAAACTTTCCCATTGGAGAAGATCTCTCAGGGAAGTTCATTTCTTGAAATGCTGGATATACTCAACGAAAGTCTCATCAATGAAGGGAAGGAGCCTGTCGTTTTCGACCACGACTGCCGTGAAGGTATTTGCGGTATGTGCAGCCTTTACATCAACGGACATCCACACGGACCTGATGAGGGGATCACCACCTGTCAGCTGCACATGCGCAGGTTCAACGATGGTGACACCATCACCGTGGAACCATGGCGTTCCGCCGGCTTCCCGATCATCAAGGACCTTATTGTAGACAGGACAGCCTTCGATAAAATCATACAGGCAGGCGGTTATGTGTCGGTGAATACCGGCAGTGCTGTTGATGCCAACGCTATCCCAATCCCGCGTGACGATGCCGAGATGGCGATGGATGCAGCTGCCTGCATAGGCTGTGGAGCGTGCGTGGCAGCCTGCAAGAACGGATCGGCGATGCTGTTTGTATCGGCCAAGGTGAGTCAGCTGGCACTCTTACCGCAAGGAAAGGTAGAGGCTTCACGGCGTGCCAAATCGATGGTAGCGAAGATGGATGAGCTGGGTTTCGGCAACTGTACCAACACAGGTGCCTGCGAGGTGGAGTGTCCGAAGAACATCTCCATCAGCAATATCGCCCGTCTGAACCGCGAGTTTCTTACGGCCAGGTTCAAGGACTAAGCGTATATAATCGATTTGTGAAAGCGTTTCATCTCTCATCAGGGGGAAGAGACGCTTTTCTCATATAGTTTTTTAAAGTTTCTTTAACAATCAATTCATCGTCTTATTTGTTTTACCTCTTTCATAGATTTACATTTGTAAAGCGTAATTTATATATCAATGATTATTTACCTAAAATGACAAAAATGAAAACAACAAAATTTATCCGTAGCAGCATGGCCATACTGTTGTTGACCATGCTTACCCTCCCTCTGTCAGCGCAGATTAAGTTTGGTGTGAAAGTAGACGTAGGACTCAACAATCCAAGCTTCGACAGTGAGGCACTGAAGGTGGAGAACATGACATCCTATAGCATAGGTCCTTCAATGGAGGCGATGTTCCCCTTTGCAGTGATTGATTTCGGGATTGATGCCTCACTGCTTTACAATGATAACCGCATGACCGTGTCCAACCTCTCCGGCGATGGAAATGAAACCAAGGATGTATACAACCGTTATCTCAACCTCCCTGTGAATGCCAAGGTGAAATTTGGCCTGGGTATGCTCCCCCTGAAACTGTTTGCCACTGCAGGACCTTATGCCGGCTACCTTATATCGGGTGATGAGATTGACTTTCAAAATATAGGTGATGATATCAATGCGAAAAAATTCCAGGCCGGAGCAAATGTAGGCTTTGGTGTGGAGCTGCTGCATATGATTCAGGTAGGCCTGAACTACAGCGTACAGCTGACCGACAACTATGCGGCTGATCAACCAAACTGGAGAGATCCGCTGAACGGCAAAACGGATAACTGGAGTATTACCGGGACCATCTATTTTTAAATATGTTTGCTGATGTAATACTTCCGCTTCCGCTACATGCAATTTTCACATATGCCGTTCCGGCAGGGATGCAGGAAAAGATAGGGACAGGCTTAAGAGTGGTTGTCCCTTTCGGAAGAAGGAAATATTACACCGCCATTGTGAAGGCAGTTCACGGGAATGCTCCGGCAAACATGAAAGTGAAGGAGATTCATTCTCTTATCGATTCACACGCCGTGGTGAACGAGCCACAACTGACGTTGTGGGAGTGGATCTCTTTTTATTATATGGCTCCACTGGGAGATGTATATAAAGCGGCACTCCCCTCTTCGATGAAACCGGAAGACCTGCTTACCAGGTTCACACCCAAGACCGGGACATTCATTCAGGTCAACCCCTCACTCGATGAGGGCACCGTTGCGGGACTGCTGGGGAGAGCAAAGAAGCAGCAACAGCTGATGGATGAGATAGGTCACTATCTTGTCACTAACCAAAAGGAACGACTCAGCAAGAGTGAGTTATCAGCCTTCGCCTGTTACACACCATCGGTGTTCAACGGCTTACTGCAAAAGGAGATCCTGCTGACACTCTCATTGGAAACAGGCCGTATAGCTACCGGCCTCAGACCAACACGTGACCCCTACCCCCTGAATGAACATCAGCAAAAGGCACTCACGCAACTGAACCACTGCTTCGTTGAAAAACAGACTACCCTCCTTCATGGCGTAACATCGAGTGGCAAGACAGAGATCTACATCCATCTCATACGTCAAATGATGGCTCAGGGCAGACAGACACTCTACCTGCTCCCTGAAATAGCATTGACCACACAGCTCACACAGCGGCTGCAAGCTGTCTTCGGTGATCAGATAGGTATCTACCACTCCAGGATCAATGACAATGAGCGTACAGAGATATGGCAGAAGATGTTGTCGGAGAATCCCTACAGCATCATTCTCGGGGTACGTTCTTCCATTTTTCTACCCTTCCAGAAGCTGGGTCTTGTGATAGTGGATGAAGAACATGAAACAAGTTACAAGCAACAGGAACCGGCACCACGTTATCACGCTCGTGATGCAGCTATCATGCTGTCACTTTTTCACGACGCAAAAACCCTGCTCGGTTCGGCTACACCATCGATAGAAAGCTTTTACAATGCACAGACCGGAAAATATGGGCTGGTCACCTTGTCGGAACGTTTCAACGGGATGATGATGCCCCGCATACAGCTGGTGAATACCAGAGATCTGCGCATGAGGAAGAAGATGAAAACACTCCTCGCACCGGCATTGATTGAGGAAATTGAGGCCGCACTGGCTGTGGGGGAGCAGGTGATACTATTCCGTAACAGGCGTGGTTTCGCCCCCATGATTGAATGCAGCAACTGTGCATGGACACCCCGATGTAGCCGTTGTGATGTCTCGCTCACCTATCATAAAAAAGGAAACCAGCTGGTGTGTCATTATTGTAACAGTCACTATCGTCTTCCAACAGCATGTCCTTCATGCCACGAGGAGAGCCTGAAGCCTCTGGGACTCGGTACAGAGCAACTAGAGGAGGAGGTGGCACAGCTCTTCCCCGGCAGTGTGGTCGCCAGGATGGATATGGACAGCACTCGGGGTAAAGATGCATACGAGCGGATCATCACCGGTTTCCAGGAGAAGAAGATTCAGATTCTTGTAGGCACACAGATGCTATCAAAGGGTTTGGATTTTGACAATGTGAGAGTGGTAGGTATCATCACTGCAGACTCGTTGCTCAACTACCCCGACTTTCGCTCCCATGAGCGGGGCTTTCAGCTCATGACACAGGCGGCAGGCCGCTCCGGCCGGAAAAACAGACAGGGGGTAGTGATCATTCAAAGTGCCGATCCGGGACAGGAGGTTTACTCCTTTGTCACCCGCAACAATTATGATGCTTTCTTCCGGAGACAGCTTGCCGAGCGGAAAATGTTTAATTACCCTCCTTTTTGCAGGTTAATACGTGTGGTGTTGAAACATAAGGAGGAGAGAAAAGTGGAAGCAGCTGCTGCCCTGTTGGCCGAAATCCTCAGAAAGACGATGAAGGAACGACTACTGGGGCCCAACAAACCCATCGTGGGCCGCATACAGTTATTTCACATCCGTGAGCTACTGTTGAAGCTGGAAAATGGTCTCTCACCACAGAAGGTGCGCGACACGCTGAAAAATGGTGAAGAGGTGCTGCGACATAATCCGCAATTGAAGTATGTAACGCTCTATTACGATGTGGACCCGTTGTGATACATACCAAAAAAACCGGTATTCCTTTCGTCATACCGGTTTTTTACGATCTTTATCATTGAGCTCATGGTGAGCTTCATTTCATTTCAATCTCTTCCTTCAGGTCAATTTCATTTCCGTCCTTGTCATAAAAGACATATTGCAGGAATCCGAGCTTCTGATCGGGGATAATTCTCATCCCCACATTAAATCTCTTTTTCCATTTATACTTCAACGAAAACAAACCTTGCTGAACGTACGCTGCAACATAAGGGTGTATGTGCAGACTGAATTTCTTCACTTTCAGTTTATTTACCAAATAATCGATCTTCCCTTCCAAAGTATCAGTGAAAAGAATCGATGATTTTATCTTTCCTTTACCAAAGCAAGTGGGGCACTCTTCGCTTGTGGTAATTTCCATTTCGGGGCGTACACGTTGACGTGTGATCTGCATTAACCCGAACTTGCTCAATGGTAGAATGTTATGCTTGGCTCTGTCCTGTGCCATCAGCTCCTGCATCTTAGCGAGGAGTTTATTGCGGTGGTCACCCTTGCTCATATCGATAAAATCGATGACAATGATGCCTCCCATATCCCGTAACCGCAGTTGACGGGCAATTTCCTCGGCAGCAGCCACATTTACCTCATAGGCACTATCTTCCTGATCAAGTTTCGATTTGTTGCGGTTTCCGCTGTTCACATCCACCACATGCAACGCCTCGGTATGTTCGATAATCAGATAGGCTCCATTCTTGAAGGTAACAGTTTTCCCAAAGAGCGATTTTACCTGTTTCGTAATGCCGAAATTATCCAATATGGGTAATGCACCGTTGTATTCCTTTACAAGATTCTTTCTTTCAGGAGCAATAATGCTTACATATTCGGCAATCTGTTTAGCCACGTCCCTGTCGTTGACGTGTATCTGTTCGAAAGATGGACTGAAGGTATCTCTTAACAGCGCTACAGTACGTCCTGTTTCCTCATAAATGAGTGCAGGCACCTTTGCTTTCTGTATCTTACCAATGTTGTCTTCCCATCTTCTGACCAGAACTTTCAGTTCTGCATCGAGATCGGCAACTCTCTTACCTTCGGCATTCGTGCGTATGATGACGCCGAAATTCTTAGGCTTGATACTTTGGATGAGTTGCCGGAGTCTGGCGCGTTCCTCGCGCGATTTGATCTTTTGTGATACCGACACGCGATCAATAAATGGTATCAATACCATAAACCGTCCCGCGAAAGAGATCTCAGCTGTTAATCTCGGTCCTTTGGTTGAGATAGGCTCCTTGGCTATTTGCACCAATATCTCCTGTCCCACTTTCAGGATATCCGAGATGGATCCCTCTTTATCGATTTCAGATTTCAGCTTCATCTTCTGGAGCTGTGGAATCTTTTTTTTGTCTTCAACAAATTTCTGAAAATCCAGAATTGAGTTGAATTCAACCCCTAAATCCAAATAGTGAAGAAAAGCGTCCTTTTTGTGTCCTACATTGACAAATGCAGCGTTAAGGGCGGGCATCAGTTTTTTAACTTTGCCCACGTAAATGTTTCCAACCGCGAAAGAGCCATCCAGGCTTTCCTGCTGCAGTTCCACCAGTTTCTTGTCTTCAAGAACTGCGATGGTGATCTCCTTAGGTTGAACATCTACAACAAGTTCGCTTGTCACAATTGTTCGTTTTTTTTAAATGATTAAATAATAATATGGGCTTCTGTCTTCACAACAGAAAGGAGGTTCTCTCCAGAACCATTCCCTTGTGTAATATACAAAGAACAAACTTAATGCCCTGGTAATTCCTGTTAAGTTTGTTCCTGTATATGTCTGTAAAAAAATGGCAGGTTTTACTTCTTCTTCTTATGCCTATTTTTTCTCAGTCTTTTTTTACGCTTGTGAACAGACATCTTATGCCTCTTTCTCTTTTTTCCGCTTGGCATCTTAGTTTCTTTTTAAATTAAATTATTTTGTTTCCTTTACCTGCGCTACAAATGTTTTAGCCGGTTTGAAAGCAGGAATATTGTGTTCGGGGATAATGATAGTGGTGTTCTTGGAAATATTACGAGCTGTTTTCTGTGCTCTTTTCTTCACAATGAAGCTGCCGAAACCCCTCAGATATACGTTTTCGTTACTTGCCAGTGAATCTTTCACCACATCCATAAAAGATTCAACCGTTGCCAATACCGACGCTTTATCTACGCCAGTGTTCTTTGCAATTTCATTTACAATGTCTGCCTTAGTCATTTTATTTATACTTTAGAATATTAATAATTGTAGCGTTTGTTAATTAGTAAAATTTTGGACTGCAAATATATAGCTTTTTTTTCAAGGTGAAAAATAAATATCACATATTTTTCTCTTTTTTCTCCATTTTGCCTGTAAATGGGCTTTTTAGATTAGTTTTGCAAGTCGAAAGCAAATAGAATGAACAAAAAAGCAGCTTACCCACACATCACCACACGCTTACTGAATTGGTATAAAGAGCATAAGCGGGATTTACCCTGGCGTGAGACCACCGATGTATATAGCATATGGATTTCGGAGGTCATCTTACAGCAAACAAGAATAAGCCAGGGATGGGATTATTTTCTACGTTTTATGGATCGTTTCCCCACCGTTGCATCGCTTGCCGGGGCAACAGAGGAGGAGGTGTTAAAACTTTGGCAGGGACTTGGATACTATTCCCGTGCAAGGAACATGCACGCTGCAGCAAAACAGATCATGAATCACTTCGGCGGCATCTTCCCCACCACCTACAGTGAGATACTGTCACTCAAGGGTGTAGGAGAATATACAGCGTCAGCCATCGCCTCCATAGCTTTCAATGAGCCCCGCGCCGTGGTGGACGGAAATGTGAACAGAGTGATTGCCCGTCTGTTTGCCATTGAATTATCCATTCATACCCCGGAGGGTAAAAAACTGATCGCTGAGATCGCACAATCGTTACTATCACATGAAAGCCCCGGCAACTATAACCAGGCGCTGATGGACTTTGGAGCGATGGTCTGCACCCCTGCACAACCGCGGTGCACAGAGTGCCTGCTTCAGGATTACTGTGCTGCCTATGCGGAGAACCGTGTCACTGATTTCCCCGTTAACAACAGGAAAATAACAATCAAAAAGCGCTACTTCCATTATTTTCATATCGTACAAGGGAACAGCACTTTTTTGCAGAAACGGGTAGCATCAGATATATGGAGAAATATGTACGAGTTCCCGCTCATTGAAACCGTCTCCACCATGGAGTTCAGCCAGCTGGAACAAACGAAAGAGTTCAGAGAGCTCTTTGCGGGAGTACCCTCACTCTCTATTGATCATCAACTCACACTGAAGCACCAGCTGACACACCAGGTGGTTCACACCCATTTTTATCGGATAACTATTCCCGATGAATACCCCTTCACCCCTCCTCTCAACAGCATCAGGATAGAGAAAAATCATCTCACAGACTATCCTGTATCCAGATTAACAGATAAATATATTGCATTAATTTAGAAATCAGTTTTTGTGTATTACAAATTAATGCTTAATTTTGCTTTGTTAGCGTAAAACTATTCGTAAACCAAAAAATTAATTAGTTATGTCTGTGAACAAAGTTATTTTAGTTGGAAATGTGGGGAAAGACCCTGAGATGAAGTATTTTGACAATGATGTGGCAAAGGCAAACTTCTCGCTGGCCACAAGTGAGAGAGGTTACACTACTTCAGGGGGAACACAAGTACCTGAAAGAACTGAATGGCACAACATTGTCTGCTGGAGAGGATTGGCGCAGATTGCTGAAAAATTCGTGAAAAAAGGAACGATGCTTTATGTGGAAGGTAAGATTCGCTCACGTTCATATGACGATCAGAACGGGGTGAAGAGATACATTACCGAGGTGGTGGCAGACAACATAGAGCTGTTAAGCCGCAAGTCGGGAGGTGGTGAAGGTGATAACTACGGAGGAAAGAATGACAACTCCAATGCATCAGAGACTACTCCTGACCTGGACAACAGTTCAGAGGTGGATGATTTGCCATTTTAAATAAAACATCGTAATTTTGCAGGAGAATGTTTTATCTCTTTTTTATCAATTAAGTGTTAAAACATTCTCTTTGTTTCATTAATATATTTTCAATTGGACCCTGACCCCTTATCGTACTTATTGCTGAACCTGCCGGTCTTCATACCTGCAGTATCTGATTATATCCTGTTCGCATTGCTTCTCCTGCTCATCATCATCAACGCTATTATTTCAGGTTCTGAAGTGGCTTTCTTCAGGGTTGAACAGAAATCGGCCGAGGAGGTGCACACATCTGAAGAAATCAAAAAGATACGAATATCCAATCTCCTGGGCAAACCCGAAAAGCTCCTGGCATCTATTGTTGTGGCCAACAATTTTCTCAATGTAACCATTGTGATACTTCTATTCTACCTGTTGAACAGGCTCCCCTGGTTTGAAGGAAACAGTGCCTCAACACTTATTCTCAAGATCATTATTCCCATATGTGTGATTCTGCTGTTTACCGACATACTGCCCAAGATGTATGCATCGCATGATCCAATTCGTTTTGCAGGTAATAACGCCGGCTTTATCCATTGGGTAAACAGGTTAATGAACCCCTTCTCATGGCTTCTGGTGAAGACCACAACCGTGTTCAACCGGTCAATCATTCAACACCGGCGTGAGATTTCTGTCGATGATCTGTCGAGGGCACTGGAGATCACCTCGAATGAGATTACGCTCGAGCAGGAAAAAGATATGCTGGAAGGAATCATCCGTTTTAAGGATAAGAAGGTAGACGATATATTTGTTTCGAGGAGTGACATGGTGGCCATTGATCTGCATACACCTTTCAGAGATCTGATAGATTTCATCGTCGATGCCGGCTTTTCGCGTATTCCTGTCTACGAGGACAACCATGACAGCATCAAAGGCATTTTGTATGTGAAAGATATGTTGCCTCACCTCGGCAAAGCGGGCAGCTTCAAATGGCAGTCACTTATACGTCCGGCCTATTTTGTCCCTGCCACAAAACGTATTGATGATCTTCTGGAGGAGTTCCGCGCCAACAAAAACCATATGGCCATCGTTGTGGATGAGTATGGTGGCACGTCGGGACTGGTTACAATGGAGGATATCCTCGAAGAGATCGTGGGAGATATAAGCGATGAGTATGACGAAGAACTTCCCTTTTACACCATCGCTGCTGACGGTTCCTATATTTTTGAAGGCAAAACACCACTGGAGGATTTCATTAAAATCAGCGGTGTGCCGGAGAAAGACTTCGATAAGATGGCAGAAACAGCAGATACACTTGCAGGACTATTATTGGAACTGAAAGGTGATTTTCCAAAACGTAAAGAGAGCTTCACCTATCATAATCACACCTTTCTGGCAGAGGAAATGAGCAAAAGAAGAATTACAAAAGTACGCTACATTCCACCCAAAAAGAGCAATGAGAAATAATTGTAGTGAGTAGCCAACCCACAATGTGCAACAGATGCTTATCAGAAAAGAATATAGTGACACCGGAGGGCTGCTGGGAATATGGAAGATGGAGGAGTCACGCGAGGCACTTCTGCACCTCTTCCCTGAAAATCTGTGGCCCGAGGTGATGGCGTATATCAACGGTGTACGCTCAGACAGACGTGCCATCGAATGGCTCTCCACACGCATCATGTTGCTCGAGCTTCTCGGAAAAGAGCAGATCATACACAACAGGGAGGATGGAAGTCCCTTCCTTGAGAATGGAAAGCCCTATATCAGCATCTCGCACACCAGAGATTATGCGGCCATACTGCTGCATGACTCCTGTCCCGTTGGTATTGATATTGAAATCCGTTCTGAAAGGGTTAAAAAGATAGCCGATAAATTCATTTCAGAGAATGAATATATCGACCCGGCACAGAGAACGATACATCAGCTATTACATTGGTCGGCAAAAGAGTGTTTGTTTAAGCTGATGAATGAGCAGGGTATAGATTTCAGGAAACACCTTTTTGTCCACCCTTTCACACCTGCAGTAAAGGGTGTAATCACAGCTACCGAGAGCAAAACAGATCAGGCCTGCTCCTTCACCGTCCACTATGAAGTGCATCCCGATTATGTGCTCACCTGGACTGAAGGATGATGTGGGGATGTG
>JADMKJ010000021.1:30823-70324 GCA_015478855.1 Proteiniphilum sp.
GATGACAATTTCACTGAACGGCATCATCTCAGAAGCAGGGAAAAAAAACATGCCCCGGAGATGATCCCCGGGGCGCGTTTGTGATTTATGATGATAAATGAACTAAGCGTTCAGTGAGACACGCTTGAAAGTACTTACCGTAAGTTCTTTATCGCTCTCTTTCAGGAATTGCTCCACGCTCTTCTTCGAATCTTTCACATAATCCTGCTGAAGAAGCGTTGATTCCTTATAAAACTTCTGTAATGATCCCTCTGCAATTCTGTCAAGTAAATTCTCAGGCTTGCCTGCTTCGCGTGCTTTCTCGCGTGCGATCTCAAGCTCCTTCTCTTTTATCTCAGCAGGGATACCGTCTGTTGTAACAGCCACGGGGTTCATTGCAGCTACCTGCATTGCCACGTCTTTGGCCACTTCTGCCGCCACATCAGCTTTGTTGAACCCGACAATGGTGGCAAGCTTGTTACCCATGTGAATGTAAGAGGTTACAAAGGGAGCTGTTATATGCTCGTAAAAACCCAGTTCCATCTTTTCTCCCGTAGCACCAATCTTATCGGTAATCATCTGTGATACCGTTCCATTGGGAAGCTCCACAGCGAGTAACTGATCAAGGGATTCAGGTTTGTGTGCGATTGCTGCATCAAGAATCTGCTGTGTGAGAGCAATAAACTGTTCATTCTTAGCCACGAAGTCTGTTTCGCACTGCAGTGCAACCACTGCAGCAAAATCGCCATCAGTGCCTGCCAGCACGCAACCCTCAGATGCTTCACGGTCCTCACGTTTCGCTGCTACTGCCTGTCCTTTTTTGCGGATGATCTCCATTGCTTTATCGAAATCACCGTTCGCTTCATTCAATGCATTTTTGCAATCCATCATCCCTGCACCTGTCATTTTGCGCAGATGCTGGATTTCTGCCATTGTAACTGCCATATTCTATTTGTCTGTTAAATGTTTTGTTTATTCGTCTACCTCAGCGTCTTTCGCGAATTTACTTACCACTGCTGCTTTCATTGCTTCGGTATCCTCTTTTTTCACTCGTTCTTTCCTGGCTGCTTTCGACTTGCGTTCACGGCGCTGTGGTGCTTCTTCATCCTGCTCTTCTGAAGCAGCGGCATCGGCTTTTTCCACTTTGCGTTCGTCCAAACCTTCTTTGATCGCTTCACATATATAACCAATGATCAAGTCCACTGCTTTAGAGGCATCATCATTTGCAGGAATAATGAAATCGATATTGGAGGGATCTGAGTTTGTGTCAATAATACCGAACACGGGTATCCCCAGACGTTCAGCCTCTTTCACTGCGATCTGCTCTTTCATCACATCCACGACGAAGATTGCTGAAGGAAGACGGGTAAGGTCCTGAATAGAACCCAGGTTCTTCTCCAGTTTTGCACGCTGACGTGTAACCTGTAGTTTTTCGCGTTTTGAGAGCGTCTCGAACGTACCATCCTTGATCATCTTATCAATGCTACTCATCTTCTTCACCGCCTTGCGGATGGTGGGGAAGTTGGTAAGCATGCCGGCGGGCCACCGCTCAATAACGTATGGCATGTTCACGCTTTGCGCTTTCTCTTCGATCACAGGTTTTGCCTGTTTCTTTGTAGCCACAAAAAGAATCTTCTTCCCTGTTTTGGCTATTTGCTTCAGGGCGGCTGCAGCCTCTTCGGCTTTGGCGATAGTTTTGTAGAGGTCAATAATATGGATTCCGTTGCGCTCCATGAAAATGTAGGGAGCCATCGCCGGATTCCACTTTCTTTTTAAGTGACCGAAATGTGCTCCGCTCTCAAGAAGTTGGTCAAATTCTAATTTTGCCATTTTTGTTTTTTAATTTATTCGTTTACTTTCTTTTTCTAAATCGAATCGTAAGGTAAATCACCTTTTGTAACTCAATAGATGTTTCCGGATAACGTCCTTACGATTTAGATACTAAACGTTGTTGCCTCCAGGGCCACCTTATCTATCTATCCATCCCCATCCTATGCAGCCGCATGCTGCCAAATACGGGGATAATACATACAAATAGTTAACGTTTTGAGAACTGGAATCTCTTTCTTGCTTTTGGTTGTCCCGGTTTCTTACGTTCCACAACACGTGGGTCGCGGGTCATGAAGCCCTCAGCTCTCAGTGCTGATTTATCTTCGGGATTAATTTTTACCAAAGCGCGTGCAATTCCTAATCTTGCTGCCTCCGACTGTCCTTTGTAACCCCCACCGCCGAGGTTAATTCTGATATCGTACTTTTCCAATACGTCCAGAGTATTCAACGGCTGTTTTACAACGAATTGAAGGATAGAAGAAGGGAAATAATTTTCCAGTTCGCGTTTATTGATCACAATCTTGCCTGTACCTTCGGTTAAAATAACACGAGCTACTGCTGCTTTGCGTCTTCCTAATGCATTTACTGCTTCCATCTTTATTATTTAAGAGTATTAATATCTAATTTTTTGGGCTTCTGTGCCTGATGCGGATGTTCTGTTCCGGCGTAGACAAACATGTTTGTCAAGATAGCGTCACCAAGCTTGTTCTTTGGCAACATACCTTTCACCACTTTTCTGAAAAGTCTGTCCGGACCCTTAGCCATCAAGTCAGCAGGGGTAAATGCACGCTGTCCGCCGGGATAGCCTGAATAGCGAAAATAGATACGGTCTGTCCATTTGTTTCCTGAAAGCGTTACCTTATCAGCATTCAAGATGATCACGTTGTCACCACAATCCACATGCGGTGTAAAACTCGGTTTATATTTGCCTCGCAGCAACTTGGCTACTTCTGAACAAAGACGTCCCAAAGGTTGTCCTGCTGCATCAATTTCAACCCATTCCTTCTTTGCCGTTTCTTTATTGACAGAAATGGTTTTATAACTTAGTGTATCCACTTTGTTTAATGTTTTAATTAGTAAATAATTGTGAAGTTGATTTATCTTGCTCCTGTTTCATCTTGCTAAGGGACAAAAAAGGCGAATAAACAGCTATAAATCAAACTTTTAATTGATAAAAACTAATAATCGGACTGCAAAGTTACAATAATTCAGATTATTAACAAAGAATTTATCACGTTTTTCTTTCAGGCTAATGATATTATTTTTCTGTGAATCACCCTGTCAGCGCATCCTCTTTCTATCATATGGTTATCAAATACAGCTAGGCCATGTATCCCGCATGCATATGACAGTTCTATCCTGAAGAGGCATCGTTTTATCATGGTTTACTGATCTTTTCCCTCTATGTGCTTTTAGTCATTTTTTGGCGGTTATAACAAATTATCATTTCTGATTTTTGTGTATTTATAAAAATATTGTATCTTTGCACCCACAAAACAGGGCTCCGTAGCTTAACTGAATAGAGCATCTGACTACGGATCAGAAGGTTACAGGTTTGAATCCTGTCGGAGTCACGTAAATGATCACCATTCAACCATCAAACGGTTGGATGGTTTTTTTTATGGACACCACGTCATCTTTCAGTGTGAATTCACCCGTATCAATCAAAAAACGAATGACAAGGATCACTTTATCGCTATTTATTCCCTGAAGTGAATCCACCAGATCATTCAGCCTGCGTGCCGGTTGCACCTGCAAGGAGGTACTCAGCTGCTCTTCAATCTGACGAAACTCATAGTTCGATAATCCGGTTTCGTTTTTCTTCAGACATACATCGCAATGGCCGCAATCGGTAGGATCTTTCTCACCGAAATAGATCAGTAACAGCCTGCTGCGGCACACCTCTCCCTCCTCCACATAATCGATCATCGAATGGATACGTTTCTCAAAACGCTTCTTTCTTTCTTCATAGACAGCCCTGGTAATGGAGACAAACTGTTTCTCTTCACGTGAGGTGGTAAAAACAATAAAAGGTGTCTTTTTTGATGGTATGTAGCGTACATATCGCATACGGGAAAGCGCTATAAGCAACTCACACACCTCTTTTCTGCTTTTCCCTGTCCTGGCAGCCAGCAATGACTCATCGATGTAGACATCATCAGAAAAAACACCGGTATAATTGCGCAGAATAGTGTGCAGCAGCTCGTCCATTCCTTTTTCAAGCTGTAGTGAATACATCTCGTCGCGATAGATCAGAAAACGTATCCGCGAGCGCACATCAATCTCTTCGGTATACTCGATATAACCTGCCAGCTCCAATATCTTCAGAGCATGATGTGTTTGCAGAAAGGGTAACTTAAAAGGAAGGCAAAATTCATGCAGGCTGAAATCATATACATCCTTATATCCTGCTCCCACAGCCACTTGAAAGAAGTTCCCCAGTGCTTCATACACACGCAGAATGAATTCTCTCTCCGGAAATGTGTCGGCAATTCTTTTCTTCAGCTTTGCACTATCTGCCCTGGTATAGAGGATGATGGCGTAGGAGCGTTCACCATCACGTCCTGCACGGCCTGCTTCCTGAAAATATTCCTCCAGAGAATTGGGCAGATCCATATGTATCACCGTCCGCACATCAGACTTATCAATACCCATGCCAAAAGCATTGGTTGACACCATCACCCGGCACTCGTTCCTTTTCCATGCATTCTGTCTGTTGACCTTATCTTCATGCGAAAGACCGGCATGAAAAAAATCTGCCGGTATCGCTGCTTTTTGCAGTGATTGAGCAATCTCTTTTGTCTGTTTTCTGCTCCTGACATAAACAATGGCTGGTCCCTGGACAGTAGTAAGAATATGTATCAGTTCACCCACTTTATTGTCTGCGGCACGCACAACATACGACAGGTTCTCTCTGACGAAGCTTTTCTGAAACAGATTCTTCTTTTTGAAATGCAACCTTTCCTGGATATCATCCACCACCTCTCTGGTAGCTGTGGCTGTTAGCGCCAGCACAGGCACATCCTCCAGCAACAGCCGCACATCGGAAATTTTCAGATAGGAGGGGCGAAAGTCATAACCCCATTGTGAAATACAGTGTGATTCGTCCACGACCAGCAGACAGACATTCATTGCCTGCAGCTTGGTGATAAAAATATCGGAGGAGAGGCGCTCGGGAGAGACATAGAGAAATTTGAAGTCACCAAAGATACAGTTCTCAAGGGTCGTGATGATCTCACTGCGTGACATTCCGGAATAGACTGCTGCAGCCTTGATGCCCCGTTCACGGAGGTTGTCCACCTGGTCTTTCATCAGTGCTATAAGGGGTGTGACCACCAGGCAAATCCCCTTCATTGCCATCACCGGCACCTGAAAAGTGAGTGATTTACCTCCGCCGGTAGGCATTAACCCGAGGGTGTCCCTACCTTCCCACACCGATTGAATGATATCCTCCTGCAGTGAACGGAAAGATGAATATCCCCAGTAGTCGCGCAGTATATGTTGAAAAAGTTCCGGTTGCATATGCAAGCGTAAGTATGATTTACCCTCTTATATCTTTCACCATCAACTGGGTAAATGACCTGCTGCCGTGTGTGTTCTCATCGATGGTGTAACAGATATCTACCGGCTGTCCCTCCTTGATTTTCTTAAAAAAATCGTGCCTGCAAAAGGCGATCCCCG
Source organism: Proteiniphilum sp. (assembly GCA_015478855.1). Lineage (GTDB taxonomy): Bacteria > Bacteroidota > Bacteroidia > Bacteroidales > Dysgonomonadaceae > Proteiniphilum. Next base: position 36,314 of record JADMKJ010000021.1, read on the forward strand.
GCAGATACATGTCTGTGGTATTGTCTGTCACCTCAAGCTTTATATGTCGGAATCCTTTACCTACAAGCTTGCTGTTACCTGTATCCACCACATTTCTGGTAAGAAACAGTGGGTTTTCATTATCCGGTCCAAACGGATTAAACAGTTCTATCCCTTCAATAAGATCAGGAGTGATCTCTGAGAATGTGATCTCTGCATCTACCGTTATCTGTGGAAGCATCATCCCGGGCTCAATGCCATCAAACGAGAGGGTGTTGAAGCGCTCCGTGAACTCCTTCAGGTTCTCTTCACGCAGCGTCAAGCCGGCTGCATAAGTGTGCCCCCCGAAATTCTCCAATATATCACGGCACGACTCGATGGCTTTGTATACATCAAATCCAAGCACTGAACGAGCCGACCCCGATATCATATCATTCGATTTGGTGAGCACTACTGCCGGACGGTAATATTTCTCAGTCAGACGGGATGCCACAATACCCACAATACCCTTGTGCCATGTTTCATCATAAAGCACGATGCACTTCTGATTCTCCATGTCGATGTGATTGTCTATATGTTCGATAGCCTCCTCGGTAATCTTCTTATCCAGCTCACGACGGTCCTCGTTATATTTATCAATATTTTTGCTCTTCTCCCTTGCTGAGGTCATATCGTTCGCCAGCATCAGGTCCACAGCCTCCTTACCGTTCATCATTCTTCCCGAAGCATTGATGCGCGGGCCTATCTTGAAGACAATATCATTGACGGTAATTTGTTTCCGGTGAAGACCACATATCTCGATGATACCCCTCAATCCAAAGCTGGGATTAGAATTGAGCTGTTTTAACCCATGGTAGATCATGATCCGGTTTTCACCCGTCAGCGGTACGATATCGGAAGCGATGCTTACCGCCACAAGGTCGAGCAGCGGCTCGATATCGGAGAAAGGATAGCCGTTTCTTTGGGAGAATGCCTGCACCAGCTTGAAGCTGACGCCACAGCCCGACAACTCATCGTAGGGATAGACCGAATCGATCCGTTTGGCATCAACCACAGCCACGGCGTCGGGCAGTTGATCATCGGGCATATGATGATCACCAATAATAAAATCAATACCTTTTTCTTTGGCATACGCAACTTTACCCACTGCTTTTATGCCGCAATCGAGAGAGATTATGAGCTTTACACCCGTCTTCACGGCATAATCGATTCCTTGAAACGAAATGCCATACCCTTCATCGTACCGATCAGGAATATAATAATCAATATTGCTGGTTATCCCCCGAAAGAATTTGTATGCCAACGTAACAGCCGTTGTACCATCTACATCGTAATCCCCGTAAATAAGAATCCGTTCTTTGTTGCCGAGTGCCTTCTCAATCCGTAAGATCGCTTTATCCATATCAGGTAAAAGAAAAGGATCGTGCAGGTGTTCCAATTTGGGATAGAGGAACTTATCTGCCTCCTCCTTGGTCTCAATTCCTTTATTAACAAGCATCTCAACCAGAACGGGATGTAATTTTAATTCTTTCGCTAATTCATTTTTTATATTTTTTTGATCGTGTGATAGGGTTGAATAATTCCATCTGTAAGTCATTTATATCGTTTTTTTCTTTTCACTCTTAGGTCCCGAATCTGCTTCGGGGCAGGCAGCCTCAGTCGGATAACAAGCCGGGCGGCACAGGGTCTCAGTAGTGGGTCGTTCAAAAAGAGTCCACTCCGAAGTTGTAAAGGTAATATTATTTTCTTTGTTTGATCAATTTTGAATAATAAATAATCAGTTTTCACTGATGAATTTACTGCATTTTTATTGCCATTCATAATACAAACAGATTGCCATTCATAATACAAACAGAGAGGTGGAGGAAAGTGAGATCAGTGACGTGGAGAAAAGTGAGATCAGAGAGGTGGAGACAAGTGAGATCAGTGTGGCGGGAATGAAATATGTTGTCACCCACCTCCGGTTTTTATGATTTCGATTCTTATTCGTACCTTTGCACCTTAAAATAAATGAAGAAATGGAGATAGCAGCGTTAGTTTCCGGCGGAGTAGACAGCTCGGTTGTGGTACATCAGTTAAAGGAGATGGGCTATGATCCAACCATTTATTACATTAAGATCGGGATGGAGGACAAGGAGGGCTATATCGATTGTCCTTCGGAAGAGGATATTGAGATCGTCACCTTTCTTGCCAAAAAATATGGCTGCCGCTTCGAGATTGTCTCGCTGCACGAGGAGTATTGGGACAGCGTGGTACGGTATACCATCGAGTCGGTGAAACGTGGTCTGACACCCAACCCGGATATGATGTGCAACAAGCTGATCAAATTCGGTGTATTTGAACAAAAATGGGGTCACAACTTCGATAAGATTGCTACGGGTCACTATGCCACGACGACCGGGCGGGACGGAAGGAGCTGGCTCTCCACGGCGAAAGACAGGGTGAAAGATCAGACCTATTTCCTGGGACAGATAAGCTACCTACAGGTGTCTAAACTGATGTTCCCCATAGGCGATCTACTGAAATCGGAAGTGCGGGCCATCGCTGCCGCACATAAGCTGCCGTCGGCACAACGGAAAGACAGCCAGGGGATATGTTTTCTGGGGAAGGTGAACTATAATGAGTTCATTGAGCGTTATCTGGGCAGAAAAGAGGGCCTGATTGTGGAGCTGGAGACAGGAAATATACTGGGGAAACACCAGGGCTTCTGGTTCCACACCATTGGTCAGCGTAAAGGGCTCGGCCTTAGCGGCGGCCCCTGGTTTGTGATTAAGAAAGATGTCAACAGGAACATTGTCTATGTCTCCAGGGGTTATGATACAATACATCAGTTTGGAGAGGTGATCAATCTGCAGGGGTTCGACTTCATCACTGACAATATCTGGGGTGAATTTGAAGGGGAGAAAGAGATCACCTTCAAAATAAGGCATACACCTGAATTCACAAGAGGTAAGATCACAAAGATCGGTGATATGTACCGTATCCGTTCAAATGAGCCTGTGCAGGGTATCGCAGCAGGACAATTCGGAGTGGTTTATGATGAGGAAAGCAGATTGTGCCTGGGTAGCGGCATGATCATCTGATACAATCAGCACTGTGTTACACAGCATCAAACAGGTCACACCTCCATTTGAAGAGTAAAAAATGAACGTAGAAATAGAATTTGTCGATGTCATTGAGTTCCTCGGCACATTTGCTTTTGCCATCAGCGGCATAAGGCTTGCGTCGGCAAAGAAGTTTGATCTGTTCGGTGCCTTTGTGATTGGGTTTGTCACTGCCATCGGAGGGGGAACACTTCGTGATCTGCTGATCAATGTGACCCCCTTCTGGCTCGAGAATACACTCTATCTGTGGGCTACACTGCTGGCACTGATCTTCGTTTTCATTTTTCACAATAAGCTGATAAGGCTGAACAACACTTTCTTCATCTTCGACAGCATAGGGCTGGGACTATTTGTGGTGGTGGGGGTAGAAAAAACCCTGGCACTGGGTTATGAACCGTGGGTGGCGATCATCATGGGCACCATCACCGGCTCGGTGGGAGGAATGGTGCGTGATGTACTCATCAATGAGATACCGCTTATATTCCGTAAAGAGATCTATGCACTGGCCTGTGTCATTGGAGGTGTTGTCTTCACCGCTCTACGCTCGCTTGAAACAAACAAGGTTATCACCGAGGTGACAACCGCTGTAGTGGTGATTCTTATCCGCACACTGGCCGTCAGGTTTCAGTGGCACCTGCCCATTCTGAGAAGGGACGAAAACAATTCCTGAACTTTTGTACTTTCTCTGCTCATTTAGTTATCTTTGTGACATATAAATGGTCGGTTATGAAGAAATCCCTACTGTTACTCATCCTTTTTTCTCTTCTTTCACTTTCAAAACTCACGGCACAGTTCGAAGGTACTTTCGGCATGGGTGTTCATGCAGGTTACGGAGCAGAGATAAAGAGCCCGGGGGCGGGAATCCATATCCACTATTATCAGACGAACAACCTGCGGTTTGCACCCTCACTCACCTGGTTTCTGGAGCGTAAAGGTGAAGGGATGTGGATGGTGGACGGTGATGCACATTATATGCTGCCGCTATCCTTCTCCACATCGTTGTATCCCATCGCGGGCGTCCATTATTCCAACTGGAGCTACGACAACTGGATTGACCCCGACAGGCTCTACGATCCGTTGCAGGGAGGAGGTCTCTCCGGTGAAGAGCGCACCTTTCACCGTCTCGGGCTAAACCTGGGCCTTGGTTTCCAGTACGATATCAGCTACCGGGTACGTGCGAATTTTGAATTGAAATATCAGTTCATGAATGATTACTCACAACTACAGTTTATGGCCGGATACGGTTTTTGGTTCTGACAAAAAACAGGGTACCCGATAAAACGGGTAGATTGATCATTGCCAACGCAATGGCATATGCTTGCCCGTTGCATGCATCAATGCATTAAAAACTAAAATTATTGTATGAAAGACTTTATTACGAACGAAATAAAAAATCAAAAAGCCGTTTTGGTAGGACTGATCACACCCGAACAGAACGAGGAGAGAGTGGCCGAATACCTTGACGAGCTGGCCTTCCTGGCCGAAACGGCAGGACTTATTCCCGGCAAACGTTTCGTGCAGAGGCTCGACCTGGCCAATGCCGTCACCTTCGTGGGAAAGGGCAAACTCCAGGAGATCGAGGCCTATGTGAAAGATGAAGAGAACGAAATAGGCGTGGTCATCTTCGATGATGAATTGTCAGCAAAGCAGATACGCAATATTGAGAAGGAACTTCAGATACGCATCATGGATCGTACCAGTCTCATCCTCGATATCTTCGCCATGCGCGCACAGAGCGCCAATGCGAAGGTGCAGGTGGAACTGGCACAGTATCAGTATCTGCTGCCCCGGCTCACCCGTATGTGGACGCACCTTGAACGTCAGCGGGGTGGTGGAGGCACCATCATGCGTGGTCCGGGAGAGACACAGCTGGAGACAGACCGACGGATCATCCTTGATAAGATCTCGCGTCTGAAGCAGGAGTTGAAAGATATAGACAAGCAGAAGACCGTTCAGCGCAAGAACCGTGGTAAACTGGTGCGTGTGGCGCTGGTAGGTTATACCAATGTAGGGAAATCGACCCTGATGACCCTGTTAAGTAAAAGCGAGGTGTTTGCCGAGAACAAACTGTTTGCCACGCTCGACACGACAGTGCGCAAGGTGACCATTCAAAATCTCCCCTTTCTGCTCACCGACACCGTCGGATTTATCCGTAAGCTGCCCACCCACCTGATTGAATCATTCAAGTCGACGCTCGATGAAGTACGTGAGGCAGACATCCTCCTTCACGTGGTGGACATCTCTCATCCTGCCTTCGAGGATCAGATAAAGGTGGTGGAGAGTACGTTGTTTGAGATAGATGATTCCGGAAAACCAGCCATACTTGTTTTCAACAAAATAGATGCTTTCACGCATGTGGTGAAGGAGGAGGATGACCTGACACCTAAAACGCGTGATAACTACACCCTTGAAGAACTGCAACAGACATGGTTTAGCAGGATCAAGGAGAACTGCATCTTTATCTCTGCAAAGGAGAAGGAAAATATCGAAGAGCTGAAGCAGTTAATCTACGACAAGGTGAAAGAGATACATATCTCCCGTTTCCCCTACAATGATTTTCTTTATCAGACCTTTGAAGAAGAGGATGAGTAGATGGAGGATTTGCACAATGCATCGTTCAGTGCGATCACTGCCTCTTCGTAATGGTCACGCTGAATGATAAACTGCATATTTACCTGCATCAGCGACTGAGCGAAACTTTCCACGTTGATTCCTTTCTCGTACAACGCTTTCGTGGCATGATAAAGAAATCCCGGCAGGGCAATATTGGAGCCCATGGCACAAATAATTGCCATGGGTAGTGCATTCACCTGATAAAACACCTCCTTCAGTATACTTATCAATTCGTGGCTTCTCTCATTATCCCAGACAACCATCGTGATGGAGTTGGCATTGGTCGATTTTAAGATGTAACTCACATCGAGCTTCACAAAATAATTCATGATGCGTCCGTCGAAGCCCACCTCCCCTACCATCATCGGGTCGTGCACTTCAATGGCGATCACTTTCCGCGATCCGGAGACAATCTCCACGCGTGGTTCGGGTGAGATATAATCGCTGGATATAAGTGTTCCGGGATGCTCCGGCTCGAAGGTATTCTTTATCCGTATATCAATACCTGCCAGCTCGAGTGGCTTGGCTGCTTTAGGATGAATGGCTTCCATTCCGATATCGGCCAGCTGATCGGCGATAATATAGTTGGTATGTCCCACGGGGATGCTGTTCTCCACACCCACAATCTTCGGGTCGGCACTTGAGAGGTGGTACTCCTTATGTATCACAGCCTCATCAGCTTTCACTTCCACAGCGATCTTACTGAATGTAACCTCGCTGTACCCCCGGTCAAATGCCCGCATGATACCTTCCGTACCTTTTGTATATCCTGTCACGATGCAAAGCACCTTGCTGAAATCTATTCCTTTAAACTCCTTATGGATGCGCTCATCAATTGTCAGTGGCTCATTGTCGTTGAACCCGCAAAGGTCAATAAAGCGTGCATTGATACCATTGTTGTTGAGAATATTGACAGAGTTCCAGCCCGAGTGAGCCTCACCGATGGATGCCAGTATTTCACGTGCAGCCAGATGTATCTCGGTGGGTTTCACATATCCCGAGGCAAGCACTTTCCCTAAGCTGTAGAGTACTGTTTTAGCCTGATCAACGCGAAAACGGATAAAGTCACGTGCTTCCTTAAGGTCGAGTCCATAATCGGCAAAGCCGTCGTTGATCAGCAGGAGACGCTGACAAAACGAATCCAACGCGCTGCTGTAATCTTCGCCGTCCAGAAATTTATTATAGATACCGGGTTCACCGGTTTTTTTATGTTCAAGCAACCAATTGGTAACGTTATTATAAGCCGAGACCACAAATATGCGGTTGTACAACTCATCCCCTTTACGGTTTCCTCTGATGATGTTCTGCAGTACATCCTGAAACTGAGACATGGAGGTACCCCCAATTTTTTCTACTGTAAGCATATGATACATATTGTTAGTTGTATTCCTATCAATTCACCCGCAAAGATAGAAGATTATTTTTTTTAAAACCGCTTTAACTCCTGAAACACTTTAAAAATGGGTAGTCCCATCACGTTGAAGTAGGAGCCCTCAATTCTCTCCACGGCCATATAGCCGATCCATTCCTGTACTCCGTAAGCACCTGCTTTATCGAGAGGAGTATAGTTGGTGATATAATAATCGATCTCTTCCGCCGAGAGAGGTCCGAAAGTGACATAAGCCGTATCGGAAAAGCTGATCTGTTTATGTTCAGAGGTAAAGCAGACACCCGTAATCACACGGTGTGTCCTGCCCGCGAGTGTAAAAAGCATCTCCCTGGCTTCCTCCAGATCGCCGGGTTTCCCGAGGATCATACCGTCAAGCAACACGATTGTATCGGCGGTAATAAGCAATTCATTCTGTTTCAGCTCCGGGAGATAAGCCGTTGCCTTTTTACGTGCAAGATACGCTGCCACCTCATCGTGGGGTAGTGTTGCCGGAAAGGACTCATCTATGTCAGGCAGGGTACGTATTTCATAATGCAGATCGATGCCTGAGAGCAACTCTTTCCGTCGTGGTGAATTGGATGCAAGAATAATATGATAACGAGATACCGGAGCGGAGTGTAATGAAGATTGATTCATGTAAATACATTTTATTAAGTCCGAAAGATACGAAAAAGCTGCATCCTAACATTGAGAGGGGGTAGTTTTTTACCGCAGCAGCGGGCTTCATTTTATTGGGAGGGGAAGTTTTTTACTGCAGCAGCATGCTTCATTTTGCGGAGAGTCATTATATAGATATCTTTGCAAGTAATACAAATCTGCTAAGTAACACCGCCCCATGACACTCGACCTTTGTCCTTCACCCGCACTCTATCCATTTTACAGGAAAGTAAACGATACCGTAATCGTGGTGGATATCTTCCGTGCCTCCACCACCATGTGCACCATGCTCCATAACGGTGCAGCTGCCATTATTACCGTGCCTGCCATTGAAGATGCCATACAGTATAAATCGGCCGGTTTCCTCGTGGGTGCAGAGCGTCAGACACGCAAATGTGATTTTGCCGATTTCGGGAACTCTCCTTTCGACTACAGACGTGAGAAGGTGCTGGGAAAGGAGATTGTGTTCACCACTACAAACGGCACGATGGCTATTGAGATGGGCAGGGAGAGCAGGATGCTTTATATAGGTGCTTTCTCCAATATCGATGTGCTGGCTAACAGATGCATGAAAGACAGTGATCGGGTAGTGATTCTCTGTGCAGGATGGCACAACAGGATAAACATGGAGGATACACTCTTCGGTGGTGCCTTTGCAGAAGCACTATCGTGCAGGGGTGAGATCACACACGGTTCAGATGCAATTAAAATAGCGACGGAGTTATGGCAGAAGGCAAAAAATGATCCGCTGGGCTATCTTCAAAAGAGTGACCATTACCAACGATTAATCAATAATGGTGTGGAGGATGATGCTGCTTACTGTCTCCAGCATAACACTGTCACGGTTGTCCCTGTGTATAACAGTGCTGACAAAAAAATCAGAGCCTCAGTGTAGGAGGACCTATCATGCTTACAGAAGTTATATCCCCTTACTCTTCCCAATCGAAAGCATCGATCGCTGTGGAACCGTTAAACTGTTCCATATCACGCCGCTCCTTCTTTGTGGGACGCCCCTGACCGCGTTGCCTGTCGACGAAGCCGCTAATTTTGTTCAGCTCCAGCAGCTCAAGTTGTTCCGGCGGAGTCACATTCTCCATAAATTGCGGCACCAATTTGGCTCCCATACGTTTATCTGCAAGGGACAACACCTTAAACGAGTAGGTGACAGGCGGTTTACGAACCTGCACAATCTCACCTGCACGGATATTCCTTGAAGGTTTCACTGAGACATTGCCAATCATCACACGTCCCTTCTTGCAGGCTTCGGATGCCACGGTGCGTGTTTTAAAAATGCGTACCGCCCACAACCATTTGTCTATTCGTACTTCGTCCATGGCAGAGGAATGATATCACTTGTTATTATATTGATTCATCGTCACATTCACACCCGACAGACAGAAACTGCGTATGATATCTACAGCAGTCTCAAAACGCTCTGGCAGCAGCTTCTTCTCTTCATCACTGAACTCATCCAGCACATAATTCACCTGTGAGCCCCGCGGGAAATCACTCCCTATACCAAACCTCAGGCGGGGGTAGTGCTGTCCGATAAGATCCTGTATATGTTTCAGACCGTTATGGCCTGCATCACTGCCTTTGGTCTTCAGACGCAGCGTACCAAAAGACAAGGCCAGATCATCGACCACTACAAGCAGGTTGCTTGTCTCAATCTTCTCCTTCTGCAACCAGTAACGTATTGCATTACCACTCAGATTCATAAATGTGGAGGGCTTGAGCAGTATAAGCGATTTGTTTTTTAGCCGCATCCCGGCAACAGCACCATAGCGTCTATCCTCAAAAACAATATTGGACGCTTTTGCAAAAGCGTCCAATACCATAAAACCTATATTGTGGCGGGTTTGCTCATAATCAGGTCCGATGTTTCCCAATCCCGCAATCAGATACTTCATAATGATGAACCATTAGGATTTACTCAGCTTTGGCAGCAACACCTCTTGCAGCACGTGTTAATTGTACGCGGCAAACAACTGCATTGCTGGCATTTAATATCTCCAGCCCCTCGAATTGCAGATCACCCACCTGAATAGATTTACCCAATTCAAGATTCTCTACATTCACGACAAGTACTTCCGGCAATTTAGACGGTACCGCTTTCACTCTCAGTTTACGTGCGTCGAGAGAAAGCTTACCACCGGCTCTCACACCTGCGGCCAGACCTTCGAGCCGTACAGGGATCTCAATCACTACAGGTTTCTTTTCAAATATATGTAAGAAATCAATATGAAGAATCGTATCTTTTACAGGATGAAACTGTACATCTTTCACGATAGCCTGAAATTTTGTTTTTCCCAGATCAAGATCAACCAGAAACACCTCCGGGGTATAGATCAGATTGCGTACATCGCTGTTTTTTACCACGAAGTTCAGATTCTCCTCATCGTTTCCGCCATAGGCGACACAGGGTATAAGGCTTTCACTGCGGTATGCCTTGGCCGCTTTTTTTCCGAAACCATCTCTGACCTCGCCTTTTAATTCAAATTTTTTCATTTTTAATCATTGTTTGTGTTACTCAAAATAAAGCTGCTTTCTTTATTTCCCATCACACGGGAGCTCTCAAAAAAGCGGCGCAAAGTTAGTGATTTTCTTTTAATTGCGCAATATCTATCTTGCTCTTTTTTTCAAATCCTCCACCATTATGCTCATGAGCCGACCAATGGGCTTGTTATCCCTGTAGGTGATTATACGCACAAGCTCAGCATCACGGGGTATGGGTTGTGCCTCACTGTAACGGGGATAGAAGTCATCGGGTGTGGAGGAGTCGAAGCTGGTATAGATGTCGAGTCCCTCTATCTCAGGAGTGAGCGTCAGAAAGTAATCATCGCCCTCTTTGCTCACTGTCACTATGGGATCATATATCGCGGGTGAATATTTTGTTTGTGCAAAATTAAAACGTACAAAATGATCTTCGGTTTTTGACACGAACCTGTTCCAATCTTTCTTCTCTGCAGGAGACCAAAGCGATTCAGAGACAGCAAAACCACGGGGCCAGGTCATGTATTCAGCCTGACGGATATTGTAGATCTGCTCTGTCCACAAGTTGGCCTGCCCCCCAAGGATGTACTCCTCATCAGCCCCTGCGGGAACAGGATCAAAGCTGTAGGTCTGTCTCAGCCGTAAAGAACTGTAAACACGCGGCTCGGTAGAGAGATCACCCTGCATATAATCTATATATACATAATTGGTTGGACTCATCACCACTTGATGACCCGAGAGGGATGCTTCAATCCCATAATCTATGCCACGCCAGCTCATCAGCGCGGTGGTGGGGGTGATTCCTCCCTCGAGGATCTCATCCCATCCCATCATCTTCTTGCCTTTGGCGAGGATGATCTGCTCAACCCTTTTACCAAAATAGGATTGTACACCGGCCATATCGTTGATCTTCTCACGCTCCATCAGCTGTTTCACGGCAGGGCTCTTCTTCCAGAAGGTGTAAGGAGCTTCGTCACCCCCGGTATGAATATACTCAAAGGGGAACAGTTCAGCCACTTCTCCCATCACTTTTTCCATGAACAGATACACTTCCTCGTTGGCAGGACAAAGTGTATTTTCATATATTGCCTCAGGACGTCCTCCCGTGTTCCAGTCAAGGAAGGTAGCCCCGGTACGCACGAAATGATCACCACTGCCGGGGAAGCATGAAAGCTCAGGATAAGCAGCGAGTGCAGCCGAGCTGTGTCCGGGAACATCTATCTCCGGCATCACCTGGATATTCCGCTCCATGGCATAACGGACCACATCCTTAATCTCTTCCTGTGTATAGTAGCCTCCATAGCTTTTGGGTGCATCCGGCTCAGGCTGAGAGAAACTGCCAAACCAGCCTGTCTGCTCAGCACGCCAGGCACCCACGCCGGTCAGTTTCGGCAGGCTTTTGATCTCAATGCGCCATCCCTCATCATCGGTCAGATGCCAGTGGAAAATATTGTATTTATATTTCACCATGTTATCGATATATTGCTTTACCTCATCCACAGTGAAGAAATGACGGGATACATCCAGCATCAAACCTCTCCATCCCACCCTGGGATAATCCACCACCTCAACCGCCGGCAGCTGCCACAACACAGACTCTTCTCTTTTATCACTCTCAATTTGAGGAGGCATCAACTGAAACAGCGTCTGGACACCATAAAGCAGTCCGGCCGGCATGTTAGCCCTGATTGTGATTTTTTGCGGTGTTACGTTCAATCTATATCCCTCTGCACCAATTGTTGTATCGGCACTTTCATTCAATAGCAATTCAATATCGGCATTGGATGCATTCACTTTGAACTCAACCTTTTTACCGGGGGCGAGTGATAGTTTCTCCAGCAGCAGACTGTGAAGAAAGGTCATCTCAGGGCCTGAGGGTGATGCAATGGTCACCACATCGGGCAGCAGGTAGTGGCCCTCATTCTTCACTATCGAAACAGGCTCCGGGATGATAGATATCCCCTGCTCCATTGAACCGGCAAAGCTGCTTGCCGTGCATACGATTAAAACTAATGTCAGGATACTTTTCTTCATATGATTATTTATTGGTTATGTCAAGTGATTGATTGTCCGAAGATGGAGGTCATGGGATTATTTTATAAAAGTGCCTCTTATTTATTAACCCCGTTTCTTATTTTGAAAAATATTTATCTGCCTCTGCAAAACTACAACAATTGATTGAAATTTCTATCCGGCAGGAGATCTGTTTTGCTAAAATCGGTTCACTTTTCACGCAATAGGATGATTTATAAGGAAAAAATAACTACTTTTGCAGTACCAAAAAAGTGTCACAAACGTTAGACGTTTTCACGCAACGGCACATACAGATAAAAATGTATGCTGCAGATAACTGAATGAAAACGTTCAACTAAAGTCAGACATTTTCTATTTGTACGTTCAACATGGATAAAATTATTTGTATCTCTGTTCACGCATAGAAATAGTTCACGCAATGGCATCAAACAAACATATTTGTCTTTTGTCCGATAGGTAACGAAAACGTTCATTAAAAAAATGATAAACAGAAATTTAATTCGTATAAGGATAGTGCAGATTGTCTATTCGTGGTATCAGAATACGAATAATGATCTGCGTAAAACCGAAAAAGAACTTCTCTTCGGCTTGCAGAAATCCTACGATCTTTACTATTATCACCTGCTTTTGATGGTGGAACTAACCAGCGCATATGAGAACAGAGTGGAATCAAAAAGGAATAAATACCTTCCTTCACACGACGATCTTAATCCCAACACCCATCTGATCAATAACAAGTTCATGCTTCAGTTGAGAGACAACGAGCAATTGAAAAAACATCTCTCTGATCGGCCTATGATATGGGATGCTGACAACTCCTTCATTAAGAACCTTCTGGACAGGATCCTTGCCTCTGAACCATACAAAGATTACACTGAACTTGTTTCACCTACTTACGATCAGGATCGTGAACTGTGGAGAAAGATATTTAAGAAGTTCATCTATCTGAACGAAGAATTAGATGACATCCTCGAGGATGAATGTATTTACTGGAACGATGATGTGGAGATTATTCAGACCTTTGTGCTGAAAACAATCAAGCAATTTTCAGAAGCGAAGGGAGCACTTCAACCACTCTTGCCGATGTTCAAGGACGATGAAGACAGGGAGTTCGCACTGAAACTGCTGCACGAAACAATCCTGAATGAAAAATTCTATCGCGGCCTCATCGAGAAACACACCGAAAAGTGGGATTTCGACCGTATCGCATTTATGGATCTGATCATTATGCAGGTAGCTCTTTCCGAGATATGTACGTTTGAATCGATTCCCACGAGTGTATCACTCAATGAGTACATCGAGATTGCCAAATCTTACAGCACTCCCAAGAGCGGAATATTTATCAATGGAATCTTAGACGCCATAGTACAGGAAATAAAAGAAGAAAAGCGTATCTTTAAAAATTAATTATAAACACCCTAAACATTAATTCGTATGAATATTTTATTACAAGCTGCTCCCGGAGGTATGGGAGGTATGGGCAGTACTTTGCTGATGATGGTTGGTATCATTGCTGTTTTTTATTTCTTCATGATTCGTCCACAGCAAAAAAAACAAAAGGAATTACAGAGAAGTCGTGAAGCCATGAAGGTGGGAGACAAGGTTGTCACCTCGGGAGGTATTCACGGGAGAATTAAAGAGGTAGGCGAAACATGGTTCCTGGTGGAGGTAGCCGACGGTGTAAGACTCAAATTTGATAAAGCTTCGGTTTTTGCCTCCTCCTCTGATGTAACGATCAACTAATATTTCTTTCCTATGGAAATAAAGGCCATCATCGACGAATGGAAACCGAGAGCCAGGGCATTTTTCTCCACATTCCCCTGGATAAACGCGCTCTTCTTTTTGTTTTTTTTGTTGCTGGCCTTTATTTTCTGGTTAATGCTCTTTTTTCAGAAAGAGAACGTTGAAGGTGCTTACCGCATACCGTTAAAGTATACCCATATTCCGGAAGATGTTGTTTTTGATCAGCCTCTGCCTGAGTTCATTGAAATAAGTATTACTGACAACGGAGCTGAAATATTCCGGTTAGACATCACCAGGAAAGATTCACTGGAAATCAATGTGACAGAAATGACCGAGGGGGGGAACACCATCCTTCAGGGTGAGCAATACCGACAGCTTATACGCTCTCAGTTATCGTCCAGCACCAATATCAGGGGTTATTATCCGATGGTCATCTCACTTGCAACCTCAAAGCTTCAACGTAAGGAGTTGCAGGTGGTCTTCGATGGAGAGATCACAACCAGCAGGGCTAACCTTGTGGCCGACAGCGCCGTGTTTATCCCCGAGACCGTGACCGCCTATGGCTCGCGGCAGTCACTCGACAACCTGGAGAAAGCATTTACCGAATACACGCTGTTCAAAAACCTGAAGGCTACCTCTCAACTTCCGGTAACGATCAATCCTGTGGAGGGGGTAAAGTTCGTACCTGACAAGGTAGAAATATATATTCCCATTGAAGAGTATACGGAGCGTACCTTTGAAGTTCCTATCACAGTGGTGCGAATGCCAAAAGACCTCGATGTGAAGTTTTTCCCCTCACGGGCCAATGTCTCCTTCTCAGTGACGCTGGAAGAGTATAAGAAGATCGCCCAGGAGGATTTTGAGATTGAGCTCGACTACAGGTCGTTTCACACCAACGAAGATGGACGTGTGGAGCTGGAACTGACTAAAACCCCCGCTTCAACAAACAATATCAGAATCTCACCCTCACATGTAGAATTTCTTTTTGAAAACAGGAGATCACAATGATAAAAGTAGGTGTCACAGGGGGCATTGGTAGTGGCAAGACGGTGGTCTGCACACTTTTCCGCCTGCATGATATACCGGTCTTCGATGCCGACAAAGAGGCCAAGGAGCTTAATGACACCTCTCCCTTTATTCGCGCACAGATCATTCATCATTTCGGTGAAGGGCTCTACAGTGGCACCAGACTAAACAGAAAAAAATTAGCCTCTCTCATCTTTCAGGATGAAGAAAAGCTTGCTATCGTAAACTCCATCATTCATCCTGTGCTGACAAGCACTTTTAACGAATGGTGCAGAGAAAGAAATGATCATTCTTTCGTGGTCATCGATGCAGCCCTTTTGATTGAAGCAGGCTTACATCGGTTAGTAGATAAAGTGATTACTGTCACCGCTCCCGCAGAGATGCGTATTGAGAGAGCGATGAAGCGCGATCACACCGGCAGGCACGAGGTGGAGGCCAGGATGAATCATCAACTGCCTGAGGAGGAGAAAATCAATCAGTCCGACTTTGTGATTTATAACGACAACCGACAATCGCTGATACAGCAGGTGTCCTATTTTATACAGCGCTGTAGTTTCAGTTTGTGACATCAATAATCAAATATTTATCAGGACATTAATGAAATTTATCAACCTGAAAAATTGTTTTTTTTAAAATATCGCACTATCTTTGTCAGCTCGAAATTGCAAGATAACAGATAAATAAATTGTATAAGAAATGATTGAAAAAATTGGAATCAACGCCGGAAAAGTATGGACAGTACTCGATGAATCCGGACGTCAGAATATGAAAGAGATTAAGAAAGTAACCAAATTGACCGATAAGGATCTCTACACAGCGCTCGGTTGGTTGGCAAGAGAGGGGAAGATCACTTTGGAAGAAGTGGAGAAAGACCTTTTCATCTCATTGAGTTAACTTACACTTTCCTCACAAAAAAATATCTTTAAAAAAGCGGTCGCAGTGACCGCTTTTTTTCTTTTAATCTTTTTATCTTTACCAAAAAGAATAGAAGATGACCTCCCAACAGTTATATGCGCAGCTCACAGCACTCTTCCCGCGGGAACAGCTTTTCACCGATACCCTCACCTGTGTGACGAAGGGTAGTGACGCCAGCCTCTACCGTCTTATCCCGAAAGCAGTGGTGAGGGTGAACAGTGAGGATGAAGTGGTGCGTTTATTACAATTCTGTCACCGTGAAAAGGTGCCGGTGACCTTTAAGGCTGGCGGCACAAGCCTGAGCGGGCAAACCATCTCCGACTCAATACTGATGGAGACAGGTCCCGGGTTTGAGTTCTCTGCCATCACTGACAACGGGCTCACTGCCACCTTCGGCTGCGGGCTGACCGGAGCAGCAGCCAATCGTTTGTTGATGCGCTACAGGCGAAAGCTGGGACCAAAACCGGCATCTATCAATGCCGCCAGGATTGGGGGGATCATCGCCAACAATGCAAGTGGATCGAGTTACGGCATACGCTACAACAGTTACAACACTGTGAAATCGATGCGCATCATCTTCGCCGACGGATCACTGCTCGACACTGCCGACAGTGATAGCTGCCGCTCCTTCATTGCATCACATCCGCAACTTATCGGCGCTATGAGCCGGCTACACCTTGATGCCACGGGTAATGAGGTTATCAGAGAGAATATTGCCCGTAAGTTCGAGCTGAAGAACACATGTGGTTATGGCGTCAACTCGTTGATCGATTTCATTGACCCGATAGCCATCATCCAGCATCTGATGATTGGCTCGGAGGGCACCCTTGGTTTTGTTACCCAGGCCACCTTTGAGACTGTTCACGATGCACCCCTCAAAGCCACGGCAATGATCTATTTTGCCGGCCTGCGTGATGTATGTGATACCATTATCCCCCTGAGAGAGTGCCATGTAAGTGCAGCCGAGCTGATGGACCGGAATGCGCTGCGTGCCGTGGAAGATCAGGAGGGGATGCCGCCGGAACTGATCACCTTGCCCGGGGGTGCCGCCGCCCTCCTTATCGACACCGCTGCCGACGATGAGGAGACACTCCTCCGGCAGATGCATCAGATAGAAGATAAACTAGCCCATGTCCGGACGCTCACACCGATAAGATTCACCACCGACAGACATCTCTATAATCGTTACTGGAACGTTCGCAACGGACTTTTCACCTCAGCTGCCGCTGCCCGTCCACCACATACCGCCTGCATCATTGAAGATATTGCCTTTCGTGGCGAGATCCTGGGTGATGCCCTGACGGATGTACGTGAACTGCTGGTGCAGACAGGCTACGAAAATGCAGTGATGTGGGGACATCTTCTGGACGGGAATGTGCATTTCACCATTTTCCCGGAGATCAACCATCCTGCGGGGGTGGAGAGATATGCTGCATTTATGCATCAGTTGTGCGATCTGGTCGCATTGAAGCACGCTGGCAGCCTGAAAGCGGAGCATGGCACGGGACGCAATATGGCACCCTTCGTGGAAAAAGAGTGGGGAAGCGATGTATATGACCTGATGAAGCGGATAAAGCAGGCATTTGATCCTGACAACATCCTGAATCCCGGGGTGGTGATCAACAGCGACAGTGACGTCTTCATTCAGAACCTGAAACAGATACCTGCAGTCAATCCACTTATTGACAAATGTATCGAGTGTGGCTTCTGTGAGGTAAGCTGCCCCTCAAAGAATCTCACGTTCACACCGCGGCAGCGTATCGTAGCTTATCGTCATCTTGTGGGGAGAACAGCTGCGGGGAGAAAGAAAGCGTCTGTTCCTGCACAACTGAAAGATATCTCCTATCCAATGGAGGAGACCTGCGCCACTGACGGCTTGTGCAGCATCGCCTGCCCGGTGGGCATTGACACCGGCAAGCTGGTGAAAGAGCTGCGATGGCAACAAAACGGGAAGTGGGTGAACAGGATCGCAGATAGCATCGCGCACAATATGGCCGGAACGACGGCATTACTGAGAGGCTTGCTGAAGGTGCCCCACTTCATGGGCAGGCTGATAGGCTATGACACCCTGGAGAATGTCACAAGAGGGCTTTACAGGCTGGGCGATGGATTGTTTCCTTTGTGGACACGTTACACACCTACGGGGAGCAGAAAAATTACACGACATATATTCCCTGCCGATTCATCAGAGGCACCCATGGTAGTCTATTTTCCCACCTGCATCACCCGCTCCATGGGTGGTCCCTCGTTTGGGTACGGTGAGAAGAACGATCTGCCGTCAACGATGCTGTCGGTACTACGAAAAGCAGGTTATACCGTTATTATACCGGAAGAAAAAGACCGGCTCTGCTGTGGGATGGCCTTCAGCAGTAAAGGGCTTAGGGTGCAGGCAAAAAAAAAGGAGGATGAACTGAATGAGGCACTGCTCAAAGCGAGTCGTAACGGTGAACTACCCATCGTTTGTGACATGAGCCCCTGTCTCCTGCATATGCGTGAGACGCTCGATCGGCGGCTACAACTATACGATCAGGTGGAGTTCATTCATGATTTCCTGCTGGAGCGGCTGCAGATCACCAGGCAACCTGTTACGGTAGCGATACATACTACCTGCAGTTCCACAAAGATGCAGCTTGAAGAAAAGTTCCTCACTGTGGCCTCACGATGTGCAGCGAAGGTGATTGTACCGGAAAATGTGGCATGTTGCGGCTGGGCCGGTGACAGGGGCTTTTTCTACCCCGAGCTAAGCAATTCAGCCCTGGCACCGCTGAAACAGGGACTGAAGGATGCCAAAGAGGGCTATTCCAACAGCCGGACATGTGAAATAGGTTTATCGCTCAACAGTGGTGTGGCTTATCAATCGGTGATTTATCTTGTGGACAAGGCCACAACCTGAACGTCACCTCACTTCATCTGATCAAACCCTTTACCATAGACACCAACGACGTTGCTCTGCGAAATAAATGCATTCTCATCTATTCTTTTCACAAGACGGAAGATAGAACTGGATTCGGTCTTGCGGGCAAGGATAATAAGCACTTTCTGAGGTTGTTGTGAATACCATCCGGTACCCTCCAGCATCGTACACCCCCTGTTCAGTTCCGTATTGATGTGGGAAGCGATCTCATTGTAGCGGGTAGAGAAGATGATAAACTGTACCGATTGACGTGCTCCGTTGATCACCAGATCGACAGTGTAATACATGACCGATACCACAATCAGTCCGTAAATGATCTTCTCCAAACTCTGAAAAAGCAGATAGGAGCTGCCCACGATCATCAGGTCAATATAGAGCAGACCACGCCCCATGCTGATATAGCGGTACTTGGTGATGATGGCTCCAAGAATATCGGTCCCTCCGGTGCTGGCATTCCTGGAGTAGATCAGCCCGAGCCCGCTGCCGCTGAAGACAGCACCGATGATGCTTGACATCAACGGATCGGCATGGATAAGCGCCCCGGTGATGTAGTTCTCGGCTACCGCCATCAAAAGGGTTACACCGATCACACCATACAACGCCCTGAGCACATATGCTTTCCCCAGCATAAACCAGGCGATCACCATCATGATACCATTCCCGATGAGAAAGGTCATGAAGACCGGAAAATTGAATGCATATTTGAGCAGCAGGCCTACACCACCAAGGCCTCCCACAACAATCTCATTGGGCATGATAAAGCCGGTGAAGCCAATTGCGAAAAGAACAAGCCCCAGTGTGATGACTAAATAATCTTTCCAATAGAACGATTTAAGATAACGAACCTCATTCACCATAAAATATTATAATTGATTAAAGGCAGTTCAATCACAGAAAGAAAACAGATAATCAAACAACGATATTGACGATCTTCCCTGGGACAATGATTATTTTTTTCACTCTCTTACCATCAATCCATTTTTGCGAGTTGGGATGCTCCAGCACAGTTTTTTCAATCTCCTCTTTCGTGACATCTGCGGGAAACTCATGGATATACCGTGATTTGCCGTTGAATGAAATCGCATAAGGGAAAGAATCCTCTTGCAGGTATGCTTCATCCCATTGAGGCCATTGTGCATCACAAACGGTTGTTCTGTGACCCAGCTGATACCACAACTCCTCGGCTATATGGGGAGCAAAGGGTGCAAGGCAAACAGTCAGTTCGCTCAGGATAGCCCTTTTTCTGCACTGTAGTGAGGTAAGCTCGTTGGCACAAATCATGAAAGCAGATACCGACGTGTTGTAAGAGAAATGCTCAATATCGTATGTCACCTTCCTGATCAGTTTATGCAGTGCTTTCAGCTCTTCCTTTGTGGGTTCATCTTCCGATACCGCCAGCACACCCTCCTTAAAAAACAGGTTCCAAATCTTCCTGAGGAAACGGTGTACACCGTCAATACCGTTGGTATCCCACGGCTTGGATTGCTCCAGGGGACCGAGGAACATCTCATAGAGACGAAGGGTGTCTGCGCCGTATCTCTCCACAATGTCATCAGGGTT
Source organism: Proteiniphilum sp. (assembly GCA_015478855.1). GTDB lineage: Bacteria > Bacteroidota > Bacteroidia > Bacteroidales > Dysgonomonadaceae > Proteiniphilum. The sequence goes on from JADMKJ010000021.1 coordinate 56,742, forward strand.
CACCACATTGTACATCGATTTCGACATTTTTTCCACGGCCCATCCACACACATACTTCCCCTCTTCCAGCACAAACTCGGCAGTTCGGTACTCTGGACTCCAGTTACGGAAAGCGTCCATATCCAGCAGATCATTATGAACGATGTTCACATCCACATGTATAGGCGTCACATCGTACCGGTCCCTGAGATTGTGAGAGACGAACCTGTTTGTTCCCTTGATACGGTAGACGAAGTTACTGCGTCCCTGTATCATCCCCTGGTTCACCAGCTTCCTGAACGGCTCCTCTTCACAGGAGACGCCCAGATCGAACAGGAACTTGTTCCAGAAACGACTATAGATAAGATGACCGGTGGCATGCTCCGTTCCCCCGATATAAAGATCCACATCGCGCCAGTAGTTGTTGGCATCTTCCGACACCAGTGCATCGTTGTTGTGCGGGTCCATATAGCGTAGGTAGTAGGCCGACGAACCGGCAAAGCCGGGCATGGTGCTTAACTCCAGCGGATAACCCTCACTTGTCTGCCATTTTCTGGCACGACCGAGAGGGGGTTCACCCGTTTCGGTGGGGAGAAATATATCCACCTCCGGCAGCTCAAGCGGCAGCTCCTCCTCATTCAGGGTATAGGGCATCCCCTCCTTGTAAAAGACAGGGAACGGCTCACCCCAGTAACGCTGTCGTGAGAAGATCGCATCCCGCAACCGGAAGTTGATCTTCCTGTAGCCGAGACCCCTTTTCTCCACCTCATCAATCGCTGCAGGGATCGCCTCACGCACCGTCATCCCGTTCATAAAACCGGAATTGACCATGATACCCTCTTTGGCATCGAAACTCTCTTCCGAGACATCACACCCTTCGATAAGAGGAATGATGGGAAGGTTGAAAAAGCGGGCAAAAGCATAGTCGCGGCTGTCATGTGCCGGAACAGCCATGATCGCACCGGTACCATAACCTGCCAGCACGTAGTCGGAGATCCAGATGGGCAGGGGTTCACCGGTAAAAGGATGAATCGCATATGATCCCGTGAAGACGCCGGTAACAGACTTGTCTGCGATGCGCTCCCGTTCGGTTTTTTTCTTTGTCTTCCCGATATAGTGTTGAACAGCCTCCAGCTGCTCAGCGGTGACGAGCTGTTTCACCAGTTCACTCTCAGGTGCCAGCACCATGAAGGTGACACCATAGATGGTGTCGGCACGGGTGGTAAAGATATCGAAGGAGATCTCCTGAGATGTACTGAAACGCATCACAGCCCCTTCACTGCGCCCGATCCAGTTGCGCTGTGTCTCCTTCAGTGATTCGCTCCACTCCAGCTTATCGAGACCGTCGAGCAGCCGCTGCGCATAAGCCGAGACACGCAGGCACCACTGCCGCATCTTTTTCTGTTCCACAGGATAGCCGCCACGAACGGACAATCCCTCACTCACCTCATCATTGGCAAGCACTGTCCCCAGTTGCGGGCACCAGTTGACCATCGTATCACCCAGATAGGCAATGCGGTAGTTCATCAGTATCTCCTGTTGTTCCTTCTCCGTTTTACTGTTCCACTCTTCGGCGGTGAACACCATCGGTTCACTGCATGCCAGATCCAGGCCGGAGGTACCCTGTTGCGCAAAGACCGCTGTCAGCTCTGCAACGGGACGAGCCTGATCAGCCTGATTGCAGTAGTAGGAGTTAAACATCTTAACGAAAGCCCACTGTGTCCATTTATAGTATGCGGGATCGCAGGTACGCACCTCACGGCTCCAGTCGTAGGAGAATCCGATCTTATCGAGCTGTTCACGATAGCGGGTGATATTTTTTTGCGTGGTGATGGCCGGGTGCTGTCCGGTTTGTATGGCATACTGTTCAGCCGGAAGGCCATAGGCATCAAAGCCCATGGGGTGGAGCACGTTGAAGCCTTGCTGACGCTTGAATCTTGAAATGATATCCGATGCGATGTAACCCAGCGGATGTCCCACATGCAGTCCCGCCCCCGATGGATAGGGGAACATATCCAGTACGTAGAACTTGGGTTTTGTGCTATCCTCTGATACTTTATAGGTCTGGTGGTCAATCCAGTATTGCTGCCACCGCTTTTCTATCTCCCCGAAATTGTAATCCATTCCTTTGCTTTTTAAAAACGGTGCAAAGATAGCAAAAAACTTCTGAACTTGAGTCTTTACACAGAGGTTTAGAAAAGCAGCTTGTCAGGCTGTAAGCCTAAAGAAGAAAGCAAAAGACTAACTCCGGTACATCTCTTCGATCAGTGCTGCATATCTTTCAATGATCACCTTCCTGCGCAGCTTAAGTGTGTTGGTCAATTCACCGGACTCAATAGTGAATGGCTGGGGTAACAGTGTAAATTTTTTAATTTTCTCGTAGGATGTAAATTGTGATTGTAACAACTCAACCCTGCCAGAGACAAAATCATTAATCTCTTCATTATTCACCAGCTCTTCCATTGATCCGAAAGGGATATGTTGTTCCTGTGCGTAGCTCTTCAACAGTTCATAGTTGGGAACGATGAGCGCACTCACAAATTTCCTTTCGTCACCGATGACAGCCATCTGATCAATATATTTATCCTCACAGATACGTGTTTCTATCATTTGCGGAGCAATATATTTCCCGTTGGATGTCTTGTACAGATCTTTGATCCGTTCGGTCAGGATTATTTCATTGTTCTCTGTCAGTCTGCCGGCATCACCTGTCCTGAAAAAACCATCTTCAGTAAACGCCTCCCTGGTTGCTTCGGGCTTGTTATAATAACCGGCCATCACGGTCTCCCCCTTTACAAGTATCTCATTATTCTCCCCTATCTTCACCTCCACATCGGGCATCACTGTCCCTACAGTCCCAATGGTAAAACCTTTGGCAGGAAAACAACTCACTGTTGCCGTCGTCTCGGTGAGACCGTAACCGTAAATAATATGCACATCGATTGATTGCATGAACTCATTGATCTTGTCGGAGAGAGGTGCACCTGCCACCGGGAAGAAATTACCGCGGTCGATACCCACTACGCGCTTGATAAGATAAAACAGCGTGTGTTGATACAGAAAAAATTTCAGCCTGATGTTCAGCGGGGCTCTTTTCCCTTCGTTCACACACTCCAGGTTGTGACGGCGTCCGGTCTTCACAGCATCAAGAAACAACCATTTCAGGAAACCCGATGAATTATCGATCGTCTCCTTCACGCCATCATACACTTTCTCCCAGAAACGGGGGACATTGCTCATCAATGTAGGACGTACCTGCTTGATCGTTTTCCTGATCTCACTCGGTTCCTTATTCACTGCAACAACAACACTTTTAGACAGACAGTAATAGGTCCATGCCTTCTCAAAGATATGGGTCAGCGGAAGAAAGCACATCGAGATATCCCTGTCCGACATGTTGGTAAGACGTATATCATGAATCTTCATCACTTTCATGTAGCTGGTATGTGTGAGCATGACGCCTTTGGGTTCTCCGGTGGTGCCTGATGTGTAGATGATGGTCGCCAGATCACTCTCCTTGAGCTGTTTCAACCGTGCACTGACCAGTGCCATCGACTCGGAATTATCCCCTGTGGTGATAAAATCATCGAAATAGAGTGAACTCCTGTCATCACTTTTAAGGACCACGTTCCTGTCGAAAATAATCAGCTTCCTGAGCACAGGACTCTCTTGCTGCACCTTCCAGGCGTTGTTGTACTGGAACTGCTCACCTACAAACACCAGTTTTATTTGCGCATCATTCACAATATAACTCACCTGTGCAGGTGATGCTGTGGCATACATGGGTACCATCACCGCCCTGTTGGCATAGGCCGCAAAATCAGTGATGAGGTATTTCTCCATGTTTTGAGCGTAAATACCTACATTATCATTTGGGTTGAGCCCCATTTCAGCCATTGCACGGGCTGTCATCAATATTTTTTCCGAGAAAACCGTCCATGACATATCCACCCAATCACCCGCGGGGGACTGATACTTCAATGCGGTTTTATTCTTCAGTTTGATTGCTTGTTCATGGATGAGCTCACCCAGGTGATAATATGCCATAGTTTTTGCTTTTAGTGTGTTCAAAAATACACTTTTTTCATCGGAAAATCTGCATAAACACTTTTTTTTTAACGATTTGATATTTTCAGCTCCTGTTTTTTCCAAAATATTTTCTTAACAATTTAAAAATGCGATGGTTAATTAACTACACTTAACGACTATTTTAATGGTTGAATAAAACATTGCATATATCTTTGCATCGTTATGAAAAGACATTTTCTCATTTTAGCGGTACTCATATACATCCTTTTACCGTTCACGGTCAAGGGACAGGATTATTATGCTGCCAATCTGAATCCCGAAACCAATGGTCGGGTGTCAACAATTTTCTTAATGCCGAACGTTTATCCGGGGGTTATTCTTGATGGTGACACCGTTGCCTGCATGTGGCTCACCGACTTCATCAAATATTCACCCCTCACCTTCCGCAGCACGAAGGAGAAGGCAGCCTATTCCAAACTGATTCGTGACGTAAAAAAGACGCTACCCTACGCCAAGGAGATCGCCAGAATCATTACTGAGACCTATGAGTATATGGAAACGCTTCCCGACGACAAAGCCCGACAGAAACATCTGAACAAGATGGAAAAATATCTGATGGACGAATATACACCGAAGATGAAAAAAATGACCAAATCACAGGGTCAGCTGCTGATGAAGCTGGTGGACAGGGAAACCAACTCCTCCTCCTATCATATTATTGATGCTTTTATGGGAAGCTTTAAAGCATGGACCTATAATGTCTTCGCCGGCCTATTCGGCAACAGCCTGAAAGTAAGATACAACCCCTATGGTGATGATCGTGCCACTGAGCGTGTCTGCGTGTTCGTGGAACAGGGAGCTGTTTAACTGGCTCCTTAGCATTTTCTTTCCGACCTGATTCAGCTTCATTCTTCCATCTTTTATTAACTGAGAATAAGTCCCCGGTTCGCTTATACCGGATAAAATCATTATCTTTGCATCAATTTTTTTTATCTGATATATGCGTATATGCGATTCAATCTCCTAAGTGATTTTCAACCCGTACTATTTCAAACTTTTAAGACCTACAACAAAGAGAAATTCATTGCCGATCTGATGGCAGGATTGATCGTGGGTGTTGTGGCATTGCCGCTGGCCATCGCTTTTGGGATCGCATCAGGCGTGTCACCGGAGAGAGGTATTTACACGGCTATCATCGCCGGCTTCATCATCTCTTTCCTGGGAGGTACCAGCGTTCAGATCGGCGGCCCCACCGGTGCATTTATCGTGATTGTTTACGGTATCGTGGAACAATATGGTGTGCAGGGGCTGGCATTGGCCACAGTCCTGGCAGGAGCGATGCTTATTTTGATGGGGGTACTGAAGCTGGGTACAGTCATTAAATTTATCCCATACCCTATCGTGGTGGGATTCACCAGCGGTATTGCGCTCACGATCTTCTCCACGCAGATAAAGGATTTCTTCGGGTTGACAACCCCTAAGCTACCCTCCGGGTTCGTGGAGAAGTGGATGGTCTACTTTCAACATCTCGACACTGTCAACTGGTCGACAGCGCTCATCGCCTTAGCAACGGTTGCCATCATAAAGCTCACTCCAAAAATTGTAAAGAAGATTCCCGGATCACTCATCGCCATCATCGTGATGACTGTTGCTGCCTATCTGCTGAAAAGCTATGGTAACATCACCGGTATCGAAACTATCGGTGACAGGTTTGTCATCAATAACCAGATGCCCCAACTGGCACAGATCCCCATGAACCTCGAGAGCGTCCGTCTACTCTTCCCCGCGGCATTCACCATCGCCATGCTGGGAGCTATTGAGTCATTGCTCTCGGCGACCGTGGCCGATGGTGTGATCGGAAAAAAACACAACTCCAACATGGAGCTTGTAGCACAGGGCGTTGCCAACATGGTAGTGCCATTCTTCGGCGGTATCCCGGCCACGGGAGCCATCGCCCGTACGATGACCAATATCAATAACGGTGGAAGAACACCGGTTGCGGGAATCATCCATGCCGTGGTACTGTTGCTCATTGTCCTGTTTCTGGGTGATCTCACGAAACATATACCCATGGCCTGTCTTGCAGGCGTACTGGTGGTGGTGGCGTACAACATGAGTGAATGGCGTACGTTTATCTCACTCATGAAACAATCAAGGTCGACGATGGCGATCCTGCTGACCACCTTTTTACTGACGGTTATTTTCGATCTGACGATCGCCATTGAGGTGGGATTACTGCTTGCTGTGTTTGCCTTTATCAAACGTATGAATGAAAGCACGCAGGTAAAACATACCACCGGGAAGATTGAGATCACGAAGGAGATGGAGTCCTACTCAGCGGATATGAAAGAGGAAGTGCTCTACCTCCCTCAGGATGTAGAGGTTTATGAGATTGACGGCCCCTTCTTTTTTGGTGTAGCCAATAAGTTCGATGAGAAGATGCGTGAGATTGGAAACCATCCCCACGTCCGTATCATCCGTATGCGAAAAGTACCCTTTATTGACTCTACCGGCCTGAACAACCTGGAGATGTTGTGCCGTAAATCGAGGAAAGAAAAGATTCACATCATTCTCTCAGGTGTCAATGATACAACCCGTGAGAAACTCTTTAAATCCGAAATACCCCTGATCATAGGTGAAGAGAATATCTGTTCCAACATCCACGAGGCAGTGGATAGAGCCCGACAGATTGATACAGGAATGAAGAAAGAACATAAAAAGAGAGTGTAAGCATGGAGCACAGATCACTTCAACTTACCGACTGGCTGCCCACCACAAAGAAAGAGATGGAACTGCGTGGGTGGGACTATGTTGATGTGGTGTTGTTCTCGGGTGATTCTTACATTGACCACCCCTCCTTCGGCACAGCGGTCATCGGCCGGCTCCTTGAAAGTGAGGGACTGCGCGTGGCTATCGTACCACAACCCAACTGGAGAGATGATCTGCGCGATTTCAAAAAGATGGGTACCCCCCGTCTTTTCTTCGCTGTCACTGCCGGCGTGATGGACTCGATGATCAACCATTATACTGCCAATAAACGACTTCGCTCCAACGATGCCTACACACCCGACGGACGGTCAGATATGCGCCCCGACAGAGCTGCAACCGTCTATTCCCGGATCCTGAAGAAGCTCTACCCTGAGGTACCACTGGTACTGGGTGGCGTGGAAGCATCACTGCGGAGGGTAAGCCACTACGATTACTGGAGCGATGCACTGCACAAATCCATCCTCGCCGACAGTGGTGCCGATATGTTGATCTACGGAATGGGTGAGCTCCCCCTGAGGCAGCTCGTACATGAGATGCACAGGGGCAGAAAGATAAGCGATATAAACGACATACCGCAAACAGCATTTCTCCGTTCAGATAATCAGGTACCTGTAAACCCGTTCAGCGAGGAGGTGCAACTCTATTCACATGAGGAGTGTCTGAAGGAAAAGCTGAAACAGGCTAAAAACTTCCGTATGGTGGAAGAACAATCCAATCGTCTTTCTGCTGCACGCATATTGCAAAAGGTGGACGACCGGACGCTTGTAGTAAACCCACCCTTCCCGCCAATGAAAGAGGAGGAGATTGATGCCTCTTTCGATCTACCCTACACCCGTCTGCCACACCCCAAATATAAAGAGAAGCTGATTCCTGCATATGAGATGATCAAATTCTCGGTCAATCTTCACCGGGGATGCTTTGGCGGTTGCGCCTTCTGTACCATCTCGGCACATCAGGGCAAGTTCATCGCCTCACGCTCTAAAAGATCAATCATCGAGGAGGTGAAAAAGATTACCGGTATGCCGGGGTTCAAAGGGTACATCAGCGACCTGGGAGGTCCCTCGGCAAATATGTACAGGATGCAGGGGAAAGAGATTGCTATTTGCATGAAGTGCAAAAAACCCTCCTGCATTTATCCTGCTGTCTGTTTTAATCTGAATACAGACCACACTGATCTGCTGGATATCTACCATGCTGTGGATGCCCTCCCCGGCGTGAAGAAATCATTTATTGGCAGCGGCATTCGATACGATATGCTCCTGCACAGGAGCAGCGATGAAAAAACAAATGCCTCCACAAGGAGATACCTCCGTGAACTGATAAAGAACCATGTGTCGGGACGGCTGAAAGTGGCACCCGAACATACCTCCGACACCACACTCAGGATGATGCGTAAACCATCCTTCGATCTCTTTTATCAGTTTAAACGTATCTTCGATGAGCTGAATGAAGAAGAACAACTCAATCAGCAGCTGATCCCCTATTTCATCTCATCCCACCCGGGCTGCTCCGAGGAAGATATGGCTGAACTGGCCGCCATCACCAGGAACATCTATTTCAAGCTTGAGCAGGTGCAGGATTTCACCCCTTCACCCATGACACTTGCTACCGAGATCTACTACACCGGCATTCATCCCTATACGCTGGAGCGCGTTTACACTGCCAGGAGCAAAGAGCAGAAAAATGCACAGCGCCAGTTTTTCTTCTGGCACGACAACCAAAACAAAAGAACAATTATCAACGAGCTGAAACGGATCAACCGGCATGATCTGATAAAAAAAATCTATCCGAACGGATGAGATCCGGCTGCATGTTCCGATACCACCGACACCTGGCTGCAATATAGTGTTAAACATGGTTAAATATATAATTTAATCTATTTCACATGCAACGTTTTTTTGCTTGCGACATCTATCATGTATAAACGCATGTTAGTATGAAAAAAACGGTTTTTGCAATTATCATTGTTTCTGTTGGCATTCTTCTTGGCAACATTTCTTGCGATGATAATTCAAACTCACTCGGCAACTTCGGTATTGATATTGCGACCGTTATTCCGGAAGGTGACAATGCTTATTCATTGCTGCTGGATAACGGCAAGCGTCTCTGGCCGGCAGCCAGCGCGGTGAGGTACTCACCCGCTTACAATCAACGCGTTTTCCTGAACTATACGGTGTTATCGGAGGCACAAAGCGGTTATGACCATTACATCAAGGTGAACGACATATGGAATATACTGACCAAACAGGCTATTGAGCTCACAGCGGAAAACCAGGACAGTATAGGCAATGATCCAGTGAAGGCCAATGCAATGTGGGTGGGCGGCGATTATCTGAATGTCTCTTTCATGTTCAACTACGGTGGCACTCAGCCTCATGCAATCAACCTGGTGATGAACACGCTCACATCAGAACCATCGGCAGAGGTCATCAATCTTGAATTCAGGCATAATGCCTACGAAAGTACACAGTCGAAGCTTTATGAAGGCTTTGTTTGCTTCGACCTGAAACCCCTCAGGGTGAATGATGCTGACTCAGTAAAACTGTCCATCAGGCTGAACGGATGGAATGAGGATATCACATATGATGTTGTTTACAAGTATAACCAGCCGTCAGTGGTCACAAGAGCTGAGATGCCTATACCTGTAATTTCATCAAATGAATACTATTAATTACAAACCACAACTTAATTAGTTCTATTTCTTATATGACTTTTTGATTTTCCAAAAACCGGATGGACCCTGTGAAGAGTTCATCCGGTTGTTTTTTAGGAATACGCTAAAAATATGTTCATTGACGGTGTACATTTGATCTTTATGCCCTATAACATAAAATAATATTTTTTTTATATCCTGCATTTTACTACGTTTGCCATAACAGCACAGGACAGCATAGACAAGCATATGAATTTACAATTCAACCATAAATCAACCAAGGTTCATCAGCTGACTGATTACATACAGAGATACATCTCTGCCAGCGATTTACAAACGGGTGACAAACTACCGTCGATCAATCATCTCAGCAAGAAATACAATGTATCGCGTGACACGGTTTTTAAAGCCTTCACCGACTTAAAAAAACGCGGCATCATCGATTCAGTGCATGGTAAAAGTTATTATGTTGCAACACACAGTAAAAGCATACTCTTATTGCTTGATGAGTACACACCATTCAAAGAGGTACTGTACAACACCCTACGTACCTCACTGCCCTCGTACTACCATATTGATCTCTGGTTTCATCAGTATAACGAGCATCTCTTCAATCAGATCATCAGCAATTCCGTTGGCATGTACAGCAATTACATCGTCATGAACTATGATAATGAGAAAATATCTGAAGTGCTGGGTACGATTGACAAAAAAAAGTTGCTGCTGTTGGATTTCGGCAAATTCGACAAGAGGGGTTATTCCTATGTCTGTCAGGATTTTGATAAATCACTATACGAAGCATTAGGGAGTATCAAGATGCAATTAAAGAAATACAACAAGTTGTATTTTGTGTTCAACAAATATCACAAGCATCCCCAGAGCAGCAAGCATTATTTCAGTCAATTCTGTCTGGATAACAGGTTTGAATTTGAGATCATTGATGAAATCACCGATAAAACAACGATACAGAAGAATTCATTTTACCTGGTGATCAAACAGCAGGATTTAGTCAACATCATCAGGCAGGGGAGGAGAGACAATTTAAAGATTCAAAAAGATTACGGTCTTCTGGCATACAACGACAATCCATTTTTCGAGATCATTGAAAACGGTGTGTCGAGTATCGGTATTGACTGGCACAAGATGGGTGAAAAGGCAGCCTCCTTTGTCACGGGTAACAAGCCTGTACATCTTTTTCTACCTACAATTATCACCGACAGGAATTCATTCTGACGATATGCCCATATATGATCATCTTTAAAACCACTACCAATATATTAATATGAGCAATGCTATGAGAAGATATCCAAAAATTGGCATCCGCCCGGTTATTGACGGACGTCAGGGAGGAGTAAGAGAGAGCCTCGAGGTCAAAACCATGAATCTGGCCCAAGCAGTTGCCACATTGATCAGTACCAATGTGAAAAATGGTGACGGCAGTCCCGTGGAATGTGTGATCGCCGACACCACCATAGGGCGTGTGGGCGAGAGTGCTGCCTGTGCCGATAAGTTTGAGCGCGAAGGAGTCGGATCGACTATTTCGGTGACCTCCTGCTGGTGCTACGGCACAGAGACGATGGATATGAATCCACACTATCCCAAAGCTGTCTGGGGCTTCAACGGTACCGAGCGTCCGGGGGCTGTCTATCTGGCAGCAGTGTTGGCAGCTCATGCCCAAAAAGGATTACCCGCTTTCGGCATTTACGGGCATGACATACAGGACAGCACTGACAACTCCATCCCTGGTGATGTTGAGGAGAAGCTGTTGCGTTTCGCCAGATCGGCACAGGCGGTGGCCACCATGCGTGGCCGTTCATACCTCTCCATAGGCAGTGTGTCGATGGGTATCGCGGGATCGATGGTGAATCCTGATTTCTTTCAGGAGTACCTCGGCATGCGCAACGAATCGGTCGATTCCACTGAGATCCTTCGTCGCATTCAAGAGGAGGTTTACGACAAGGAGGAGTTCGCCAGAGCCATGAAATGGACAGAAAAGTATTGCAAGACGAACGAAGGTACCGATTTCAACACAGAAGAGAAAAAGAAACCAAGAGAGGCGATGGATGCCGACTGGCAGTTTGTGGTCAGGATGACGCTGATCATACGTGATCTGATGACAGGCAATAAAAACCTGGAAGCGCTGGGCTTCAAGGAGGAGGCTATCGGTCACAATGCCATTGCTGCGGGGTTCCAGGGACAGCGCCAATGGACCGATTTCTTGCCGAACGGTGATTTTGCCGAAGCGATCCTCAACAGCTCCTTCGACTGGAACGGTATTCGGGAGGCTTATGTGATAGCCACGGAAAATGACGCACTCAATGGCACAGCCATGCTTTTCGGTCATCTGCTCACCAACACGGCACAGCTCTTCTCCGACGTACGCACTTACTGGAGTCCGGAGTCGGTGAAGCGTGTTACAGGAAAAGAGCTGACAGGCAGAGCTGCCAGGGGCATCATCCACCTGATTAACTCGGGGTCCACCACGCTCGATGGTACGGGTAAACAACGGCTTAACGGAGCGCCGGCCTTGAAGCCTCACTGGGAGATCACGGAGGATGAGGCCGAAGCGTGTCTGGCGGCCACCACATGGTATCCTGCGAACCGCGATTACTTCCGCGGAGGGGGTTATTCGTCCAACTTCCTCTCAGAGGGGGGTATCCCTGTGACCATGTCACGTATAAACCTGGTGAAAGGCCTGGGCCCGGTACTGCAGATAGCTGAAGGATGGACGGTGGAGATTGATCCGGAAATACACCGGCTGCTCAACGAGCGTACTGACAGAACGTGGCCAACCACCTGGTTTGCACCACGACTGAGCGACAAGCAGGCCTTCAGGGATGTCTACTCGGTGATGAATAACTGGGGAGCCAACCATGGAGCCATCAGTTACGGCCATATAGGAAAAGACCTGATCACGCTTGCATCGATGCTCCGTATTCCGGTATGCATGCATAATATTGATGATGGCGAGATCTTCCGTCCTTCAGCCTGGAACGCATTCGGCATGGATAAGGAGGGTGCAGATTACCGTGCATGTCAGAATTTCGGTCCGATATACAAGTAAACCGATAATAACACATTTTTATTATGCTGAAGAAGATACCGATAATTCTTTCGCCTCAACTGGTGAAAACTTTGATGGAGATGGGCCACGGGGATGAGATTGTGATTGCCGATGGTAATTTCCCGTGCCACACCATCTCTCAACATGTCGTTCGTGCAGACGGGCTATCAGCGAGAGATATTCTTCAGGCCCTGATGGAACTGTTTCCTCTCGACTCATACTGTGAGCATCAGGTCTATCTGATGGAAGTTGTTCCGGGTGATCATTACAAGCCCGGGATCTGGGATGACTACAAAGCCATTCTTCAAAACTCCGGTGAGCCCTGTTCCATATGTTATCTGGAGCGATTTGCATTTTATGAAAGAGCACAGAAGTCGTATGCCGTGGTAGCCACAGGTGAAGAGGCACTTTATGCCAACATCATCCTAAAAAAGGGAGTTGTCAAATAGATCAGGAAGATGAATAGCATAAAACGATCATTACTGAAGCATAATGGCGTTAACTACCTGCTGCCGTTTATACTTATTACCGCCTGTTTTGCATTGTGGGGGTTTGCCAACGACATCACCAATCCGATGGTAAAAGCGTTTTCAAAGATCTTCCGGATGAACGTGACACAGGGAGCGCTTGTACAGGTGGCTTTCTATGGTGGATATTTCGCCATGGCCTTTCCGGCAGCCATCTTCATCAAGAAATTCTCTTATAAATCGGGGATTTTAGTGGGATTGATATTGTATGCCATTGGTGCGTTCCTCTTTTTCCCGGCAAAAATGTCCGGTAATTACTATCCTTTTCTTGCAGCCTATTTTATCCTTACTTGTGGGTTATCATTCCTTGAAACCAGCGCCAATCCATACATCCTCACCATGGGGCCCGAGGAGAATGCAACCCGAAGGCTGAATCTGGCGCAGTCTTTCAACCCCCTGGGATCGTTGTTGGGGATGTACGTAGCCATGAATTTCATTCAGGCACGTCTCAATCCGATGAGTACTGCTGAACGGGCAGCACTGTCAGACAGCGAGTTTGCCACGATGAATCAGTCCGACCTCTCCATCCTCATAACTCCCTACATGGCTATAGGTACTGTTG
>JADMKJ010000021.1:70424-109394 GCA_015478855.1 Proteiniphilum sp.
GATGCCCGGGAACGGCGACAAGGATAAAGAGTTCCACTTCGGTGCCACCATCAGACGAATCCTGTCTGTACCCAATTATCGCGAGGGAGTGATAGCCCAGTTCTTTTATGTAGGGGCACAAATCATGTGCTGGACCTTCATCATTCAGTACGGCACACGCATTTTCATGGCACAGGGTATGGGAGAGCAGGCAGCGGAGGTGATGTCACAGAAACATAATATTGCGGCAATGGCCATTTTCTGTGTAAGCCGTTTTCTCGCAACCTATCTGATGAAGTTCTTCAACCCGGGCAAGATGTTACGCACCTTTGCCCTCACCGCAGCTATACTTACGCTCGGTGTCATCTTCATCCCGAATATCTGGGGATTATATAGTTTAGTTGCTGTGTCTGCTTGCATGTCGCTCATGTTTCCCACCATTTATGGCATTGCATTAAAAGGTATGGGCGAGGATGCCAAATTTGGGGCGGCGGGGCTGATCATGGCAATCTTAGGCGGGTCCATTCTTCCCCCGTTACAGGCAAGTATCATCGATATGGGCACCATCGGCGATCACCTCCCCGCGGTGAATGCCTCCTTCATACTGCCACTGATAAGCTTTATGGTGGTGGCATGGTATGGCACCAAAGCACATAAGAGAAGTATCCTTTGAGAATTAACTAAGATTGAAAAAGAGATGAAGCTACCATTAAAAAAACTGCAGATTGTCATATGTGGGTTACTATTCACTATAATGCTCTATTCCCAGCAAGGGTTCGTCCATGAGCAGTCTGATGGATATATGTGGCCCGAGGAAGAATCCGTATTAGCAAAGCTCGGGAGCTGGCAGGATCTTAAGTTCGGGGTGCTTTTTCACTGGGGATTGTATTCCGTTCCCGGTATTGTTGAGTCCTGGTCAATCTGTTCGGAAGATGTAGACTGGATACCCCGCGACAGCATGATGAAATATGAAGCGTATAAAAGATGGTACTGGGGACTGAAAGAGCAGTTTAACCCGGTTGATTTTGACCCGGACCAGTGGAGCACTGTAATGCAACAGGCAGGGATGAAATATGCCATCTTCACTACCAAGCATCATGACGGATTCAGTATGTTCGACACAAAAGAATCCGATTTCTCTATCGCTCAGGGCCCATTCGCAAATCATCCCAGGGCAGACGTAGCCAGGTTTGTGTTCGATGCTTTCCGGCAAAAAGATTTTATGGTCGGTGCCTATTTCTCCAAACCCGACTGGCATAACCAGAATTACTGGTGGGATTATTATGCCACCCCCAACAGAAGTGTCAACTACAGGATAGAGAGACACCCGCAGCGTTGGGAGAAGTTCAAACAGTTCACCTACAACCAGATTGAGGAGTTGATGACCCACTATGGAGATATAGACATTCTCTGGCTCGACGGCGGATGGGTTGCCCCTCCGCGACAGGATATTGATATGGAGAAGATTGCCGGCATGGTAAGAGAAAATCAACCGGACATACTTATGGTTGACCGCACCATCCGCGGCAAATTTGAAAACTACCAGACACCGGAGCGATCTATTCCTGCTGCACAGCTCTCCTACCCCTGGGAAAGTTGTATCCCATTAAGCAGTGACTGGGGATGGATACCCGACGCAAAATTCAAAACTGCCGGTGAAGTGATTGCGCTTCTCATTGAAGTGGCAGCCAAGGGAGGTAACCTCCTGCTGGGTGTAGGTCCCACACCCCAGGGTATCATTCAGCCCGAGGTAGAGGAGATACTGGGAGAAGTGGGTGACTGGCTTGATAAAAACGGGAGAGGGATTTATGGCACCCACATCACACCCCATTACCAAAGTGGAAATGTATGGTTTACTGCCGCTAAAAACAGCCAGACGCTTTATGCTCATTACATTCCTGCCAATCAGGATGAACAAACAACTTTCATTGAATGGGAAGGGAACAGACCGGCTAAAGGAAGTAAGATAACCCTTTTACAAACAAAGAAACAGGTGAAATGGCAGATGATCGGCGGTAAGACCCGTATCTATTTACCTGTTATCCAAAACAGAGATAGGATGCCACTGGTTTTTTCTTTTCAGAAAGAATAATTGTGGAATTGATGCTTTTTAAACAATCCCATCAGATACCTATAAATAACAACTATGCTAAAAAGGATATCCCTGCTTACCTCTTCAATTGTATTGTTGTCGTTCTTGACCTCGGCACAACAAGCCATCGTACCTGCCAATACGATCAGGATAGATGAGGGCGACAGTAAAGAACTGATTATTGCGAAAGCAGCGCATGTGGTCCCATCAGAAAATCAGATGGAGGCACTCAGAAACGAGTTCATCGCTTTTGTTCACTTCGGGCCAAACACTTTCACCCGGCTGGAATGGGGCAACGGTATGGAGGATCCTGCGGTTTTTGACCTGAAGGACCTCGATACCGATCAGTGGTGCAGTGCGATGAAAGCTGCCGGGATGAAAATGGTTATCCTTACTGTAAAACATCATGATGGCTTTGTGCTGTGGCAGAGTCGTTATACCCCACACGGTATTATGTCCACAAATTATCGGAACGGAAAAGGGGATGTTCTCAGAGAACTGTCGGAATCATGCAGGAAATATGGTCTGAAGCTGGGCGTCTACCTGTCACCGGCTGACTTACATCAGATTGAGCATCCGGAAGGGCTCTACGGCAACCTCAGCAACTATAGTCAACGTACGATCCCCCGTCAGGTGCCCGGTCGCCCCTTCAGCAATAAAACCACCTTCACGTTCAATGTGGATGACTACAACGAATATTTCCTGAACCAGCTCTTCGAGATCCTGACCGAATACGGGGAGATTCATGAAGTATGGTTCGACGGGGCACACCCCAAGAGAAAGGGAGGACAGACCTATAACTATCCGGCATGGAAGAAAATAATCCGCACCCTGGCTCCCAAAGCTGTAATTTTCGGCCGTGAAGATATCCGGTGGTGTGGCAATGAGGCGGGAGCAACCCGAAAAACAGAGTGGAACGTGATCACTTATCCCGATGATCCGGACACCACGTCATACTTCCCCGACCGGACGGAATATGATCTCGGCTCCCGTGAGATGCTTTATCAGGCGAAATACCTGCACTACCAGCAGGCTGAAACCAACACCTCCATCCGTGAAGGATGGTTCTACCGCGACGATACTCATCAGAAGGTACGTAGCGCCGACGATCTGTTTGACATCTACGAACGTTCCGTCGGTGGAAACTCTACCTTCCTGCTCAACATTCCTCCCAACAGGGAAGGGAGGTTCTCACCTGCAGATGTGGCTGCCCTGGAAGAGACAGGCAAACGGATAAGGGGCACCTATGATCTGGATCTGCTACGGGATGCCGAAGGCCCGGCAGAGCTGCTGGACGGCAATCCCGATACATACATCCTACTGGAAGAGGGCTCGCGTGAATTGATCCTGACGCTGTCTGCTCCCGTGAAAATCAACCGCCTGATGCTGCAGGAGGCAATCGCCACACACAGTGAACGGGTGGAGGCACATGCTGTGGATGCATGGATAGGAAACCGGTGGCAGGAGATAGCCACAGCAACCAACATCGGCTACAAACGGATCCTTCGATTTCCGGAGGTGACCACAATGAAGATCCGCCTGCGTGTGACAGCCTCGAGGCTTGATCCGGCCATCAGCCATGTTTCTGCACATTATTATCAAACGCGGCCACCACAGCTCTCCTTTACACGCGATAAGGAGGGTATGGTCACCATCGAACCGCGGCAGGCCGACTTCAACTGGAACCCGCATGGTGAGAATGCTGCCGGCAACCTGAATGCAGGGTATGAGATATTCTACACGCTCGACGGCAGTGAGCCGACGCAAGCATCCATCAGATACACCCAGCCGGTAAGCGTTGAACATAACGAGCTGAAAGCAGTCTCGTTTACGAACGACATGAAGGGAGCGGTACATCAGGAAACTTTCGGGATCATTAAAAAAGAGTGGACCTTGCTCGGGGCAAGCAGCCAGCAGCAGAGACATGCTGCAACAATGGCCTTCGATAGTAACCGCCACACCTACTGGCAGTCGGAGAAGGATGCCGTACCGCACTATATTGCCATTGACCTGGGGTCGGAACAGCAGTTGAGTGCGTTGGTCTACACCCCGCAAACCGTTCATGGTGAGGGGATGATGGCACAAGGAATCCTGCAGGTAAGTGTAGACGGCGAACAGTGGGAAACGGTGGAGAGCTTTCTGTTCGGCAACCTGATCAATGACCCCACACCCAGAACATATCAATTTCATCAACCCGTAACAACCCGATATATCCGTATTGAAGCTACAGGGATTGCAGGGGATGGGAAATCATTGGCAATCGGAGAACTCGATTTTTTGTAACGATATACATATGAAAATTTCAATTATTGGCACCTGCTGCCTCTTGATGGCAGCTCAACTTACCCTGGCACAACCTCGCTACAAAAATGCATCGGTCGCCACCGAAGAGCGGGTGGCCGACCTGCTTGCCAGGATGACAACGGTGGAGAAGATCGGTCAGCTCTGCGCCCCCACGGGTTGGGAGATGTACCATAAAAAAGATGCGACGAGCGTGAAACCCTCGCAACAGTTTAAGGAGCGGATGCAACAGATGCCACCGGGGAGCTTCTGGGCAACACTGCGTGCTGACCCCTGGACAGAGAAGACACTGCAGACAGGTCTCAACCCTGAGCTGGCAGCGGAAGCACTCAATGCACTGCAGCGATATGCACTGGAGGAGACCCGCCTGGGTATCCCTCTCTTCTTTGCCGAAGAGTGTCCCCACGGGCATATGGCCATAGGCACCACCGTCTTCCCCACCTCACTGGCACAGGCGGGCACCTTCAACAGGCGACTGATAAGGGAGATGGCAGCGGCTATAGGGCTGGAGGCAAGCCTGCAGGGAGCACATATAGGTTACGGGCCTATACTCGATGTAGCCAGGGAGCCGCGCTGGTCGAGGATGGAAGAGACCTTCGGCGAGGACCCTCTATTGACAGGTATTCTGGGCAGTCACTTTGTACGGGGGCTGCAGGGTGATGATC
Organism: Proteiniphilum sp.; assembly: GCA_015478855.1. Lineage (GTDB taxonomy): Bacteria > Bacteroidota > Bacteroidia > Bacteroidales > Dysgonomonadaceae > Proteiniphilum. The sequence goes on from JADMKJ010000021.1 coordinate 75,462, forward strand.
CTCAGAGCAACCATCAGCTCTACTCCACCCTGAAGCATTTTGCTGCGTATGGCATCCCTTCGGGCGGCCATAACGGACAGAAAGCAAGCATCGGACTGCGGGAGCTCTTCAGCGATCACCTGGAGCCATTCCGTATGGCCATCGATGCGGGTGCCATGAGCATCATGACCTCCTACAACGCCATCGACGGCGTTCCTACTACCGCCAGCAGCTTCCTGCTGAAGGAGCTGCTGCGCGACCGGTGGGGTTTTCAGGGATTTGTCTTCTCCGACCTGGGCAGCATCGAGGGTATAGCCGGCACCCACCGTGTGGCCCCTGATGTGAGACATGCCGCCGCCATGGCTTTACAGGCAGGCGTGGATATCGATCTGGGAGGGAATGCCTACGGAAGAAACCTGAAGCAGGCACTTGAAGATCATCTGATCTCGATGGAGGATATAGACCGTTCCGTCATGAATATTCTACGGCTGAAGTTCGAGATGGGTCTGTTCGAAGATCCCTATGTCGATCCCTCGCAGGCCGCTCGTTTTGTAAGAAGCGATAAGCATAAACAGATTGCACGTGAGGTAGCCCGTCAGGGAACCGTCCTGCTAAAGAATGAAAACGGTCTATTGCCACTTTCAGGGAAGATAAGGACCATAGCGGTGGTTGGTCCCAATGCTGATAATATATACAACCAGCTGGGCGACTACACTGCTCCGCAGGATAGGGACAATATTGTGACCCTGCTTGACGGTATCAGGAACGCGGCAGCCCCACACACGGTGGTACGTTACGCCAAAGGATGCGCCATCAGAGATACCACCCAAAGCAACATCGATGAGGCGGTAGAGATAGCCCAGGCGTCTGATGTAGTGGTATTGGTGGTGGGAGGGTCGAGCGCCCGCGATTTTAAAACCGAGTATTTAGAGACCGGAGCCGCCACTGTCGCCACCGGCGGGGAGGATATCCTCTCCGACATGGATTCGGGAGAGGGTTATGACCGGAGCACGCTCCATCTGCTGGGTGACCAGGAGAAGTTGCTCAATGCGCTTGCCCACACAGGCAAGCCGCTTATCGTGATCTATATCCAGGGCAGGCCGCTCAATATGAACAACGCTGCGCAAAAGGCAGATGCGCTACTGACGGCATGGTATCCCGGACAGGAGGGTGGTCATGCCATCGCAGATATCCTTTTCGGTGAGTATAATCCTGCCGGCAGGCTCCCTGTTTCCGTACCCCGGTCTGTGGGGCAACTGCCGGTCTACTACTCACTGGGACGACAGGCGGCGTATATCGATGGCAGCAGCTCTCCTCTCTATGCTTTCGGTTATGGCCTCAGTTATACGCATTACCACTATAGTGATCTCACCATCCATGTTGAAAAGGAACAGGTAAAAGTCACATGCACGATCACCAATGCCGGCAATATGGATGGTGATGAGGTGGTACAACTCTATGTGGGTGACAACCAGAGCTCGGTAGTCACACCTCCCATTCAGCTGAAGGATTTCCGGCGTATTCATATCCAAAAGGGAGCATCAAAAACAATAACCTTTACACTGAAAATTGATGATCTGGCACTTTATAACCGGCAGATGCAAAGAGTAACTGAACCGGGAGTGTTTACACTGATGATCGGAGCGGCATCGGATGACATCAGGCTTAGAGAGACCTTTTTGATTGAGTAGATTACACCATTACAAATTATTATCTGATTACAACCACAGGAATATGAAAAGAACATTTTTTTCTCTTGCTTTCGCGGCAACAGCATTGCTATCCTGCAACAGACCCCAGCCTGCTCAGGAGCTGGCATTACGCTATCACACACCTGCCGGCACCTGGGAAGAGACCCTTCCCCTGGGTAACGGACGCATAGGCATGATGCCCGATGGAGCTGTCTACACTGAACATATTCTACTGAACGATATCACCATGTGGTCGGGTAGTGAAGATCCTGAAGCACTCAATCCTGAAGCACTCAATTATCTGCCGCAGATCCGGGAGCTGCTGCTTGCCGGCAGGAATCTTGAGGCACAGAGGATGATGTACGACCACTTCCGTTGCGGAGGTGAGGGATCTGCCTACGGCAACGGCAAGGATGCCCCTTACGGCAGCTTCCAGTTGTTGGGTGACATGCATATCGCCTACTCCTATCCGGCGGGGGACACCATCACCGACTATGTGCGCACACTCTCCCTTAACGAAGCTGTGGCCACGACGCAATTCAGCATGGGCAACACAACCTACACCCGTGAATACCTGGCCTCACATAGTCACGACCTGCTGGTTATAAGAATATCGGCCGACAAGAAACAATCTGTCTCCTTCGCGGTGGAACTAAGCCGTCCTGAGCGGGCAGCCGTCACGGTGAAAGAGAACAGTATCTGGATGGAAGGACAATTGAATGATGGTCACGACCGTGATAGCGGGGTGCGCTACTGTACGAAGATGGAGATTGTGAACAGTGGAGGGAGACTTACATCATCCAATAAATCACTGACCGTTTCTGAGGCAGATGAAGTGATGATACTTATCTCCACCTCCACCGACATGGTCGATAAGGACCACCTCTCCACGGTAGTCGATCTGCTTGCGGGTGCAAAAGAACACCCATACATCCAATTAAAGAAGGAGCATACCACTGCCTACAGCGAGCAATTCAACCGGGTAGAACTGAACCTGGGTGAACAGGATAACATCACCCCCACAGACGCACGTTTAACTGCTTTTCAAACAAATGATGACCCTGCTTTTGCGGCACTTTACTTTCAATACGGGCGTTATCTGATGATCAGTGGCACCAATGATGAGAGTATGCCGCTCAACCTGCAGGGACTATGGACAAATCAGCTGCAGACACCCTGGAATGGTGATTATCACCTTAACATCAACCTGCAAATGAACTACTGGCCTGCTGAAGTGTGCAACCTGTCGGAGCTGCACAAACCGCTGATTGGCTACACGCAGTCGCTCGTGCCATCGGGAGAGGCTACAGCCTCCACCTTTTATGGTGCAGAGGGATGGGTTGCCCATATGATGACCAACCCGTGGAGATTCACCGCACCGGGAGAGCATGCGTCCTGGGGTGCTACCAACACGGGGGGAGCATGGCTCTGTGCGCATCTGTGGGAACACTACGCTTTCACACAGGATAAAGCATACCTTGAATCGGTCTATCCCACACTCGTGGGTGCAGCCCGTTACTTTCTAAGTAGCATGATAAGTGAGCCCAACAACGGATGGCTGGTGACCGCCCCCTCGTCATCTCCCGAAAACGGCTTTTATCTGCCCGGGAGCAATGATCCCATCTATGTGTGTATGGGACCTACCATGGATGGTCAGATCATCAGAGAGCTCTTCACCAACATCCTCTCTGCAGCAGAGATACTGGAGATTGAAGATGAGACCACCGCTGCCATAGAAGAGGCCCTGACAAGGCTTCCACCTATGCAGATCAGTGAAGAAGGCTACCTGCAGGAGTGGCTGGAGGATTATGTTGAGGAAGATCCAGAACACAGGCATGTGTCTCACCTCTATGGCCTGCACCCTTCCAACCAGATATCACCCGTCACCACACCCGCACTGGCTGAAGCAGCACGCCACACCCTCAACCGTCGTGGCGATGAAGGTACCGGCTGGTCCCGTGCCTGGAAGGTGAATTTCTGGGCGCGCCTGCATGATGGTAACAGGGCTTACAAGCTCCTGAAAAGCCTGCTTGAGCCTACCGGTGGTAGTGAGATAAAGATGAAGAGTGGTGCCGGCACCTATCCCAACCTGTTCTGTGCCCATCCCCCCTTCCAGATTGATGGCAACCTTGGCGGTACGGCAGGCATCGCCGAGATGCTTCTTCAGAGTCAGGATGGCTATATCCATCTGCTGCCAGCATTACCCGATAACTGGGCTGAGGGAAACTTTAAAGGATTGCGTGTGCGCGGAGGTGCTGAGGTGGATGCGGTGTGGATAAATAAAAAGGTGGTTGCGCTCACGCTGAAAGCAACGACAACCAATACCTTCAGGTTGAAAGTACCTGCATATGCATCAGCGGTACAGTTGAACGGAAAGGATTTATTGAATGAGGATGGCTTTGTGGCAGTGACGATGAACGAAGGTGAAACAGCCCGGCTGAATGTAAGAAGCAATTAGCCAGCGATCCTGTCTGATGCCCGGCATGGTTGTATTGACGGACTGTTTTATAACCGGTCGTAAGGCAACTGTGATAGTGCATCTGATATTTTATCGACAGTTTCTTTCATCTGTTTTTCAACCATCCCCTTGATAAAAGGGTTCAGGTCGGCTTGCAGTGTCATGCGTAATCTTGTATCTTTTTCTGCTTTGGATACCAGCTGTATCCATAAAAAAACATCGAATGGCAGTTTCTCCGATTTGAATTTCACCAGTTTATTCAGTTCACGTTCCACCACGAGGAACCGTACCTCTCCTATAGGATCGACACGAAAGGAGATACTCTCCTCATCAAAGGTAAAATCCTTGATTTTATCTTCCGGAATGCGTTCTTTCACAAGCTCCAGCTTGCGCGGATCGGAGAGCACACGGTACACGACGGCATCATTAAAGAGTATCGTTTTTACATCACTTACAAACTCGGTCATCTCCTCTCTTTTTTAGGTGTTTGACCCCAGCTTTCAGGTTCTCTGCGCCAATCCTGCAAGGTTTTCAGTTCCGACTCATCTATATAGTCCGTCAGCAATGCTTCATCTAAAATAGCATCGTAATCACAGAGCGTGGTAAGCTCAACCCTCGATTCATGCATATTGTTAATGGCCTGTGGTAATCCATATGTAAATATAGCCAACATACCCAGCACATCCGATCCATCACGACGTATGGCCTCAACAGCCTTCAGACTGCTGCCACCCGTAGAGACAAGGTCCTCAATCACGATCACTTTCTGTTTCGGTTTCAGATCTCCTTCGATCAGGTTTTCCAGACCGTGATCTTTAGGTGTGGAACGGATATAGACAAAGGGTAAACCAAGCAAATCAGCTACAAGTACACCCGGGGCTATTGCTCCTGTAGCAACACCCGCAATCGCATCGGTCTGAGGATACTTCTCCAGGATGATACGGGCAAACTCAATTTTCAGGAAATTGCGTGTAGCAGGATAGGACATAAGCTTACGGTTGTCGCAATATATGGGTGATTTCCATCCGGAAGCCCAGGTGAAAGGGTTGGTGGGTTGTAACTTGATCGCTTTGATCTTGAGGAGTTTCTCAGCCGTTAATTTCTTTACTGTCTTCATACCTTTTATTGACTATTTCGCATATTAATCACAAAAATACATTTTTCAAAATTAATAACAGGTTAATTACCAAAAAATGTAATCAAAAAACTTCCCCCAGTGTAGCTATGCTTACTTTCACATGATCACATGCATGCAATGCCACCCCGCAGGCTTCGAGCGTGGAACCGGTGGTGATCACATCATCCACCAGCAAAAGATGTTTACCGGCGAAAGACTGTGGTTCTTTCACTTTAAAGATATCTCTCACATTCTCCCAACGTTGTGTCCTGGTACGTTTCGTCTGCGTGGGATTGTATACCACCCGTACCAGATTACCCACTGACAGTGGGAGGGATGTTGTATCCGACATACCCTGCGCGATCATTACAGCCTGGTTATAGCCTCGACTTTTCTCTTTCCTTGGATGTAACGGTACGGGAACAATCATATCTACAGGCTTCAGGAAATCACTCCCCCGCAGATCCTCACCGTAAAGACGACCCAACAGCTCACCTATGGCAGGTTTATGATGATATTTTAGCTGATGTATCAATGGAGGCAGCATACCTCCCTTTGCATAGACACAAAAAGTAGCAATCCTTTCAAACGGTATTCTTCCTGCCATCAACTTTTCGGCACTATTCTCCTCTTCACTGAAATTATGAGTTCTTGGTAGTTTATACAGGCATCTCAGGCATATGCTCTCTTCTGTTTGGAGCAACTCCTCACCGCAAACCGCACATACATTCGGAAAAAAAAGATAGGAGAATTCATTCAACAGTCCATTACTACTCATCGGGCAGTTCATCAAGGTCCATTCTTCTCATGCAGGTCATAATCTCTCTCATTGAGAACCCTCTGCCCAGCGCATATCTTATTAGTTTACCGTTCTTCTCATATTCCGATCTTCCGGTGATGCTCTTTCTTTTCTTCTCCAGTAACGGAAGCAGCGACTCGCTGAGTGATACTTCCGGGAATTGAGTAAAAACAGCGGCTATCAGCTCTGCCGGCAGCTGTTTCTGCCGCAGCGAGAGTTCAATTTTCTTCTTCCCCCACTTGTTGAAGCGCAATTTATCATGAATATAACATCTGGCAAAACGTTCCTCATCAATGAACTTACCCTTCAAAAGCCTGCCGATAATTCTCTCCGCCGTCTGATCAGTAATATTCATTCTCATAAGCTTCCTTCTCACATCGAAACAGCAGTACTCTTTCTGTGCGCAGATGCGTGCCAGGCGGGCGAAAGCCTGTTCCTCGGTGATTGTCCTTCGCGGCTTATCCATGGTCACCTGGTTTTAAAGCCCTAATCATCCGGAAATTGCCGGAGATATCTTTTCTTAACTCCACATCCACATATCCTGTTTTTCGAAGCATCACACAGATCAATTCCCCTTTTGCCCTATTGACTTCGAAATAAAGTCTCCCTCCTTCATTAAGCATCTCAAGCGCCACTTCGGCAATACGTTTGTAGAATAGAAGCGGGTCATTATCCGGCACAAAAAGAGCTTCGTGGGGCTCATAATGAAGGACATTCTCTTCCATGGTCATCTTTTCAGACTCCATGACATAGGGCGGATTACTCACGATCACATCAAAAGTAGACTCAGGAGCAAAGGAGTGCAGTATATCGCGTCTTGTAAAGTGAACCACCACCCCATTGTAGGCTGCATTCTCAGCCGCTACCCTGAGAGCACCGTCCGATATATCCCATGCATGAATAGCTGCCCCCGGCATTTTTTTACCTAAGGTAACAGCGATACAGCCGCTACCCGTTCCAATATCCAGAATCCTGTCGGCCACTCTGTTTTCAGAGAGGATCCACTCCACAAGCTCCTCAGTTTCAGGACGGGGGATAAGCACATCAGGGGTTACCCTGAACTCGATACCATAGAACTCACTCTTCCCGAACACATACTGGTAAGGTTCACCCTTTTTCAATCTGGAGAGAATATCTGCCAGCTTACGGGCCTGTAAACCGGATAAATTACTAAATTTGTCTTCAGTAAGGCAAGCAGTGGCGGAGTCGTTTATCTCTCCGAGAATTAACCGGTTGAGAACCGATATCTCCGGCGTGGTATATACTTCCTCCAGTTCCTGCCTGATATATTGTGTTAGATGCTGCATGCCTATGAGTTGCATATTGAATGATGATGTTTCACCTGAAGTATCAGCCAATTGATCAGGCCGATGCTTGACAGAACAAAGATAAAAAAAATGACGCTAAATCCGATATATATGCAGCGATGTATTCAACTGGCCCGCAAGGGGGAAGGTTTTACAAACCCAAACCCTATGGTGGGAGCTGTCATTGTGCACAACAACAGGATCATTGGTGAAGGATACCACCGGCAGCATGGAACGGCCCATGCCGAGGTGAACGCTATCGCTTCCGTCAAAGACAAGTCATTGCTAACGGCATCGACCATGTATGTATCACTTGAACCTTGTGCCCATCATGGTCATACACCTCCATGTGCTGAACTGATTATCTCCAGGGAGATACCCCGTGTAGTGGTGGCCGTCACAGATCCCAATCCGAAGGTAGCAGGCAAGGGAATAGAAATGATGAGAAAGAGCGGCATCGATGTTTCCGTAGGTATGCTTGCCGGTGAAGCCCGTGAGCAGAACAGAATCTTCTTTGTGAATCATCTCTGTAACAGACCATATATAATTTTAAAATGGGCGCAAAGCATGGATGGATTCATGGATCTACACCGCACATCACTTGAGGGGAAGAGTCCTGTCAGAATATCCAACAGCATCACGCACAGTATCGTACACAAATTCCGCACCCAGGTGCAGGGAATCATCGTGGGCACCAACACGGCGCTGCTTGACAACCCTCAGCTAACATCCAGGAAGTGGTTTGGTACGCATCCGACAAGAATCGTGATTGACAGGGAAAACAGGATTCCGCCGGGTGCAGCATTGTTCGATGGAACAACACCGACCATCATTTTCACAGCTTCAGTACCGGATAGTTCATGGCAATATAAACAGACCAAACATATCGTTATTGACTTCTCTAAAGATACAAATACACAAATACTTGACTCACTCTACATTGAGGGGATCCACTCTCTTTTAGTGGAAGGAGGGGCAAAACTGTTGTCATCGTTCATTGACACAGCATTATGGGATGAAGCGTTTATAGAGAGGTCAGGGAAGAGACTCCTTTCAGGAGTAAAAGCACCTGATATACAAGGTGAAATAACAGATACTAAAAAATATTTAGATTCAGTTCAATTTTATATAAAGAGTAAAATAAGTCGAAATATTCTTTAAATATTCATTTTAATATGGTTATAGCGAAAAATCTTTCTACTTTTGCATATCTTAAACGTGCTGTACAATATTTTTGAAACAAATGAGATCTAAATATTACCTCCTGGCATCGGTGCTTGTCATGAAACTGTTGCTCTTTTCCTCTTGCCTTAATTCTTCAGAAGAGAACTTTGAGTATTCACCCAATGCACAGATTTATGCAATCTCCTTGACCTCCAGAGCTGACACATCGAACCTTTTATCCACAACACAGTTTACCATTGATCAGATAAACGGAAAAATATTCAACAAAGAACCATTACCCTTTCAATTTCAGGTTGACAGCGTTTTGCTTAATATCAGAGGGCAGAGTTCGACCGGTTCTTTTGCTCAGATAATGCTTAACCTGGAGCCCCTGGAGCCCGACAGTCCTTTTGTATGGATACAATCAGATTCAGTTGATGTGAACAGGTTGAGAAAAATAACCACTACCGCTCCCGACGGAGAAACAACGAAATCATATCTCTTTGAGCTGAACATACACCAGCAGGATCCCTATATTCTATCCTGGGAGAGAAGACAACAAAACCACATCCCGCAACCGGTAGAGTCACAAACGACCATAGCATTCAACAACCTGTTTATCACCTACTGGCAGACAGGTACGGATATAAAAGCAATTACCACACTTGCAACTGATGGTGTGAACTGGAATACGGTGAATGTGACCGGTCTGCCTCCCACCGTCGACCTTTCATCGCCTGTAGCGTCAGATAATGCTGTTTTCCTGCTTGATGAAGCGCTGGAAACAGTCTATCAATCGAGCGACGCCGTTAACTGGGAGCCTGTCAGCACACCCTACAGCGTGAAGGCAATATACGGCGAACTACCTTCTGCCACCGGTGGTAAAATACTGATCGCTGTAGACCACAACGACACGCTTAAGTTTGCAGAGACAGCAGATTTCACTGCTATGACCCTGATGAACAACTTACCTGAGATTATGCCGGTAAAAGAATTCTCAGCTGCGAAGATAGACGATCTCAATTCTTTCTCGATCAAATACATCCTTTTATCCGGAGGAATAAAAGCTGACCATACTCCCAACAATACGATCTGGATACTTCAGAGAAAAAGCGGGGAAATCACATATATTCCTTCAAGAATCCCACAATCAATCTCATTGGAGGGAAGCAACCTTTTCTTTTATGATAATAAACCCTATCTGATGACTGTATCGCCGGAGAAAAACATACTGCTTTATTCAGACAACTCCGGACTGGATTGGATTGAGACGGAGGTGAATCAACTCTTCCCGTCAGACTTTACTAAAAGAACAGATGCATCGGTTATTACTGATGCAGATAATTATATATGGATATTCGGCGGAATATCTGTAACCCAGACTCAACTAATTGATGTATGGAGAGGAAGACTCAATAAATATTCAGGTATTTAAACGTTCTGTCCGTTATTCGTCATGACTGTGATAATTTATTCTCTGATTTAGCGTTACAATAGAAAGTACCCACAAAATCAGGAATAAAGAATGAAAATGCTAAAGGAAACATATAAGCTCTCTTTTTTAGCAGCTCTGTTATTACTTATCACATGCTCGTCAACCCTTAACGCTCAGGAGTATAAATATGAGATTGGAGGTGCTGCAGGTAGTTCGGTGTACATGGGTGATGCCAATAAAAATATGATCTACCTCAATCCGGGAATCACAGGAGCTCTGTTGGCAAGGTACAACTTCAGCTTCCACTGGGCGTTGAAAGCAAACCTACTGGCGGGAAACGTCTCAGGAAACACAGAAGTTTCAGCCAATAACTTCCCCTTTGGACAACAATCAGCATTTCATCGTACCTTTGCAGAACTGGGCACACAACTGGAGTTCAACTTTTTCCCCTACAGTGATAAGTACGCTTATTTAGGGACAAGACCATACACTCCTTACCTGTTTGCCGGTGCCGGTATCACCTATGCCACAGGAGAAAATGAGTTTTTGAACGCCAACATACCCTTTGGAGTTGGGTTCAAGTATAAAATAAAAGAGAGGATGAATATCGGTTTTGAGTTTTCAATGCGGAAACTGTTTGGAGACGATTTCGATGTTACCCGACATACCCCGGAATGGAACTTAAATAATCCTTTCGGCATCGGTAGCAGCCTGATGAAAAACAAGGACTGGTATTCAATCACAATGATTTACCTGACATGGGACTTCGGAGTACGAGAAGATCCCTGTCATGGCAACTAAAAATTAAGCCGCTAAAGAGATGTCGTTAATTGACAAACTTGATTATAATCGTCTTCCCTGCCATATAGCCATCATCATGGACGGCAACGGACGCTGGGCCAGAGCCAGAGGGCTGGAGAGAAGCGAAGGACACAGAGAGGGTGTAAGTGCTATCAGGAAGGTAGTGGAAGCTGCTTCCAAATCATCCATTCAATACCTCACACTTTACGCTTTTTCTACTGAAAACTGGAATCGTCCCTCAGAGGAGGTGAATGGTTTGATGGATTTGATGGTATATGCCATCACCAGGGAAACAGCTGATTTGATTAAAAACGGAGTCAGGATTGCATACATTGGTGATATTGAGCGCTTACCAGGGAATGTGCGTGAGACACTTGAGGGGTGTATCCGTGAAACAGCAAAAGGAGAGAGGCTCACCCTGGTACTTGCCCTAAGTTATTCCTCGAAATGGGAGATAGCTGAAGCAGCAAGGAAAATAACCTGTGACTTTACCAAAGGTATTTTACAGGAAAAAGATATAAATGAAAAAACCATTAGCAGGTATCTTACCACCAACGGTCTCCCCGATCCCGATTTGCTTATAAGGACAGGAGGAGAACAAAGGATCAGTAATTTCCTTTTGTGGCAATGTGCTTATGCGGAATTTTATTTTACGGATACCTTTTGGCCCGATTTTGGTGAAGAAGAGCTCTATAAGGCGATAATTGACTACCAGGGCCGCGAGAGGCGATACGGCAAAATAAGCGAACAGATTTAATTTGAACAATAACGGGTCTACACTGCACAACAGACAGTAAGAGAAAAGAAAAATATCACAATGTTGAAGAAAACATTCCATTTACTTCTATTATTAATTATACTATCACAGGCAGTTTCCCTGGCACAAACCAATGACACCATACCCCCTGAGGTAGCGGGTGATCTGAGTGTGAACTATACCGCATCACCCAAAAAATACTATATCGCCGACATTGATGTGACGGGTGTGGAGGGCACGATGTATGAGGACCAGAAGTTTGTACTTGTTGGTTTTTCCGAGCTGAAAAAAGGTCAGGAGATACAGATCCCCGGTGATGATATCACAAATGCCCTGAAAAGATTCTGGCGTCAGGGACTGTTCTCAGATGTGAAAATATTGCAGACCAACGTGGTTGGCGACAGTGTCTGGCTGGAGATACGTCTTACCGACCGGCCGCGGGTAGCAGATATTCACTACTTCGGGATGAAGAAGAGTGAGCAGGAGGATATAGAGGAGAAGATCGGTTTCGTGAAAGGTAACCAGATCACACCACCTCAGATTGACAGGGCCGAGGTCATGATCAAAAGCTTTTACGATGATAAAGGTTTTGGCGAAGCTGAGGTGACCATTTTTCAGCGTCCCGACAGCACCCAGAAAAATCAGGTATTTCTGGAGATCACTGTCGACAAGAAAGAGAAGCTGAAGGTCAACAGCATACAGATTGAAGGGAATGAAGCACTCTCGGATGGTAAGCTTAAATGGGCGATGAAAAAGACCAACGAGAAGGGAAAGATCAAAAATATCTTCCGTGCGAAAAAGTTTGTGGAAGATCTTTACGAAGAAGACAAGAGAAACATCATCACCAAATATCAGGAAGAGGGTTATCGTGATGCGGAGATTATCCGCGACTCGGTTTATAAACATGATGAGAAAACAGTCAACATTGAGATTTTATTGGAGGAGGGGCCTCTGTACTATATACGTTCCGTGAACTGGGTAGGTAATACGCAGTATGCCTCCGCACGATTAGGGCAGCTGCTCAATATGGCTCCGGGTGATGTCTACAACCAGAAGAAACTGCAGGACAGATTACTCTCAGATGAAGATGCAGCGGTGAACCTCTATCAGAACAATGGTTATCTTTTCTCCAACATCGATCCTGTAGAGATAAATATTGAAGGTGACTCTGTGGATCTGGAACTTCGTGTGGTGGAAGGACCCAAGGCAACCATCAAAAGGGTTACCATTCAGGGGAACGATCGTTTATATGAAGATGTCATCCGCAGAGAACTTAGAACAAAGCCGGGTGCAGTGTTCAGCAAGGAGGATCTGTTACGCTCAGTGAGGGAGATTGCACAAACAGGTCACTTTGACCCTGAGGCGCTCTCTGCTGACATCTCGGGAGGTATCACACCCAATCCTGAAGATGGAACGGTGGACATCACTTATCCGCTGACATCCAAAGGAAACGACCAGATTGAATTCTCTGCCGGCTGGGGTGTTACCGGCCTTGTAGGAAAACTAAGTCTGAAACTGAATAACTTCTCTTTGCAGAACCTGCTCAATCCCTCCATGCACAGAGGTATTATTCCCCAGGGTGAGGGACAGACGCTCGTATTGAGTGCACAAACTAACGGCCGCTACTATCAATCCTATCAGTTCCAGTTTATGGAACCCTGGTTTGGAGGAAAAAGACCGAACAACCTCTCATTGAGTGCATACTATTCACGCTATACCGGTCTCAACAGTGAATATTATTCACAAAACAGCTATATGAATCCTTATATGTCCGGCTATGGCGGCTATGGCGGTTATGGCGGTTACGGCGGTTACGGCGGTTACGGCGGTTACGGCGGTGGAGGTTATGGCGGCGGTTATCAGGACATGGCTGAGTATGCGGCTGATCCCAATCAGGTATTCAGTATGCTTGGCCTTTCATTGGGATACGGAAAACGACTTGAGTGGCCTGATGATTACTTCCAGTTCATGGCTGAGTTGGGATACCAGCGTTATGGACTTAAAAACTGGTCGTGGAATCAGTTTCCCTTCCAGACGGGGATAAGTAACAGTGTAACTCTCGGGTTCACCTTATCGCGCGTATCAACAGATAATCCTATCTATACCAGAACAGGCTCGCAATTCACATTAAGCGTCAGTGCTACACCTCCTTTCTCATTATGGGATGGTAAGAATTATGAGAGTCTCGCCTACAGTAATCCTGAAAAATATAAATGGAATGAATATCATAAATGGAAACTGAAAATCCGCACCTTCACGCCGCTTTCCACGGTAACACGGACACCGGTGATTGCAACCAGAGTTGAGTTTGGAGTATTGGGTCACTATAACTCTAACAAGCTTACACCCTTCGAAACATTCGACGTCGGTGGGGACGGAATGAGCGGATATTCCAACTCCTTCGCTACAGAAAATGTGGCGTTACGAGGCTATGAGAATAACTCTATTGCACAGCAGGCACGTGCTTATACACGTCTTGGTGTAGAATTGCGCTATCCCTTTATCCTGGAGCCCAACTCCACAATTTACGGAGTAGCTTTTCTGGAAGCAGGTAATGCCTGGTTGAATGTGAGTGATCTGAATCCGTTCGATCTGAAGCGTTCTGCAGGCGTGGGTGCACGTATCTTCCTTCCCATGATCGGGTTGATGGGTATCGACTGGGCATACGGTTTTGATACAGTGTTTGGTACAGGAAGCAGAAAACGAGGAGGAAGTCAGTTCCACTTTATCATCGGTCAGGAATTCTAACGAAGTAACCGACGGAATGAATGAAGCATCACTGACATTCGATCTCTTTTAACATTATTTATTGATACTGTGCTAAACGATTCACCGATTATCGTGTCTCTATTAACAGAATAATAATTAATTGGATGAAACGAGCATGATCTTACTTCCCGCAGGGTTAATGATGTATGCTCGTTGCGTACAACCAAATGTATAAATAGAAAATCGTATGAAGAAAACATTATTTTTTATCGGGTTATTTATGGCATTGACCATTGGCAGCAGCTATGCTCAGCGGTATGCACTGATTGATATGGAGTACATCCTTGAGAAAATACCCGCTTACGAAAGCGCCAACAAGCAGATGGAAACACTCTCCCAACAATGGCAGAGTGCCGTGGATAAAGAGGTGGAAGCTGTAGATGCAATGTACAAGAAGTACCAGGCCGACCTGGTGTTCCTTGCAGGCAATGAAAAAACGAAACGGGAGAACGAAATCGTAGCCAAAGAAAATACTATCCAGGAGCTCAGGAATCAATACTTCGGTCCCCAGGGCGAACTGTTCCAGCAGCAGGAGAGACTGATCAAACCTATTCAGGATAATATCTATGAGGCAGTGAAAGAGATCTCCACTGAAAACGGATACACCATTGTTGTCGACAGAGCCTCCGCCACATCGATCATTTTCGCCTCGCCGAGCATAGATATCAGCGACCAGATACTTTCAAGGTTAGGGTATTAAATATAAATAGATTATCTTTGTAGCCTGTTTTTTCACTGAATTATAAATAATAAATTACAAATAGAATCATGTTAAAAAAATTATTGATCTTTTTTATTGCACTGGCCCCTATAGCCGCTGTCGCACAGAATGCTAAACTTGCATATCTAAACTCCCAGGAGATCTTTGCTGCCATGCCCGAGCTGGCAGGTATTGAGACTCAACTATCCACTAAACAGGAAGAGATTTCTAAAAACGGACAGGCACTGGTAGATGAGTTCAACAAAAAAGCGGAAGAGTTTGAAAAAGCCAGCTCCACTTCACAGACAGTACAACAGGATCAGCAGAAGCAACTGGCGCAGATTCAGGAGAGATACCAGGTCTATGTACAGAATAGCCAGCAGGAGATGCAGCAATTACAGCAGCAGCTTCTGGAGCCTCTGAATAAAAAAATTGCTGATGCCATCAAGGCGGTTGGAGATGAAAACAGCTACACCTTTGTTTTTGATGTCTCTACCCAACAATCACCTATTGTATATGTTAACCCATCGGCAGTGAACATTACACCACAGGTGAAGACCAAGCTGGGCATACAATAAGCAGTGCAAAGTACAAAAAAAAGGGTCTCATAAGAGATCCTTTTTTTTGTTGCATTTCAGCGGAGAACATTACATTCCTTTTATCACCAGCAGCGGTGTATCGGAGTGAAATAACATCCTTCGTGCGATGCCCGGATTAAACATCCTGGCAAAGATATTCCTGCGGGAGCTTGAAAGTGAAATCAGGTCAATACTGTTTTCATTGACGAACTTCTCAAGTGATTCCTCCAACCCTTCATTCTGATCTATCAGTTTATACTCTGTTTGCAACTGAGGATACAATTCAGCAAACCGCTTCTGTATACCCGATAGTTTTATTTCATTCCATACATCCTCTTTCTTGGCGATATGGGCAAGATATATCTTCAGTGGATAAGGTTTCAGAAATTTCATCATGATGTCGAAGGCTTTGAACTCACGCTCCTGAAAATTAGTCATAAATACTATTCTCTTCATTTCTGAGAGCCCTTTTAAAGTAGTACCTACAGGAATAGCAAAAATAGGGGTCCGGCATCCCTCCATCACCTCGGCCGTGACGCTCCCGATCAGATCCAGATCTTTGGCATTTCTTCCTCTTGTACCCATGACAATTGCTGTTGGCTTCATTTTCTTTGAATAGGAGATAATCTCTTCTTCAGGGAGTCCTTCCACCAGGGCTGTCTTATAAGAAACATTGGGTAATGATCCCGCAGAGATCTCATTCTCAATTTTACTCACCAGGATTGCCATCTCTTTTTCCGTTTTGGCCTTCACATCCTTATAGATATCCTTATCGGTAGCCTGCAGGGTGAATGAGTCACCGAACGGTACCGAGGCTGGATAGAATGGTGTAAAGAAGGCATGCAACAGCTTCACCTTGCAATCGAGATCATTTGCCAGACGAAACCCGAACTCACAGGCTGTGAGAGAATAATCGGAGAAGTCGACAGGTATCAACACCTCTTTTCTTGTCTCTATCAGTTCATCTTCCATTTTAGAGGTGAAGTCCACTTTCTCAATAATCTGCAATGCCCGGGGAAGGTCACTCTCGTTGATTCTCACACGCACATTGCCGGGTACAACAGGCTGAATCATCTTGATGCCATGGATGACAGCGGGTATCCCTTCCGACTCAAGGATCGATTTCAAAATGTGCGCTTTCTCATACGTATGAATGGCAACGGTGACCATTTTCTCATCGTGTGCATCCTGCTGCTTATGATCTTTTGACATATTCATTATTTTTTTTAGACAACTACTTCACTGTTTTGTAAATGTATTAGGTTAGCTCAAAGAAAAACCCAATTAAGAGCATCTTCGCATACAATAACTGGGTTTTGGTTAATTTACTATACTTCTTCTGTTTCAACTGAATCAGGTACGGGATAATCATCAAGACCAAGAATCTTCAGTGCTTTATCGAAAATAGTGGTATCGTCGAGAACAACAATACCACCATTGGGACCAGGTTCAATATGTATACCTACACTCTTGCCTTCTTTGTAATTGTACCCACCAAAATAATTTCTCACGGTCTCCGGTTTCATCTCCAATTCCGTTGCTATTTGGTGGATACTACCATCGGGGAGTTTATCTTTCAGCTCTCTTAAATCATTAAAGGTAATTGTTCTTGCCATGGCCATTTATTTTAATGTTGATAATATGTTTAGAATTTAATTGATGCCCTAAACTTACGTAAAAAAAAAGATATTCCAAACTATTTCCATATAATAATTATGAAAATATGCTGTTTCTTTTCTTCCTGTTTTTATCAATGAGGCAGCGAAGCAAGTAACGGCGAGAAAACAATCAAAAGAAGAATGTAAACAGGTATAAACGACGACAATAGCAACCCATGCTTCGGAGAATAGGGTATTCTTTTCAATGATGGTTCGGGATGAAATAACTTCTCTCTGACCCATATGTAGAAGGCATAGAGAAGAACGGCCAACAGTGTGCCTGCGATCATTCCTGCCAGGATATCAGATATGAAATGCACACCCAGGTAGATGCGTGTATAACTGTTTAAAATGGCCCAGAACAGGGCAAAAAAGGTCACACAGCGATGTTTGAATACCAGGGAAAGGAATACAGCCAACCCGAAACTGTTCGTGGCATGCCCCGAAATAAAACCATACTTGCCGCCCCTGTAGCCGTTCACTATATCCACAAGCTCACTGAAATCGGGGTGATGAGTAGGACGAAAACGCTCAAACAGAGGCTTGAAGAGAGAGGAAGAGACCTGGTCGCTCAGCACAAAGAGAAGGATAAAGAAGAAGGTTACCAGGAATGCTTCCTTGCGTGGTGTTTTGTAGAAAAACAGAAACAGGATAAACAGAAACAGGGGTATCCATACAAACCTGCCGCTGATGGTCCACATCATCTGATCGAGGAACAGGGAGTCACTGCCATTCAATGCAAAAAAAAGATCTCGTTCAAGGGGAAGAATACGCTCTACAGCTTCTTTCATATGTTTTCAAATTATCTCCACCGTCTCCTGAGATAGCCAGCCCACACTTCCGTTGGCAATTTCAATCTCGTACCAGTTACTGTCACTGTTTCTGATTTTTACTTTTGTTCCTTCATGAAGCTCGAACAGTTGATTGCTGTTCTGATCGGGTGAGGCTTTCACCATCACTGCCCCCGTCATCACTATGGCTGATTCTCTCTCTAATCGTTCTCTTTTCTGACTGAAAGCAAAGATGTTTGTTACAATCACCAGAAGAAACAGCACAATGCCGCAGTAGAATGCGGTTTTTCTTGCCCAGAGGTAACGCACAAACAGAAAGACAGCCACGCATACCAGCAGAAGAAGAAAGAGTACAATCCCAATGGCAGCCCACCTGTTGGAGCTATAGATATTTCTTACAGCCATAAACCAGTTGGTAAAAAAAAGATTGCCTGCAGCATCGATACGATCTTCCGTTCTGTTGCGGGCAAAGCGCAGATTATGCCGTATATCACCATCACCCGGATCGAGAAGCAGTGCTCTCTCATAGTTTAGGATCGCTTTTCCCAATTGATTATCCCTGAAATAGGCATTTCCAAGATTGTAGTATATTTCAGATGAGACCATGTCACTCTCAATACTTTGCGAAACAAGCGTTTCGTATAGCTCTGCACTTCTTTTGTAGTCCTGCTGTCGGTATGCTGCAGCTGCTGACGCTGACAAGCTCTCCGTGAGAGTGCCTGAGGAGGGTGATCCGGTCTCTGCTGTTTTCTCAAAAACAGTATCCGTTGTCTCCTGTGCCAGCAGTACCCCATGTGAACAGAAGAAAAGGATCAGAACAATGAATAGATGGTGAAGCAATTTCATAGGCGCTGTTTTTTCTTTAGTCTGTTTTCCATTTCTCCAATAGCCTCCACAGTATCATGATAGAGACGGTCCATTTCCGTATCACTTTCTGCAGGGGCATATCGCGCAAATTCACAACTGTCCAGGATATGCATGAACCTGCCGGCAAGCTGATCGCTGATACCGTATACCGACAACTCAGACTCAATATTGTTTTTTGACAGCTCAGCCAGGGGGATAGATAGCTTGTCACTGAAATAGCCCCACAGTGCGCGGAGCACCTCATCATAAAAATGTTCGTTGTCATGCTCCTTGAGATATCTCCCGGCTGCTTTCAGTCGCCTGGCAGCTGTTTTATTGGCTTTCCTGGTACGCATAAGGGCCACATTGGCATTCTCCCGTGCCTGCTTCCTGTTAAAGAGATAGTAGATGACCAGCACAAGAAAGGGAATCACATACCAAAGCCAGTAATTGAGTGAGCCGGTAAAGAAATTGCTCCGGGAGAGATAGGAGGGTTCCCCTGTTTTAAGGAAACGAATGTCCTGCTCCACCTTCACATCCTGACGATTTACGTAATTGCTTGCTGCCGCACTGGCCGGGTCACCTTTGGCTATACGGAGATTATATTCGGGAGTGGTAAGTGTTTTATAGCTGTTTGTATTCAGATCAAAGAAGGTGAACTCCACGGGGGGAATGGTATAATCCCCTTCATAACGCGGTATAGCCATGTATTCCACGCTTCTTATGCCTGTGAGGCCATTGGTGGTTACATTGAATGAGTTATTCACCGTAGGATCATACACCTCAAAATTGCCGGGAAAAGCCACCTCGGGATTGCGGATAAGCTTCATGTTACCTGTTCCGGAGATCTCGAGCTTCAGTGTGATGGCTTCATTCGCTTTCGTCTCTGTGGTACTGATGACCGGTTTAAGGGTAAAAGATCCCACAGCGTTGGAATAACTCGCCGGCCTGTCAGCAGGGAGAGGCTTCACATTCACCGAGAGAGGGTTGGTCCTCAATGCTTTCTTCACGTCAACCATTACCTCCTGCGAGCCGAAGAAAGTGGATACTTTTCTTCCTGAGGGAACAGAGAACACCATCTCAAGGCTTCCGGCCGGTATGGTTATCTCGCCTGCCCGCTGCGGAAAGAGTAACGTCTTGCGCAGATCTGCAGTATAATAGTTCCTACCGTTGTACCGTTCCATCTGCAACTGCTGATTCATGGGAACATCCACCTCTTCCACCATAAATCCCTCGAATTCGGGAAACTGTATCTTGCCGTAGTTAACCACATTGAGTGTAGTGTACAACCGGAAGGTAACAGTAAATCCTTCCTGTTCATAAATGCTGTTTTTTGAGAGGATGGCTCTGATAAATGCATCGCCGGTGGATACAGTAGCCGTTCCTGAACCGGTGGAAGCACGTTCCTCTGTCTTGCCGGGAGCAGCGGGCGTATTCGCTGAAGCTTCATCGGGGGGGAGCACCTTTATCTGCAATGTGTTGGACTTATAGTTGCTTCCTTCTACAGTGATCGATGCAGGGGGGAGAGTGAAGGTACCTGCTTTCTTAGCCATCAGGATGTAGGTATAGGTCACGGAGCTCTCGGAGGTGGTCTTTCCGTTGATTGTCTGCTGGCTGTAACTTGTGGAGGTGCTTGGTCCGAACAGAAGGTCGAAACCGGTGATATCGGGCAGTCGCAGATCCCGTCCCTCCCTGTTCAGCACATAACTTAACCTGAATTGTTCTCCCTCCACCACCGATGCGGGGGCTGATGCTTTAAAGGTCACCTGAGCAACCGCCCTCGTCAAGCTACCTGTAAGTAGCACAACCAGGAGTAGTAGGAGTATGCGTATGTTCTCTGTCTGTTTCATATACTGCTGAGCGCTTACCAGTTTTTATTCTTCCTCTTGTTATCTTCTGCCTGTTGTTCTCTTTCCTGCGCTTTTATCTGCTGCACTTTCTCCTGTGTCTGCTGTTCATCCTGCTCGATAGCCTGCAGCAGCTGACGGGCGTTGTCACGCGACATCTGTTCGGGTTGATCCGGTTGTTCAGCACGCTGTTCCTGATCCTGCGGATTCTGCTGTTGTGGCTGCTGATCCTGCTGTTGTTCCTGTTCCTGTTCCTGTTGCTCCTGCTCACCCTCCCCCTGATCCTGTTGATCCTCTTCATCCTGAATCATCTTCTGCACTGTTGCCAGGTTGTAACGGGTCTCATTGTCCTGAGGGTTCAGTCGCAGGGCCATCTTGTAGGCCTCCATCGATTTCTGCAGCTCTTTCTTCTGCAGCATGGCATTGCCAATATTGTGCCATCCCGCAGCTGCCTCCAGCGGGTTCTCCTGTTCCAGTGAGATAAAGTGGTTGTACTGCTCTATGGTGCTGTCCCACTCTTTCTGTTTGTACAACGTGTTACCCAGGTTAAAGTTTGCCTCTTTTGAGGAGGGATTCTCTTCCACCGCTTTTTCGTAGAAAGAAGCTGCGTCGGAATATTTCTGTTCACTATACACTTTGTTTCCTTTGCGGATGTTCTTCCGTACATCTTTCTGTGCGGTAACCGATAACGGTATCAGCACCATCATCAGCATAAACAAGCAATATTTCATCAGGTATCTCTTCATTTGAATAACCTCACATTTCTGAATAACCGGTTCTTCTTGTCGTAAATAAGTATCTCTAATAAAAGGATCGCCAGTATAAACAAGCCTAACAGTGGAAATTTCTCATCATATTCGGAATAGGAGAGAGAGGTGGACTTGCCTGTTTCAAGTTGATCAAGCTGAGCCTCCAGCGCACGCATAGCCGTGTTGGAGTTGTCGGCACGGATGTAAAGACCTTCACCGCTTTCTGCTATTTCCATGCTCACCTGTTCGTTCAGACGGGAGACAACCACATTCCCTTCATTATCTGCCATAAAGTTGTTGCTATACTCATCTACCGGCACAGGTGAACCGTCGGGTGAGCCTATGCCCACAATGTTAATCATCACACCTGCCTTTGCCGCCTCAGCAGCTACCCCCGCAGCGTTCCCCTCATGGTCTTCACCATCGGTAATAATCACCATCGCTTTACTTATCTCCTTATCGCTTGAGAAACAACTCATCCCCAGGCTGATGGCCTGCCCTATGGCTGTACCCTGAATAGGAACGAGCTCCGGGTCGATGGTGTTAAGGAATATTTTTGCTGACTGGGTGTCGGAAGTAAGCGGCATCTGCACATAGGCTTCACCTGCAAAGACAATCAATGCCACCTTGTCGTTCCTGCGCAGATCAATCAATCTCGACAGTATCTGCTTGGCACGTGCCAGCCTGTTGGGAGATACATCGCGTGCGAGCATCGAATTGGAGACATCAATGGCGATCACCAGCTCAATACCCTCCTTTTCCACCGTCTCCACCTTCGTGCCGAACTGAGGGCGGGCAATCAGAAAGATCCCGGCTACCAAAGCTCCGAAAATAAGCCAGAACTTCAGATAGGAACGTTTCAGTGATAACTCGGGCATCATCATCTTGAGCGTGGAAAGACGGCCCATCTTTTGCACATCCTTACGCTTTCTGATGTTGAGGTATATGTAAACTGCCAGCAACAAAGGCAAGGCAATCAACAACCATAAATATTCCGGATTTCCGAATCTAAACATTATCTATTGTCTCTAAATCTCATTTTCTTATCAATTCAATATCCCCCCCGCTGATGCAGGGCTAGAGTGAAGCATATCAGGGTATGTTTCTCAGCCAGCTTCTTCTCAGTAACAATTCAAGCAGTACCAGACCCAGTGCCAGCAAGGCAAAGGGAAGGAACAACTCCCGTCGGCGGGTGACGTTCTGCACGCTGATAAGGTATTTCTCCATCTCATCAATCTCATCATACACCTGGCGGAGCCCTTCGGTATCCTGTGCGCGAAAATATTGACCACCAGTCATCGCAGCAATCTCAGTGAGTGTCTTCTCATCAATATCCACCGGCATGTTCTGCATCCTTATACCGTAGGGTGTGTTTACCGGTGTAGGTGCCATACCCTTGGTACCCACACCCACCGTGTAGACGCGTATACCGTAGGAGCGTGCCAGATCGGCGGCGGTGAGTGGAGCTATCTGCCCGCTGTTGTTGGTGCCGTCAGTCAGCAGGATCACCACGCGTGAGTCAGAGTCACTCTCCTTCAATCTGTTTACCGACGTAGCCAGTCCGAGGCCGATGGCTGTACCATCCTCTATCATCCCGAAATTGATCTCGTTCAACAGGTTCAGCAACACCTTGTGATCGGTCGTGAGGGGGCACTGCGTGAAGCTCTCACCTGCAAAGATCACCAGTCCTATATTGTCGTTAATGCGATCGGTAATGAACTCTGCCGCCACCTTTTTCGCTGCCTGCAGACGGTCGGGTTGCAGATCCTGTGACAACATCGATCCGGAGACGTCGAGCGCCATGACGATGTCAATTCCCTGTGTCTCTGTTTCTTCCCAACTGCTTAATGCTTGCGGACGGGCAATGACGACGATCATCAGAGCAATCGAGATCAATCGCAACAGAAACGGAAAATGGCGCATATAGACCCTGAAATCGGGCTTCATCCCCTTAAAAGCATGGGCTGAGGCCAGCTTGAACGAAGCCTGCGCTTTCGACAGCCGCACCACGTACCACACAACCAGAGGGATAAGCAGCAGTGACAGATAGAGATATTCAGGATGCAAAAATTCCATGGTTAATCACGCTTAACGACACTCTTTTCCAATGTCTGATTGTTATCATTTTCATCTTTATCCTTCTCTGCGATCACAGGATCAGGTTCTCTGGTCTGGTTCACAAAGAAATAGGCATTCACCATACTCAGGTCGTTTTCATCGGGATAAGGTTTGTACCTGGCAAACTTCACCAGGTCGGAGGTAGAAAGAATCTGTTTCAGATTATCATATACCGAATCCACATCCGACACTTTACGAATCTCATTCAATATCTCACCTGATGTCATCTCCATGGCGTTAAATCCCTCTCTTTCGTGGATATAGCGGCGAAGGATATCGGTCAGCCTGCTGTAAAACTCTTTCTCTCTTCCCTGCAGCCATATCTTCTCCTCCTTCAGTTTATCAAGCTCCCTGACAGCACGTACATGTGCCGGCAATATGACGGGTGGCTTGAAGAAATATCCTTTTTTCTTTTTCATCAGCACCAGATAGATTACCACGCCAATCACAGCAATGATCAACATGATGCCCAGCACAATCCAGAGCAACCACAGATAATCGGTCCAGACAAACGGAGCCTTACGCACTGATTTGATATCATTCAGCTGGAGCTGGTTGAAATCAATTGAATCGGTCTCTCCCTTATTTATCTTCTCCAGGTAGGCCAGTGTAGAGTCTGACAGCTGGGGTGAGGTCACTTTGAGTCCGAAGGAGTTGGAGAAGAGAGTATCTGTTCCGTCGAATACGGACATATGGGGCACATGATAGAGCGTGGAGTCGAAAGAGGTGATCACATACTTGAAATTGAGTGTCATCACATTGTTCTCGATGGTAGTATCGGGTGTCAACATGGTGATCACTTCAATACCGGGGATGATCTCCTTCTCATACACCGGAAACTGAATGGCTTTATCTTTAGGTGTGATCACCTTCAGGTTGATCAATGCCTGCTCCCCGATCATGATCTCCGTGGGCTGCACGGTGGCATGCACCGAGGCACGCTGAGCAGATAAGGGTGCAATTGAAATGATGAAAAGAGCAATCATCGCAGCTCTGCCTGAAAAAGTGATATGTGGTCTGTTCATTGTCATTGTTACCTTCTTTGTTGGAATAGTTGCAGCAATGATTTCACATAATCGCTCTCTGTAGAAACGGAGACACTGTCAACGCCACTTTGTCTGAAAGCATTGTTCATATTTATCTGGAGGCTGTTCCACCAGTTATGATATACCTCTCTCACCTTCACGGAGGAGGTGTTAATCCACCGCTCCTCGCCTGTTTCCGGATCATTCACTTTCATGAGGCCCACCGGGATCAGCTCAGTGCTCAGCTGATCATAAACCTGTACTGCGACCATATCATGCTTACTGTTGGCTATCTGAAGTGCTTTTTTATAATTACCCGGGTCGATGAAGTCAGAAATAAGAAAAGCAGTAGAGCGTTTTTTGATTGCGTTGGTCATATAACGAAGTGCCATGTTCAGGTCCGTACCATTGCTTTCAGGCTGGAATCCCAGAATCTCACGAATAATGAAAAGGATATGTTTTTTTCCTTTTTTGGGAGGAATAAATTTCTCAATCTTGTCGGTGAAGAAGATCACACCTATCTTATCATTGTTCTGCATCGCTGAAAACGCCAGTGTTGCAGCAATCTCAGCCACCATATCGCGCTTGAGGACAGACCTGGAACCGAAACCCAGACTCTCCGACAGGTCGATCATCAGCATCACCGTCAGCTCACGCTCCTCCTCAAATATCTTCACGTAGGGGCGGTTATAGCGCGCTGTCACATTCCAGTCAATATCACGCATATCATCGCCATACTGATACTCCCGAACCTCTGAGAAAGCCATCCCACGTCCTTTAAAGGCAGAGTGGTACTCTCCGGCGAAAATATTTCGTGAGAGTCCCCGTGCTTTAATCTCGATGTGTCGTACTTTTTTTAATAGTTCGGTCGTTTCCATTGAATGCCAAACCCTCTTATCAGGGCAAATAATTTAAATGAGTGAACTGAATCTTTCGTTGAGTGGATTGTCGTTTTAAGGTACTTCCACCTTGTTGAGGATCTCACTGATGATCTCTTCCGAAGTCAGGTTGTTGGCTTCGGCCTCATAAGTGAGTCCTATGCGGTGTCGAAGCACATCATGACAAACAGCACGGATATCTTCCGGCACCACATAGCCGCGACGTTTGATAAAGGCAAAAGCCCTTGCAGCCAGCGCCAGGTTGATGGAGGCACGTGGTGATGCTCCAAATCCGATCATCTCCTTCAGGCCTGCCATGCCGAATTGATCGGGATAACGGGTGGCAAACACAATGTCCACGATGTATTTGCTTATTTTCTCATCGATATAGACTTCACGTACCACCTTGCGTGCTTCCAGAATCTCCTGTGTGGAGATTACCGGACGATCAATGGTTAACGGTTCAAATATATTCTGATTGATGATTTGTTTCTCTTCTTCCTTTGTTGGATAGGAGATGACCACCTTCAGCATGAACCTGTCCACCTGTGCTTCGGGAAGAGGGTAGGTACCCTCCTGCTCGATGGGATTCTGCGTAGCCATCACGAGAAAGGGACTGGGCAGGGGATAGGTTTTTTCACCGATGGTCACCTGACGCTCCTGCATCGCCTCGAGCAAAGCACTCTGTACCTTGGCGGGGGCGCGGTTAATCTCATCTGCCAATATGAAGTTGGCAAATATAGGTCCGTGTTTTACCAGGAATTCTTCTTTCCGCTGGCTGTAGATCATCGTCCCAATCACGTCAGCAGGCAACAGGTCGGGGGTAAACTGAATACGACTGTAGTCGGCATCAATCAACTGAGCCAGTGTTTTGATTGCCAGCGTTTTTGCCAACCCGGGCACACCTTCCAGCAAAATATGCCCGTCGGACAACAGTCCGATGAGTAGAGATTCCACAAGGTGCTTCTGTCCTACGATCACTCTGTTCATTCCTGTGACCAGCGTTTGAACGAAAGTGCTTTTCTGCTCTATCCTCTCGTTTAACTCTTTAATATCGACTACTTGGCTCATATTTTTCTGACTGTTAAATTTGGATTCTTTTTACGAGATACAAAAATAGAAATGTTAAATTGGTTTTCGGTGGAAACGCAGTTAAAAATGTTTAAGCAGGGGAAGTTGAATGCAATTGATCCTGACCCGGTTTATCCATCAGCACTCTTCCGCATGTCTGAACGCTCACCGGTGCACATTCCTGACTTTTCAACATTCCATATAACCGACCATTCATCATTCCGCTAAACTAACTGAACACCATTCCGAAAAGATGATGAAAATGGTGTTTCATCCTGAACGACACCTCACTGAGGTCTATTTCTCTGCCCAGCTCTTTCCCTAACGACGTGACGCCCCTGTCGGTGAAGCCACATGGATTGATGTAATTGAAGTAGGAGAGATCACTGTTGACGTTCAGTGCCAGCCCGTGCATGGTGACGAACCTGCTTGCACGAACGCCTATCGCACAGATCTTACGTGCTTTCGCCGGATGGGCCGGATCAATCCAGACCCCCATGGCTTTCTCATCTTTTTCACCTTCGATATTGTACTCTCTGAGCGTTGCAATCACCACATCCTCCAACAGCGAGATATACTTTTTAATCCCAATATGAAATGCTTCCAGGTCAATGATCGGATAGACCACCAGCTGTCCCGGACCGTGGTAGGTGATATCACCTCCCCGGTCAATCTCATGCAGGTCGATTTGCTTGCTCTCGCAGACGCTCCGGGCGATAAGCAGGTTCTGTCTGTTGCCGCTCTTTCCTATCGTATATACATGTTCGTGCTCACAAAAGAGTAAATATTGGTTTTTCTCCTCTCTCTTATCTAGCTTATCACGTATCACAGCGTCGAACAACTTCTCCTGGTAATCCCATGCTTCCCTGTATCGGATACGTCCAAGATCTTCAAAGATTACTTTCCTGCTCATGTTTTTATATCAGATATGTTTCTCAGCATGATAGGAGGAGCGTACCAGCGGTCCACTCTCCACAAACTGAAATCCTTTCTCAAGGCCAATGGTTTTATATTTTTCGAACTGTTCAACGGTCACATACTCTTTCACCGTCAGATGTTTCCTTGTAGGCTGGAGATACTGCCCTATGGTGAGCACCCTGCAACCCACACCGATAAGATCATCCATCGTTTGGATGATCTCCTCCTCTGTCTCACCCAGTCCGACCATCAGGCCCGATTTGGCTTTCACCTTACCACTCCGGGCTATGATCTCCAACGTTTGAAGACTGATATCATACTTTGCCCTGCTCCGCACCTTGGGGGTTAAGCGCCTTACCGTCTCCATGTTATGTGATACAATATTGGGGCCGGAATCAATCACCTTGAGAATTAGTTCTTCCTGCCCGTTGAAATCGGGAATAAGCGTCTCGATGGTCACCTGCGGTGCTTTATCCTTTACCCGTCTCACGGTCCGGGACCACAATTCAGCACCCCCATCATCCAGATCATCCCTGTCCACACTTGTCAGCACCACATGCCTCAGGTTCATCTTCTCGATGGTCGCTGCCAGCCTGTCAGGTTCATCCCAGTCCACACCCAGCGGTGTACCCGTCTTCACGTTGCAGAAACGACACGAACGGGTACAAATTTCACCCAGTATCATAAAAGTGGCTGTTCCCCTTCCCCAGCACTCAGCCAGGTTAGGACATTTGCCACTCACACAGATGGTATGTAGTTTTTTCTTAGCAATTACCTCTTTCACATCCAGGTACTCCTTTCCCTGGGGCAGTGAGATCTTTAGCCATTCAGGCTTCCTTAGCATCAGCTCCGGTTTTTTTTCCATAATGATTACAAATAAGTATTCAATTCGCTACGGACAGATGCATCCACTGATGCATATTCAAAATTAACATAACGAATGGGTGATATAATAAAATGTCTAAACAGTGCAAAAATACGATTTTCTTCGTGTAATAACTAATTATCGTCCACTCATTCTGTTTCAATTTCTTCTCCTCCTAACTATTTTTATACAGTTACAACTCTGTTTGTAACGGCAAAAACTTTATCTTTGCGGTTAAACTCAAGGAGAACGATACAATTTGGATTTCCAGCTATTACATACAGACCCGCGGTCGAACGCGAGAGCGGGAGTAATCACTACCGACCACGGTGAGGTGGGGACACCCGTTTTCATGCCTGTGGGCACCGTTGGCAGCGTGAAGGCTGTACACATCAACGAATTGAAGGAGGATATCGGTGCTGAGATTATTCTTGGCAACACCTATCACCTCTATCTGCGTCCCGGGCTGGATATCCTGCAGCAGGCCGGCGGCCTGCACAGGTTCAACAGCTGGAACAAACCGATGCTGACCGACAGTGGTGGCTTTCAGGTCTTTTCCCTCACTGAGAACCGGAAGCTGACCGAGGAAGGAGCTGTTTTTCAATCACATATCGATGGGTCAAGACATTTCTTCACTCCCGAGAAAGTGATTGACATTCAACGTATCATCGGGGCGGATATCATGATGGCGTTCGATGAGTGTACACCGGGTGATGCCGACTACGCATACGCTGAGAAATCGCTCGGCCTCACAGAGCGGTGGCTTGAGCGCTGTGTTGTCCAATTCCGTGAGACGGAGTGCCCCTACGGACACAGCCAGGCGCTCTTCCCAATTGTTCAGGGATGCGTCTATCCCGACCTGCGTCGCCGCGCAGCGGAGAATGTAGCCTCCATAGGAGCTGAAGGTAATGCTATAGGCGGGCTGGCCGTGGGAGAACCTACTGAGAAGATGTATGAGATGGTGGAGCTGGTGAACGAGATCCTACCAAAAGATAAGCCCCGCTACCTGATGGGTGTAGGTAAACCGGAGAACATCCTGGAAGCGATTGAACGGGGGGTGGATATGTTCGACTGCATCATGCCGACACGGAATGGACGCAATGGTCAGATCTTCACGAAACAGGGTATTATGAACATGCGCAACGAACGGTGGAAAGATGATTTCTCCCCTATTGAAGAGGAGGGTGAATCGTTTGTAGACAGGCTTTACAGCAAAGCCTACCTGCGTCATCTGATCAACGTGAACGAAATATTGGGTTTACAGATCGCCTCTATCCACAATCTGGCATTTTATGTATGGCTGGTGAAGGAGGCAAGGAAACATATCATCGCGGGTGATTTCTCATCATGGAAACCGATGATGATTGAAAATGTGACAAGAAGGTTATGAAGAGAGGCAACGATTTTCTGACGCTGAAGCGTATGGACCGGTACATCATCAAGAAGTTCCTGGGTACCTATATTTTTATGATCGTCCTGATTATCTCGATCGCGGTGGTTTTTGACATCAATGAGAAGATTGATAAATTCATGACGAACAACGCTTCGTTGAATGATATCATTTTCGATTATTACCTAAACTTCATTCCTTTCTATACCAATCTGTTCAGTCCGCTTTTTGTTTTCCTCGCCGTCATCTTTTTCACATCGAAGATGGCGAACAATTCAGAGATCACAGCCATCCTCTCCAATGGTATCAGCTTCCAGCGATTAATGAAGCCCTACATGATTTCAGCATTGGTGATCGCACTCTTCACCTTTGTGTTCGGGAGTTATCTGATCCCTCCCGCCAATGCCACACGTATTGAATTTGAGCAAAACTTCGTTGATCTGCGAAAGAAGAAAGTGGGAGACCGCGATATTCAGTTCAAGGTGGGACCGGGAACCATTGTCTACTTTGGTAACTTTGATATGGCGAGCAAAATAGGATACAATTTCTCGATAGATCATTTCGACAGCCTGCAACTGGTCTCACGGCTTACAGCTCATTCCATTCGTTACGACTCAGCCTATCATTGGACCATCAATAATTACCAGGTTCGGGATTTTGATGGTCTGAAAGAAACAATCACCAAGGGATCATCAATAGATACCACATTACGGATTGTTCCGGACGATTTCATCATTGCTAAAACAGATCAGCAAAGGATGACCTCTCCCCAGCTGCGCCATTATGTGCGTAGCCAGATTGAAAGAGGAATGGGCAATATACAGGCATTCCAGATTGAGTATCATTCACGCATTGCGTCAGTATTTTCAGCTTTTATTCTCACCATCATCGGTGCTTCACTTGCGGCACGAAAAGTAAAAGGGGGTATGGGACTCAATATTGGAATTGGACTGGTGCTGAGCATGGGGTACATTCTTTTCATGACTGTCAGCTCAACATTCGCCGTAAAAGGAGGAATGAGTCCGTTCATCGCTGCATGGATACCTAATATCATATTCATCGTCATTGCATTTTACCTCTACAAGAAGGCTCCGAATTAGCGGTCAGTGATCAGTAGTCAGCCATCAGCGGTAAATGGTAAGTTATAAGCTGTAAGCGATAAGTGGTTAGCGGTAAGCTGTAAGCGATAAGCGATAAGCGGTAAGCAGTAAGTGGTAAGCTGTAAGCGGTAAGCAGTAAGTAAGTGGTAAGTAGTAAGTAGTAAGTAGTAAGTAGAAAATGTAAGCGGTAAGCGGTAAGCAAAAAGTAACAGGTTACAATAGGAAACCAACACAGAAATATTACGACAATGAAACTAAAAAAGAGCCGGATACTCTTATTCATCCTTTTTACTGCTGTCGCAGTGTCACAGGCCCAGACAAAATACCCCACCATCGTGATCGAGACCAACTATGGCACCATGAAAGCGATGTTGTACGATGACACGCCTGTGCATAACGATCATTATCTCAAGCTGATCAAACAGGGTTATTTCAACGGGACGCTATTTCACCGGGTGGTAAAGAACTTCGTGATTCAGGGAGGCGCACAGGACTCCCGCAATGCTCCTGCCGGTGCAGAGATAGGTGGAGGGCGCACAGATATGGAGCTGATGCCTGAGTTTCGCGAAAACAGGTTCCATAAGAAAGGAGCCCTGGCAGCTCCCAGAAAGGGTAATGATGAAAATCCGCAGAAAAAATCGGATGCTTCTCAGCTCTATATCGTACATGGAAAAGAGTACACTGAAGGGCGTCTTGATAGCATGGAGATGAGTGTCAATGTCCCGATAAAGAACCAGCTTATTCGCACTCACTACTCACCCCACAAGGAAGAGCTGGCAAGGTTGAAGGTGAGTGATCCACAGGGGTTCAATGCGCTGCTGGATTCCGTGCTGGCAGTAGTAGACTCACTCTTCGAGGTGGCACCCGGCAAATTTTTCTTTCCCGATGGATTGAAACAGGCTTACTCCTCCATTGGAGGGGCTCATCATCTGGATGGGGAATACACCGTCTTCGGTGAGGTGACCGAAGGGCTGGAGGTGATTGACAAGATCGCCGCCTTGCCTGTCGATGGTAAGAGTCGTCCGAACAATGATGCAAGGATCATCCGAATATACACCGAACCCTGAGCAATAGGCCTCACAAGGTCCATGACGCTTCATGGGGTAATAAGTGAACCAGCGGGTAAGCGAAAACAGATCGCTCTAGCGTATATTCTCCCTCACCTCTGTCAGGAAGTGTTTCATCCGTTCAGAATCCTTCTCACCGATAATATCGAGAAGCTCCCTCAGTTTCTTCCGTATTTGCTCTACCTGCTCAGAGGTGTATGGATTGAAGAGTATCTCGGTAAGCAGGAAATCATCCTCCGAGAGCAGCCCCTGTGCGATGTGCATATGCTTCTTGAAGGTGGTACCCGGTGCATCCTGATGCTTCATCACCGAGGCGAACACCAGCGTGGAAGCAAAGGGAATTGAGAGTGAATAGGCGATGGTTTCATCATGCTTGCGAAAGGAATATTCAAACACATTCAGTTTAAGTCCCTGATAGAGATCTCTGAAAAAGACCTTTCCCAAATGGGACGATTCCGAGATGATGATGGCACTCTGCGTACTTAAATCGCTCAGGCTGGCAAAGGTAGGACCAAACATGGGGTGCGTGGAGACAAAGGGACGGGTGCGTTCCCTGTAAAACTCCTCCAGTCCTGTTTTCACCGAGGCGATATCACTCAGAATGCATGTTTCGGGAAGATAAGGCAACACCTTCTCGAATGCAGGAATCGTGTATTTAAGTGTGGCTGCATTGATCACCAGCTCCGGCGCAAATTCCTTCACTTCACCCGGGTCGGTCATCCGTAGTGTGTTGTAGATAAAGCGGAGTTTCAGTGGATCGGTATCCAGCACTGCCACCTCATGATCGAAACTGAGCACATCGGCAAAGAATGATCCCATCTTGCCTGCTCCGAGAATTAATATTTTCATCTTCCTCTCTTCTGGTTGTTACTTTTTCGATTTGTCCATCACCACCATCTGCTGACGTACCGACTCGGAGTGAATAGACTCAAGCACTTTTTTGACAAAATCGCCCGACATCTCCATCCGTTCACCCTGGTAGGCACGGTCTGTCAATATCTGATCATAACGTTGTGTCTGCAGGATCGGCATATCATGCTCCAGCTTATAGTGTCCTATCTCCCTCGATACACGCATGCGCTTGGCAAGCAGCTGCAGCAGCTCATTATCGAGATCATCTATCTGATCGCGCAGGACGGAGAGATCTTCGGTGGTCTGCACCGTGTTGCGTATGACGATCGTTTCGAGGATCTCCTTGAGGACGGCAGGTGTGATCTGCTGTGCCTTGTCGCTCCAGGCATCATCGGGTGAACAGTGCGACTCAATGATCAGGCCTGAATAGTTCAGATCCATCGCCTGCTGGCTCAGCTTGAAGATCAGATTGCGGTCGCCGCCGATATGGCTCGGGTCACACAGCATGGGCAGTGTGGGAAAACGTCGTTTGAGCTCAATGGGGATATGCCATTGTGGTATGTTTCGGTAGATCGTCTTATCCGTTGTGCTGAAGCCCCTGTGAATCACTCCCAGCCGCTTTATTCCCGCGTTGTACAATCGCTCCAGTGCACCAACCCACAACTCGAGGTCGGGGTTGACCGGGTTTTTGATCAAAATGGGGATATCCACACCCTTCAGCGTATCGGCAATCTCCTGCACAGCGAAAGGGTTTGCAGCCGTGCGGGCACCAATCCACAAGATATCAACACCATATTTCAACGCTTCATACACATGCTTCTCGGTAGCGACCTCGGTGGCCATATACATGCCTGTTTCCTTCTCGGCCTGCATCATCCACTTCAGTGCGGGGCTGCCTACCCCCTCAAAGCCACCCGGTTTCGTTCTGGGCTTCCATACCCCGGCCCGGTATATCTTCACACCCACAGCCGCCAGCTGCCTGGCCGTGGTCATCACCTGCTCTTCCGTCTCGGCACTGCAAGGACCGGCAATCACAAGCGGTCTCTTTGCATCTATTCCCGGCAATAAAATTGATTCGAATTCCATATTTTCAGTTCTTATATTGTTTTCATTTCTTACGGACAGCTATCAGCTAATCATTGATTAGCGTCTGCCAATAAATTTTCCATATCCCACATCCCAAATCCCAAATCCTACATCCCA